>NZ_AP018725.1:2600000-2900000 GCF_003967195.1 Sulfuriflexus mobilis | reverse complement strand
CGCCGGTGTTATAGGCGGCGATGGTGCAGTATTCGCGTGACAAGGGGTTGCTGATCCCGTTCAGGTAACTGTAGTTCAACAGGTTCAGGTAGGCCGTCCCCAGTTCGATATTGTTGCGGGCATCGAACAGGTAGTTGGCGGAGGGGATACGGTCCTGCCCCTTGGCGCGGCGTAGGGCATCACGACCACCGCTGGTGGGTACCAGTTGCATGAGACCGTAGGCGGGGGCGTTGCTGATGGCAAAGGGGTTGAAGTTACTCTCGGTTTTAATTATCGCGTAGATCAGGCTGCGGCTGATGGCAAAATGCCTGGCATAGTGATTCACCAGTGGCACATAGCGCTGGGCGCGACGATTTTCGTGATCATTGACCATCTGCAGATGAACGGCATAGACGGTCTTGTTGCCCGTCGCGGTGTGTATGACACGTTTGTCGAGACTGTTGGCGATCAGGTGATCGGCAAAGGCCTCGGCGCCAGCAGGGTGGTCGATATATTCTCCATGCTGATTCTGTACCAGCCCATGCAGGTAGGGGCGGCCGCTGAGTGTGATGGTCTTTGCTGAATACAGGTCGACGGCGCGCGGGTCATCGGGAGTCAGCAGGGTCGTGATGATCGCATTACGCAGACTGGTAATAGGCTGTTGCCTGTCGAGGCTCTCAATACGGATCAGGCCACTATCGAAATCAATAATGGCACGGCTCTGGTAATTCTGTGTATATTTCACATAGTGGTGTGAGCCCGGCAGCACGCGCTCCTTGCGTCCCCATTCACGATCGACTTCACCACTGAGTAGCCGCACCAGGCGATTGACATCAGCGGCCAGTCGCAAGGGATTGGTCTTGTAGCCGCTGACACGGGACCTGGCAATGCTCTCAAGGGCATCGCCGGGGTTTCGGCTGGTCGCGATGCGTACCGCATCATAGGTACTGCAGGCGGCTAGTTGTGTGATGCCGGCAACGGCGAGTGTCAGGTAAATCAATTTTTTCATAAGCAGACATGGTAGGCAGGTCACCCTGACCTGTTTCTAAGTATAGCTCTCCTGATACGGACGATACAGTTTTGGCGAAGGAAACTGTTGCCACGCTATGCCGGTTACCTATGACATCTGTTTTTGAGATAGAATGCCTGACAATACGAATAACAAGGTGTATGGCTAAGGTCAGGTTGGCTCGGCATGCGACATGACCAAGACCCGGATATGAATAACGCAGGCGTATCACGACCATTTTTAAAATGGGCCGGAAACAAATACCGGCTCATGCATCGTATCCTGCCGCTGTTGCCCAAAGGACGGCGTCTGATCGAACCCTTTGCCGGTTCCTGTGCACTGTTCCTGAATACAAACTACGACCTGAATGTGCTCAACGACACCAATGCTGATCTCATCAACCTCTATACCACCCTGCAGGATGAGGGCGATGAGTTCATTGCCTATATCAAGTCATGGTTTGTGGCGCGGAATAATAACGAAGCCACTTATTATCGCCTGCGCAAGACCTTTAATGAGACCGATGACCCTTACCTGCGTGTGGCCCTGTTCGTTTATATGAACCGCCATGGTTATAACGGCCTGTGTCGTTATAACAGCCAGGGCGGTTTTAATGTCCCCTTTGGACGTTACGTGCGGCCGTACTTTCCACAACAGGAAATGCAAAATTTTCACCGCCAGGTCAGGCAGGCGCGCTTTACCAACGAAAGTTTCCTGGCCGCCATGCGCAAGGCGCGTCGTGGCGACATCGTCTACTGTGACCCGCCCTATGTGCCGCTGAGCAAAACGGCCAATTTCACTGCCTACAGTGCCGGGGGTTTTGGCGAGGCCGAACAGCTGGCCCTGGCCGGGCAGGCGGAAAAACTGGCCGCCCGCGGGGTGACGGTGATCATCTCCAATCACGACACGCCCTTCACCCAGCGGGTATATCGCAATGCCGAGTGCACGACCTTCCCGGTACGCCGTACCATCAGTTGTAACGCCCATCGGCGTGGACATGCCGCCGAGGTCTTGGCGCTGTTCACGTAAGGTGGGTTATCTTTGATGATCCGCGCCGTCTGTTTTGACCTGTTCCATACCCTGGTGGATGTCGGTCGCAGCCCGGGTACACCGGGACGTTATACCGCGGATATCCTTGGCCTGGATCGTGAGGACTGGAACCGTGTCTGTTTCAGCTCAGCCCATGAAATCTGCCAGGCGACGGACTACCGCGAGGTGGTGCGACAACTGGCGCACAGTCTCGACCCCACCATCCCCCAGGCACTGCTGCATGAGGCGGCCGATGAGCGCAAGGCACGCTTTGATTATACCCTGCGCCATGTCGAGGCCGGGGTGCTGGAACATCTGTGGCGTTTACGTGGGCGCGGCCTGAAGCTGGCCCTGATATCAAATGCCTCGACCGGTGAGGTCGATGCCTGGCCAGACTCGCCACTGGCCGACTGTTTTGATACCACGGTCTTCAGCTGCCACTGTGGCCATGCCAAACCGGATGCGGCGATTTACCAACAGGCCCTTCGACAACTCGCGGTGCAGCCCGCTGAGGCGGCCTTTGTGGGGGATGGTGGTAGCCAGGAGCACGCCGGTGCCAGCGCGCTCGGTATGCACAGTGTCCTGCTGACCCACTTTGTCGCCGCACGCCTGGACAAGGCGGCTATGGACCACCGTCGTCGACAGGCCCGCCACGAAATCGCCGGACTCGACGAACTCTTGCCCCTGCTGGACCGCCTCGGGGTCACTATGTGACGCCCTGGGTCATCCGGCATTTCTTTTTAGGTATAAAAAATATCACCTAATTGATTGTTAATTAATTAGTTTTTGTGCTTGGCACAAATGTTGATTAAACAGACATGTGTGTCGCGCACGGGGCGTGACCCAGGGAGAAGACAAATGGCAGTAACAGCAGGGCAGGGCGCACAGATCATCCCATTTCGCTCACCGCGGCATGACCCGATGCAGCTCAAGGTCGAATACCTGATGGGGGTGATGTATGAATACGGCTACGGGGTTGAGTCCGATATTCATGAGGCCTTGCGCTGGTACCGGGGGGCGGCGGAACAGGGTCTGGCCCAGGCCCAGAACAGTCTGGGTTTTATGTACAGCCTTGGCCTCGGCGTGGGGCGTGATAGCGAACGCGCCGCCTACTGGCTGCACCGCGCCGCCGAGCAGGGGCATAGCGGGGCACAGACCAACCTGGGGATCCTCTATACCTCCGGGCGAGGGGTGGAAAGGGATGAAGAAGAGGCCGTCTACTGGTTCCGCAGCGCGGCACGCAGCGGCAATCGACAGGCCCAGGAACTGCTGGCCAGTGCCTATAGCCGGGGCTGGTACGGTCTGCCCCGGGACCCCCTGCAGGCGAATTTCTGGCGCCAGCGTGCCACTGGCTAGGCCGCATCTCGACAGCGGTGACAACGGTATGCTAATGTGCCGACCCCGCCAATTGTGGTGGAAGACCCTTTGGTTACAGGGTGATAGTCGCCAACGGAGATCCCGGCATGCCTTATTTTGTGTACAGATTTTTTCCGGAAAAGACCAACCAGCTTGAACTGCAGGATTCGCATGACAGTTACCGTGATGCCAAGCAACAGGTCAAGGACATGCGCGCGGCTTACCCAAATGAAGACCTGAATCACTTCCGTCTCGTGTTTGCCGATAATGAAAGACAGGCACGTATCCTGCTGACGACCCGGCGTGAGAAACCGCGAATCGAGGAGTGGGAGAACTAGTCGTCGTCCGCTTTTATTACGGGCTGGCCCCGTATCCCCGCCGTGTGTTGGCGTGACGTAGTACTTCACGTTGGCGTAATGGCCAGTGCTCACCGGCGACAAGCTCGACCCGGCCATCCGAGTATTCCACTACGATGCCGCGTGTGCCGATGGCGATGACCTCCATGTGATCATCGGGTGCAATGTCATAACGTGTACCAATTGCCGGTGCTGGCCTAACCATAGTACTACCCCTTGTACGATGATCCCGGCGCCAAGAAGACCACGTACTCCCCGGGCTGTCTAATTGGTAAAGTTTATGCGCTGCACAACTCAGATTAATTGAGGTATGTAGTGATATGCTGATGAACCTTTTGTTTCAATCGCTTTGCCGCTTGTGATGATAAGTGCCTTTATTCTTTTAGCGTAACCCAGGTTTTAATCCCCCTATTACTGCACAAATAAAAGGCTTTAATTCGAGGGGGTTGTGGGTGTAAATTAGTCATGCACGGTTTCCAATGTGGTTTTAGTTTTTGTACGCATGAATTAAGGAAGATGTTATGACCAGTATTATGAACTACATCATTGATGAAGACCTTATCAATACCGACCCCAACGGTTTTCTGCTCGACCTGAATGATTGGTCGGAAGAGATCGCACAATCACTGGCAGCTGAGGAAAAGATATCGCTCACCGATGCACACTGGCAGGTTGTTAATTTTTTACGTCAACACTATATCAAGTACGGCAGCTCGCCGAATGTCCGCTTGTTGGTTAAAGTCCTGGCCAAGGAGTTTGGCGAAGAGGTCGGCAACAAGAAACATCTCTATAACCTGTTCCCGAACGGTCCCTCCCGGCAAGGCTGTCGCATTGCCGGCTTGCCAATGCCGAATGATTGCGTGGACTGGCCAGGTTAATTGTCAGGCCACCAGCGGGTCTGATTTCACCTTATTCGCCTGCAGGCCGATTTGACCAAGCTGTTCAGTACAGCGGTCAATGATCGTGGGTGGGGCTGCAATGTAGGCATGCCAGCCAGCCAGGTCAACCGCCTGTTCACGGATCTGTTGCAGGGCCTCATCTGCCGTCTCGGTTTGCAAGGCATGGAAGTGGATATTTTCAAAGGCATCGGCGACGGCACGGCAGTAGCCCTCGGCATAATGGACCTCCCCTTCGTGAATGACCCAGAACAGGCGTATTGTCTGTGTCAACTCCAGTGACAGGCAGTGTTCAATCAGGCTGCGGATTGGCCCAAAGCCGGCACCCCAGGCGATAAACAGGATCGGGCTGGGGTCATCCTCGTCGAGGGTGAAATCGCCGCAGGGACCCTCTATGTCGACCCAGGTACTGTTGCTCAGTTCATTAAAGACATACTCGGTGAAGCGGTCACTGGCGTCACGGTGCAGATGAAATTCGAGATTCATTCCATCACAGGGGCAACTGGCGATAGGCAACTCGCGTTCGAGGCCATTGACGAGATGCAGGCGGGCATGTTGGCCGGCAATAAAACGCAGTGTTTTGGAGCGGGCGGTGCGTAATTGCAGGAGCAGGGTATGGGCATCGCAGTGCTCCAGTTTACGCACCTTGGCGCGAAGCTGTTGCAGGGGGATCTCGGTGCCGTCATGGGCGAGCCGTGCCTCGAGTGAGACATCGCCGCTTGCGGCCTGGCAACACATGAGCAGGCCACCCTGCGCCTTGTCTGCAGTAGAGATGATATAGTCATGGTGGGCGACCGGCACCACTTCACCACTTTTCAGGTAGGCCAGGCAACGCCCACAGCTGCCATTGCTGCAACCATAATCAACATTCAAGCCGGCACGCAGGGCGGCTGTGAGTAAACTCTCGCCCCTGGCGGCCTCAAAGCTGATCTGGCTCGGGTATAATGTGACCCGTGCGGGCATGACGCACTCCTGTATTGTCTCTACACTATAGCAGTCGATTTACTTGAGGATAAAAACCCGGATCAGTATGCTGAATTCTATACGAGATTTTTTTCAACAACGTGTCCTGAGCTCGGGTCCTGAGCCGGTTGATGCGCGTAGCCTGCGCGTGGCCACGGCGACCCTGATGTTTGAAATGGCCCAGGCCGACGACCATATCGAGGCCCGTGAGCGAGACGCCATAACCGGGATATTGTGTCGGTACTTCCAGCTCGATGCCGCCACCGTCGCCGAACTGCTGGAGCTTGCCGCCGAGACGGCCAGGCATGCGGTATGCCTGCAGGAGTTTACCCGCCTGCTCAATGAACACTTCAGCCAGGGGGAAAAACAGCAAGTGGTGGAAATGCTCTGGCAGGTGGCACTCAGCGATGCCGTGCTGGACAAGTATGAAGAGGCCTTTGTCCGGCAGATTGCTGACCTGCTCTATGTGCCGCACACGGCCTTCATTGCGGCCAAGCACCGGGCGATGGGCGACTGAGGCAGCTATTCAACAAGACAATAAAAAGGGAGGCCGAGGCCTCCCTTTTTATGCACCTGGACGCAGGCCTCAGACCATATCTTTCAGGGCCTTCAGCGCGGTCAGCTTGACGACGTTACGGGCCGGCTTGGCCTTGAACATCATCTCTTCGCCGGTGAATGGGTTAGTGCCCTTGCGTGCCTTGGTGGCCGGCTTGCGCACAACCTTAACCTTGGCCAGACCAGGGATGGTGAAAACACCCGGGCCGTTCTTCTTCATATCTTTTTGAATCATCCCTGCCAGTTCATCAAACACGGCGGTGACATCTTTTTTGGTCAACTCGGTGTTTTCAGCGATTGTCTTGAGAATTTCGGATTTGGTTTTTGGTTTCTTTGCTGCCATCGGTAACTCCTGATGAATTCGTTATTTTCGGATTGCAAACGATCCTGTTCGTATAGTGTGTGCGTAAGATAGCACAACTTTACCGCTACAATGCAAGTAAATTTTTCATTCGGGGTGATTTTTATACTGATATAGAGCTATAAAAATGTGCCATATTGGATCGCGGTTTGCACGGTAATGCAAATCATGATCCGAAGATGGGCTTGACAAAATTATTTTATTGCCTGCTGGTTTCGTGCATGCAGTTGCGTCAGCAGGGCACTGATACCGCTACGTCGTATCTGGGAGGAAAAGCTGGAGCGGTAATTGGCGATCAGGCTGATGCCGTCAATGGACACATCGTAGACCTTCCACTGCCCCTGTGGATTGAGATAGAGGTCATAGGCGATCGGGATCGCCGGCCCCTGGTCGGGTTGAACCTCGGTACGGACGGTGACCTCACGGGCATCTGCGGCGGCACGCACGGGTAATACGGCAACCTCCTGGTCGCTGTATTCAAGCAGGGCGGTGGAATAGGTACGCAGGATGAGCTGGCTGAATTCAGTGGCGAATTGCTCGCGTTGTTCGTCACTGGCGCGACGCCAGTATTTGCCCAGTACCCATTTTGACATGCGCTGAAAATCGATGTGCGGCATCATCAGTTCGTCGATCAGGCTTTGCAGGTGTTGCGGATTGCTGTCGATCAGCGGTCGGTCCGCCCGGATACGACTCGTGACCTGCGCGGCGGTCTTCTGCACCAGTGCCCGTGCTGACGGCAGGGGCTCGGCAGCGAGCGAACTCAGATTACACATTAGTAGTACAGTCAGCAGGGTCAGGTATCGCATGGTCTTTGGTTTCTCCATCAATATAATGGTCGCCAGGTACAAGGCGGGGCATATTCTCCCCTCCCTTGAGACAACATAAAAGTCGAAAATGTCAGTGTTCGCTGTAGGCTTTCACTGACAAATCGGCCGCATTGGCCTTTACCTTGAGGAAAAACCTGTTATCTTATTTATTAGAGTGCGTTAACAGTAGCGTCTAATTGGCTGTTAACTAAGAGGGAATTCCTTGCCAGGGTTGTTTCAACGCCGGCAGCAGGCGGGCGCTATGCACCAATGAATGGGCCTTCCCGCCTAAATAACAGGGATTGTGACGTGTTACTCATTACCGCACAGTGGTCCTCATTTATCTTGGAATGCGAGTGAAATGATGTGATGGGCGCGTTACGAGCGCTGTCGCTGTGTCACGCCCATTCTAAATATAACGAATAACGTGATACCGGATAACGTAGGGACAGGACATGGCTGCGGTCGAAAAAAATGAAGACCTGAAGACGAGTTTACGCATGTTGGTGCCGATCAGCGCCCTGTCGGATGAAAAATTCGCCGAACTGGCTGCCGGTACCCATATCCAGGAAATTAAATCAGGCGACAAGCTCTTTAGCGAGGGTGACAAGGATGCGCGTGCCGTCTACGTCCTGGCCGGCAAGGTCGCCATGATGTCTGGCAAGAGCGTGGTCGATACCGTGGTGGGGGGTACCGAACATTCTCGTTATCCGCTTGCCCACCATATCCCGCGCCAGCTGACGGCCGTGGCCAAGAATGCCGTCAGTTTCGTGCGTATAGACCCCCAGTTGCTCGATAATCTGCTCAATAGCAATGGGCCACAGCAGGAGACCTATGAGGTCAGCGAGGTCCTTGAAGAGGAAGACAGCGACTGGATGAGCCAGATGCTGCAGTCCGAGACCTTTGCCAAGTTGCCGGCGGAAAATATCCAGGCCCTGTTTATGCGTATGGAGGAGGTCGCGGTACAGACCGATGATGTCATCATCCGCCAGGGCGAACGCGGCGATTATTTTTTTATGGTGCGTCGTGGGCGTTGCCAGGTGAGTGTCGAAAAAAATAACCAGTCACGGGTTGTGGCGGAACTTAATGCAGGGGACTCGTTTGGTGAGGAGGCCCTGATCGCCGAGACCCTGCGAAATGCCACGGTGACCATGCTCAGTGACGGGGTTCTCATGCGGCTGTCTAAGGATGATTTCGACAGTCTGATGATACAACCGCTTATTAACTGGGTGAGCCAGGACGAAGCGATGATGATCGTCGAAGACGGCGGGGTCTGGCTGGATGTTCGGGCACCGAACGAATACAAGCAGTCCTGCATTGCCGGCAGCCATAATTTTCCCCTGTCGATCCTGCGCAGCAATGCCGAACGACTGAAGCCCACGCGTAAATACGTCATCTATTGCGACACCGGCAAACGTAGCTCAGTGGCGGCCTTCTTACTCAGTCAGCGTGGCTTTGATGCCTATGTGCTGGCAGGCGGATACACTCCGGAAATGGTCAGCCAGGTGGCCACTGAGTCTCCCCAGACAAAAAAACCGGATACCACGGTTGTCGATATCAATACCCGTCAGGCTGTAGCAGAGCTCGCAGACAAGACGGCGGCACAGCAGGATGCCGAGCAACGCGCCGCGACGGAGAGTGAACGTCGTGCCCAGGTTGAAGCCGAGCTCGTCCGGCTCAAGGCCACGCAGGAAGACGCCAGTCGCCTCGCCGAGGAGGAAACCCGCAAACGACTCAAGGCCGAAGAGGCCGTGGCACAGATGCAGATCGAGCAGGAGGCTGCACGTAAAAAGGCCGAGGAAGAGATCCAGAAGCGTAAAGAGGTCGAGGAAGAGGCCACCCGGATCAAACATGAGGCACAAGTAGCGCGTGACAAGGCTGAGGCCGAGGCCAGCAAGTTGAAGGCAGAAAGAGAGGCCGCACGTGAGAAGGCCGAGGTGGAATTAAGCGCCTTGCGTGAACAACGTGAGCAGGTGGAACAGCAGGCCGCCGCACAGGCGATAAAGATGAAAGAAGAGGCCGAGACGGCACGTGAGATCGCCGCCGGGGAGGCCTCGCGTTTGAAGGCGGAGGCCGAGGCGGCACGCCAGGCCGCAGAAGACGATGCACAACGTATCCGGGCCGAGGCGAGCGCGGCGAAGGAGCAGGCACAGGCTGAGACAGAAAGGTTGCAAAAAGAGCAGCTGGCAGCGCGTGAAAAGGCCGAGGCGGAGGCCGAACGCCTGCGTGTCGAGGCCGAACGGGTACGGGCCGAGGCCGAGGAAGAGGCTCGGCTGCGTTCCGAGGAACTGGCCTCGAGGATCGTTGCCGAGGCCGAGGCGGCCCGTTTTGAAATTGAGCAGGAGGCGGCGCGCCTGCTGACCGAGGCCGAGGCCGAGAAGCTGCGCGCCGAAGCCGAACATGCCGGTTTCCTTTCTTCACAGGAAGAGGTGCGGCTCAAGGTTGAGCAGGAGGTTGCCCGGATCAAGGCCGAGGCCGAACAGGCCCGGATCAAGGCCGAAGAGGAACAACATAAAATGCGCGAGGTCGAGGCGGCACGTCTGGGCGCAGAAGAAGAGGCGGCGCGTCTGAAGGCCGAGGCCGAGGCCAGTCGCCACCAGCTTGAAGAAGAGTTGAATCGACGTCAGGCCGAGGCCGAGAGTACCCGCCTCCGGGCGGAGGAAGAGGCGGCCAGGATTAAGGCCGAGGCCGAGAGTACCCGCCTCCGGGCGGAGGAAGAGGCGGCGCGCCTGGGTGCCGAGGTTGAGGCGGCGCGCATGGATGTCGAGAATGAAAATGCCGACGCATTGGTGCGTCTGGAATCTGAGGCCGAGGCCGCGCGGCTCGAGGCCAGTGAGGCCCTGCGTCTGAAAGAAGAGGCCGAAGCGGCGCGGCAACAGGCTGAGGCGGTAGCACGTCAGATACGTGAAGAGGCCGAGGCCGCGCGGCTGGCAGCCGAAGAAGATGCCAAGCGTATCCAGGCCGAGGCCGAGACCACCCGGCGTAAGGTCGAAGAAGAGGCCGAACGCATCAAGCAGCAGGCGGATGTGGCACGTCAACAGGCCGAGCAGGAGGCGGCGCGCCTGGCTAATGAGGCCGAGATGGCGCGGCAACAGGCCGAACGTGACGGTCAGCGTTTGCAGCTCGAGGCCGAGGCCGCACAGAAACGTGCCGACAGCATGATCCATAAAATGCGCGCCGATGCCGAGTCGTTAAAACAACGTGTGGTCGATGAGGATAAAGCCAGCAAGGCCACACCCGTCGCGGCAATGGATACGGATTTGCCGATAGAACAGGTCAATATCGAAGAGATCGCACCGCTGCTGGAGACAGATAACGATGAGGCCGAGATCATCGTAATGGGCGATCCCGGGGCGGAGGATGATTTTGTCGTGGTGCCATCCAGCTTCGTCGATGGTCAGGATGATATCGAAAAACTGATCAGTGAAGCATTTGATGAGGAGTCGGTATTTGTTTCGCAGTTTACCGAGCAGGTGATCGAGTCCCGTCTCGCCAGTGAAGAAAAAAGTCGGCGCGGCAAGTTATATGCCGGCATCGGTGTTGCCGCCGTGATTGTCGTCGGGGTTTTAGGCTGGTGGTTAAGTGGCGGTGACAAGGCGCCTACCCGGGTTGCGACGGCGCCTGCGCAGGTGGTGCCCGAACCCGTACCGGCACCTGGTGTTGACGAAACAGAAATTGCCAGGGCACCTTTAGCCATACCCTCACCACTAATCGAGTCACCCACCAGTCCCCAGGCCGTGACGGGTATTAAGTCTGAGCCCAAGCCGGTAACACATAAGCCAATATATATTCAGGACCCGCTCAAGCTAGGGGGCAAGGCCCCGGCTATGGCACTGATCCCGGCGGGGCGTTTTAGTATGGGCAGCCCCTCGTCTTCACCGGAGTTTGATGAGCGACCGCAGCATGAGGTGAGCCTGCGTAGTTTTGCCATGTCACGTTACGAGGTCAGCGTCGCAGACTTCCGCCGTTATGTGCAGGCCACGGGCAGTTCCGCTGCGGCTGTGAAGGGGCGCAAGGATAACGAGCCGGTAACAAAAGTCAGTTGGCTGGAGGCGGTGAAATATGCCAAGTGGTTATCGGCCCAGACCGGGCGCAAGTATCGTCTGCCGAGCGAGGCAGAGTGGGAATATGCCGCCAGTGCCGGGGTGACCAGCCGTTTCCCGTGGGGTAAAGAGATCGGCAAGGGTCAGGCCAATTGTTTTGATTGCGGTAGTCAGTGGGACCGTGCCGGGCCGGCGGCCATCGGTTCATTCAAGGCCAATGCCTTTGGCCTGAATGACATGGCAGGAAATGTCAGTGAGTGGCTGCAGGACTGTGCCAATAGTAATTACCGCGGCGCACCTGTGGATGGTTCCGCCTGGCAGCGTGGCGACTGTCAGCAGCGCATGGTGCGCGGTGGCGCCTTTAATAGCCCGTCTGACAGTCTGCGCCTGAAAAAACGCACACAGTATGCCATCGACAGTCGCCTGAATACGATTGGCATCCGACTGGTGCGCGAATAAGTTTCTCCACCAGGGTTTGTTGTGATTAAGCATTTATCGGTTACCACACGTGGTCAGGGTTTATATGACATGACTGCACAGCTTGCTGCGGCAGTCAGTGACGCGGGTATTGGCGAGGGCCTGTGTACGCTCTTTGTTCAACATACCTCGGCCAGTCTCATTATTCAGGAAAATGCCGACCCGGCTGTACAGGCAGACCTGCACAACTGGTTAAACCGTCTGGTCGCCGAAAATGACCCCCTCTATACGCACACCGATGAAGGTGTCGATGATATGCCGGCGCATATCAAATCGGTACTGACAGCGACCTCGCTGAGTATCCCGCTGGTGAAAGGGCAACTTGCCCTCGGTACCTGGCAGGGGGTGTATCTCTGGGAACACCGTCACCGTGGCAGTCTCCGCCGCCTGGTGGTCCACATCAGTGAATAGGGGGCGGTATGGATAATCTCAGAGAGGAGGTGCTTTGCCGCCTTGATGATATGGTCGACGACACGGCGAGAGGTTTCAGTGTCGATAACGGGGGGCAGGTACTGGCCGTGATTATCGTCCGCCAGGGGGCGGTTGTGTATGGCTATCGAAACCATTGTCCGCACACCGGTATCAACCTTGACTGGGTACCCGATCAGTTTTTCGATGGCAGTGGCGAGTACCTGCAATGCTCCGTACACGGTGCGTTGTTTCGTCTAGAAGATGGTTATTGTATCCGGGGGCCTTGCGCGGGTAAGAGTCTTGAGCCATGGCCTGTCTCCATCCGGGGTGAATACATTGTTTGTGCGGCACATTAGACCTGCTTGCGCCATAGCGGGGCCGATGGTGTAATGCCGACAGGAGAGAAGCTATGAAATACCTGATAACCATTTTACTGGGACTAAGTCTATTTACATCGCCTAGTCATGCAGATGACGCCAGTGAACTTGTCGATGATGCCAGACTCGTTATCAAGGCATTGCAAGAGGATCCCAATCAAGGCGCATTCCGTTCGATGTTGTCGCAGGCGCACGGTGTCCTGATCGTGCCTTCTTATATTAAGGCCGGACTCGTCTGGGGCGGTGCCGGGGGGACGGGTATCTTACTTTCCCATGATCATCAGAGTGGTGAGTGGAGTGCACCGGTCTTTTATTCCCTGGCCCTGGCGAGTGTCGGTCTGCAGATTGGTGTTTCATCATCGGAGGTCGTGATGGTGATCATGAATGAGCGCGGCCTGCGGTCGGTGATGAATAACAAGGTGAAACTGGGTGCCGATTTGAGTATTGCCGCCGGACCGGTCGGGGTGCGTAATGAAACGGCGACCACAGGTAATCTGGTCGCAGACATCTATTCCTATGCCCGCAGCCGGGGCCTGTTTGCCGGGGTATCGCTGGAGGGCGGGATCGTCAGCCTGAACGATAACTATAGTCAAAAGTATTATGGTCGCAAGATCAGTGCTGAAGAGGTGCTGTTACACAACACCTTCGGCAAGGATAAGGCCGAGGCCCTGAGAGACATACTGCGTCAGGTCTCAAGGCCCTGACTTTATGCGTTGCGAAGATATGCTGTTTTGCAACAACCTATGAGACGGTTAAGCAACAAGACATCTTGTTTTATTGATAAATCCTTTGGTGTACACTCGTAGCGGATTTTGGGTAAGCAATCTTAACCCGGGAAAAACAACAAGAATCTGTCTAAGGATGGGTATACGGGTAGGAGATGTTATTGAATGGCTGATAACGGTATGAAAATGGAAAAAATTCTCGTCGTCGATGACGATGATTCCTTCCGTTCCTTTCTTGAAGAATTACTCAGCCATAAAGGTTATAAAGTGATATCGGCCCCTAACGGGACGCGCGGTATCGAACTGGCGGGTTTGGAATTACCTGACCTGATCGTTCTGGATGTGATGATGCCGGATATGAGTGGTGGTATGACCGCCCATCACTTGTCAGAGAATATCGCCACCAAGGATATCCCGATTATCTTCCTGACCAGTATTATTTCCGAGGAACAGGAGATGATGGTCGATAACAAGGATGGTAGTTATCAATTTCTTGCCAAACCGATTCGTGCCGAGCGTCTGCTCGAAGAGGTGAAGAAGGCCCTGCAGGGGCCGTCGGAGTAATCTCTTGTGTGGCAGGCACGCTGGCAAGGGGTGTTACTCGCCGAGAGCGATGCCTGTGTTGAGCTGGAAGGCAACATCTATTTCCCTGCTGCGGCGATCCATGCCGAGTATTTTATAAACTCCCCGACTACCACTGCCTGCCCATGGAAGGGCACAGCACATTATTACCACCTTGTTGTGAACGGACAGACCCATCCTGATGCGGCCTGGTATTACCCTGCGCCGAAAGCCGCCGCAGACCGGATTAAAGACCATGTTGCCTTCTGGAAAGATGTCGAAGTTGCCCTGACGCTGGAAGCGTAGGGTACTCATGATGAAGCTTGAAAAGTTTCTTTGAGCGCCCTGACGCTGGAAGCGTAGGGTACTCATGATGAAGCTTGAAAAGTTTCTTTGAGCGCCCTGACGCTGGAAGCGTAGGGTACTCATGATGAAGCTTGAAAAGCTTCTATGAGCCACCACCCTCCTTCGGAGTGTCAGGGCGCTCACAGAACCCTAACGGGTTTCTCCCAAGAATCTCTACGAGCTTCATTAGGGATTTCCTGCACCTGCTCCGCAGGTTCTGGTCATTATGAGTTGCCCAGACTCACTAGACGTGAGTGGGGTATTCATGATGATGCCTGAAAGGCATCTATGATCCCTACCTCACTGTCCCAGTGAGGTCAAGGCAAAAAAAACGCGGGGACCGAAGTCCCCGCGTCTGCATAACGGTGTTAAGAAACCGTTATTAGTCTACACCCTGTACCGTGGCAACATCCTTCGCCAGGCGTTGCAGGCGCGGGAAGGTACCGTCCGGTGAACGCAGCGTGTCGAGGAAGGCGAGCACGGCCTCCTGGTCTTCGGCACTGCGTGCAAGGAAGGCAGACACGGCCGGATTGGCCTCACTGCTGGCATCGGCACCGTGTTCCCTGATGGCATCAGGAATGGTCAGGGCACGGCCATCATGCAGGTATGGAGCGGTATCCGCCACACCCCACAGGCGCATGGTCGTGAACATGGCATCGCCATTAAACTCGGCCAGTGACGGTCCCATGTAGTGACGCTTCAGGTCCGCAAACAACTCCACCGTGACACCACCGCGATTATTCTTGGGGAAGTTCATCGGTGGCTTGGTCAGGTCAACGCTGTAGTAGACAGCATGGGTTGGGTCATTACCGACCTCGTCAGAGCTGAAGGTAAGCAATTTACTGTGCGTGTTCATCTTCGGCTTGTGGCATTCGGTACAACCCACCTCATTCATGACACGACGACCACGGCGGGCCTCGGCATTCAGCTCGGTCTGGAAAGGCGTCTGCGCGGTGGCAACAAACACGCTCAGGGCAGATAACTCACCATCGGTGACTTCGTTAGAGATGCCGTCATTATCATCGTCATGGTTGCCAATCTGCATACCGAAGTGGAAGGACAGGGCACCTATGTCGAAGGTGCGGGTGGACTTGTTGTCACCCTTGCGACCGAATGGGGCGACGACAAGAAAGTCATCGTTATCGACTAATGCACCGTCAACATACCTCTTCGGACGCAGATCGAACACGCCCACTACACCATCAGCGATTTCCTCAGTGCTCGGGTCACCATCATGGTCAACCGTAACAATGTTGCCCGCAGCATCTTTGCTGACGCTGCCGAAATCGACACTCTTGGCACGCAGTGCCGTGGTCTCGTTAGGGCCGGTGTGCTGCAGCTGACGGTTCAGCCTGATGGTCATTTCCTTGGCGAGCAGTTCGATACCCCCGGCACCAAAGATGAAGGGCGGGTTGATGACACGGCCATTGATATTGGCCTGCTTGTCGCTCGTGGTCAGGTCAACGAAAGTCGCGCCCCCGGCACCGAGCACGTTATTGTTGACGCCACCGACACCACCGATACCGAATGTCATCGGCACCTTGCGGCGGCTGATGATACTGTGACACTCGAGACAGGCCTGGGCATCCAGGCCGTTAATGCGCTGGAAGGTGCCATTACCCTGCAGGGTGCCGCGCTCACCTTCGTGGTTCGTCCCGGGTGTTGGGCTGGGCGGGTTGTCGTCGCCGTCACCGTAGCCTTCCTGCTTCAGGAACGGGTTGGTGAACATGCGCATACCGGCGAGACGGATTTCATCACGGCTCAAATCAGTAATGGTGTCCTGGTTAACACGGAAATCATCACGATAGAGTTTGCCGATATCGACATCATCGCCGGCCATGGCGACGACAGGCGTGGCGAGCGCGATCGCGCAGGCAACGCTGAGATTACGTAATTTCATAGTATTTCTCCCTTTTGTTGTGAACGTACTTGTACGTGTCATACCTGTGCCCATATCACTACTGCACACAGCCTTCCTCTAAGGGCGACACATTGATTCTAACTTATTGTTATAATTAAACTTTACAGTTATTTTTTCTGTTCGCATCCCTTTTGAGCAGGATTTTGGAACGAGTCCATTCTACCGGACAAAGCGTGACAGGGGCGTGACGGGCACACACTTTCCTTGTAAGAAAATGCTGATTTTTGTGTAGGATGAGAGGCCGTTATTGGCCCGGAAAGCGCTTAGGTGTGTTCGCGGGCAATGGCGCGGTGGCCGATATCGCGACGACAGTACATGCCGTCCCAGTCAATCGTATTGACCAGTTTATAGGCGGCCTGCTGGGCCTCGGCGACGCTGTTACCGAGGGCACAGGCGCAGAGCACACGGCCGCCGTTGGTGACAACCTGGCCGTCCTTGAGCAGTGTGCCGGCATGGAAGACCTTGGTGCCCTCGGTTTCCCCTTCGGGCAGGCCACGAATGACGTCGCCCTTGCGGTAGCTGTTAGGGTAGCCCGCCGCAGCGAGCACGACGCCGAGTGAGGCGCGAGGGTCCCATTCGGCGCTGACCGTGTCGAGCTTGCCGTCAAGGGCTGCTTCAACCAGGTCGACGAGGTCCGACTTCAGGCGCAGCATGATCGGTTGGGTCTCCGGGTCACCAAAGCGACAATTGTATTCGAGGACCTTGGCACTGCCATCCGCGGCCACCATCAGGCCGGCATAGAGGAATCCGGTGTAGGGCATGCCCTCGGCGGCGAGACCCCGGACCGTGGGTTCAATGACTTCACGCATGACGCGGGCCTCAATCTCCGGGGTTAATACCGGGGCCGGTGAGTAGGCACCCATGCCCCCCGTATTGGGGCCTGTATCCCCCTCATTACGGGCCTTGTGGTCCTGTGAGGTGGCCATCGGCAGAATGTGCGTGCCATCGACCATGACAATAAAACTGGCCTCTTCGCCGCTGAGAAACGCTTCAATGACCACCCGAGAGCCCGCCTCACCGAAGGCATTACCGGCGAGCATGTCA
Source organism: Sulfuriflexus mobilis (assembly GCF_003967195.1). Lineage (NCBI taxonomy): Bacteria > Pseudomonadati > Pseudomonadota > Gammaproteobacteria > Chromatiales > Granulosicoccaceae > Sulfuriflexus > Sulfuriflexus mobilis. Next base: position 2,882,786 of record NZ_AP018725.1, on the reverse strand, counting down.
TTAACGGCATCGATGGCCTGCTGTTTGGTGTGGGCGATGATCACGCCCTTGCCGGCGGCCAGGCCGTCGGCCTTGACCACAATCGGTGCGCCCTGGTCTTTGATGTAGGCCACGGCCGGCTCGATCTCGGTAAAGGTCTGGTAGGCGGCGGTAGGGATATGGTGGCGGGCGAAGAAGTCCTTGCTGAAACGCTTCGAGCCCTCCAGCTGTGAGGGGGCCTTGTGCGGACCAAAGCAACGCAGGCCGGCTACCTCGAAGGCATCAACAATGCCAAGCACGAGCGGGGTCTCGGGGCCGATGACAGTCAGGGCAATGTCATTATTTTTGGCGAAGGCGATGAGTTCATCAATCGCCTCGACATCGATGGCAACATTTTCAATATTAGGTTCCAGTGCCGTACCGGCATTGCCGGGGGCGACAAAAACCTTATCAACGCGCGGTGATTGTGCCAGTTTCCAGGCCAGGGCATGTTCGCGACCTCCGCCGCCGACAACCAGTACATTCATGATCAGATTCTTCGCTCTATATTGGTGCATATGGAAATCTGCATGTCAGCGATAGCAAATTGAAAATGCTACAAATAGTTAACTAACAGGGTCTGGCTGACGATACAGTAACAGCACGACATTCTAAACGATCACCGGATCGAAGCGAAGGGACACTTTCAGCCTAAACATGTTGTTGTGGTGACTTTAGGCTATGCTTAATCCAATCGATTCCCGAGTTTGACAGTGTGGTATTGCTGGGGCTTGCATATAAATGCCTGACACGGCTATTCAAAGAATACTAACCATGACGATAAAAACGGGTTACCAGGGACGTTACAGTTAAGGTGCAGGGAGTGAAACGGTTATATCTCGTCATGCTGGTAGGCTTGCTCGCCTATGGCGGTCTGTTGTGGGCTGAACCGATATTACGCATGAATACGACCGGCCAGCCACCCCTGAATACGGCCGCCCAGGATGGTTTTATGGATGAGGTGGCGGCTGCGGCATTTCGGCGTATCGGTTACCCACTGCAGACCATACGCCTGCCGGCCGAACGCGGTCTGAAGAATGCCAATCGAGGTCTCATCGACGGCGAAATGAGTCGGGTCGCGGGGCTTGAACGTTATTACCTCAACCTGATCCGGGTGCCGGAAAAGATCATGGACTGGGAATTCGTGGTGTTCTCCTACAAGCCGGTCGAATTGCATCAGGGGTGGGCTGGCCTGTCAGGCAAGTCCGTTGCCCATGTCAATGGCTGGAAGATCCTTGAGAAAAATCTGCCGGTCACTACGGAAGTGACCAAAACCAGCAGCGCGGAGCAGTTGTTTAACCTGTTACGCAAAAGGCGTACGGATTATGTTTTGTACGAGCGCTGGGGCGGCCGTTACTTGTTGCGAGACCTTGACATGAACGATGTGCAGCTGCGTAGCCCACCGCTGGCCGTTAAGGAAATGTTTATATACCTGCATAACAGACACCAGGCACTGGTACCAAAATTGAGCGCTGCCCTGGTGGCTATGAAAAAAGATGGTAGCTATGCCCAGTTGGAGAAAAAACATTTGTTGCCATTAAAGTAGGCATGGCTATACAAAAAAGTGAATTTAATAAAGTGAATCTTATAAAGAATAATAATATTTTTCGCAGCAGCAGTCGTCTTGCCAGACGCCTGGTTATCTATGTGGTGCTGGCGAGCACCCTCATCACAGTGTTTACCTCGGCCTTTCAGTTGTACGAAATATATAAGGTGGATGTAAGCGGTATTGAGTCGCGTCTGAATGAAATTCGTGACAGTTATGTTGACAATATTGCCTCGCGGCTGTGGGTGGCGGACCAGGAGGAACTTGAGCAAACCCTGCAGGGCATCCTGCGCCTTCCGGATATCGAACATATCCGGGTCTATGAAGATGCGGAATTAATTATTGACAAAGGGACCTTGCCGAATACCAATACCATAAAACGGGAATACCCGCTGACATATACGTTTCAGAATCAGCCGCAACTGATCGGCCTGATACAGATCACCGCAAGCCTGGAAAGTGTATATCAGCACCTCATTGATCAGGCGACGACCATTATTATCAGTAATGCCATTAAGACATTCCTGATCAGTGGTTTCATGTTGTTTCTTTTTTTCCAGTTGGTGGCAAGACATTTACGCAAGATGGCGGAATATGCGGAGACTATCAGCATAAAAAACCTGGATCGCCGTCTGGTGCTGGATCGCCGGGAAAATGACAGCAGCCACCAGGATGAATTCGATTTGCTTGTCGATGCCTTTCATACCATGCAGTTCAATCTTGATGAATCGATCACACAACTGTCGAAGAATGAGCTGAACCTGTCACAGACACTCAACAGTATCGGTGATGGCGTTATTGCCACCGATATCAAAGGCCAGGTCACGCGGATGAACCGGGTGGCGGAAAAGTTGACGGGCTGGAAACTGGCCGATGCCAGGGGCAAGCCCCTGAGCGAGATATTTTCGATCGTTAATGCGCAGACACGTGAGCCTGCAGAAAATCCGGTGGAGCGGGTGATTGCAACCGGTGAGATGGTGGGTCTGGCCAGCCATACGGTGTTGATCGCCAGGGGTGGAACGGAGTACCAGATTGCCGACAGCGCGGCACCCATCTACGCTGAACAACAGCATATTATTGGTGCCATCCTCGTCTTCAGGGATGTCACGGAAGAATACGCCCTGCAGGAAACGATTAGAAGTAATGAGCAGCGCCTGCAGGCCATCATAAATAACAGCCCTGCGGTCATTTATGTCAAGGATGTTGAAGGCCGCTACATGATGATTAACCGGCAGTTTGAGACGCTCTTTAATATCAGTAGTGAGGAGATTTGTGGCAAGACCACACATGATGTATTTCCCCGGACGATTGCCGATGAAATGGCAAGTAATGACCAGGATGTGCTGCACTCCCGTCTGGCTTTGCATTCCGAGGAAAGAGCACCACAGGAAGATGGCATGCACATATATTCCAGCTCCAAATTCTGTCTGTTTGACCAGGAGGGCGAGCCTTATGCCGTGTGTGGTATATCAACCGATATCACCGAGTCACGAAAGCAGGCCGAATTGCTACGCCGTAGCCAGAAGATGGATGCCATCGGCAAACTTACGGGCGGTGTTGCGCATGACTTTAATAATATACTCAATGTGATTATTGGTTATGCCGAGATCCTGCGGCGGAATCTTGATAAGGATTCACCGAATCTGCATTTCACCGAGGAGATCAAGGCCGCCGGCGAACGTGGCGCGGCGTTAACCCGTAAATTGCTGTCGTTCTCCGGGCAAAGCGGCACCGAGGAGTCGAAGGTTAACATCAACAGGGTATTGCAGGACGATGCAAACATGTTGAAAAAGACACTCACCGCCAGGGTCCACGTGACGATGAAACTGGATGATGAGCTCTGGCCGGTCATGGTCGATAAGGGCGAGCTGGAAGACGCAATCCTGAATATGAGTATCAACGCCATGCATGCCATGCCGGGTGGTGGCAAGCTATCCTATGTCACACAGAATGAAAGCCTGGCGGCACTGGAGGCGGATGCAGTCGGTTTACCCTGTCCGGGCGATTACGTCAGGCTGTCAATCATTGACAGTGGTATCGGGGTTGATGAAAAAACACAAAGCAAGATCTTTGACCCATTTTTTACTACCAAGGGGAAACAGGGAACCGGACTGGGTCTGAGTCAGGTTTATGGTTTTATGGAACGGTGCGGCGGGATTATCACGGTACATTCCGATGTGGGCAGGGGTACCGAATTTTCTTTGTATTTTCCGCGCGATCATTCCGGAGCTATAGCCGATGAAGGCCCGTCGGGTGAAGGCGACGATCCTGAGGAATTTAGAGGTACTGAAATCGTGTTGTTGGTTGATGATGAAAAGGCCCTGCTGGAACTGGGTCAGAATATTCTCAGGCAACAGGGCTACAAGGTCTATTGTGCCGAAGGTGCTGACAGTGCCTTGTGGATCCTGTCGCGTAACAGGGTTGATGTGATGGTCAGTGATGTCATTATGCCGGGTATGGATGGTTATGAACTCGCTCGCCAGGTTAAACAAATGTATCCACAGGTCAAAATTCAACTTGCCAGTGGTTATACCAGCGACCTGAACAACAGGGAAAAAGACAACCCCTATAGCAAGACCCTTCTCGACAAGCCTTACTCTGTCAAAACCTTGTTGCGACGCGTGCGTAACTTGCTGGACTCAGAATGAAACCGGTGGAGAGGCACAAGGATTTATTGGCTCACAGAACCCTTTAGGGTTCTGTGGGCCAATGAGTCATCAATGTCTAAAGTGCCGCATGCCGGTGAAGACCATGGCGATGTCGTGTTCATCGGCGGCGGCAATGACCTCATCGTCACGCATCGAGCCACCCGGCTGGATGACGGCACGTATACCGACCGAGGCCGCCTGGTCGAGTCCGTCACGGAACGGGAAGAAGGCATCCGAGGCCATTACCGAACCCTTCACCTCCAGCCCGGCCTGTTCGGCTTTGATCGCGGCGATGCGGGCCGAATTGACGCGGCTCATCTGGCCGGCACCGACACCGATAGTCATATTGTTCAGGCCGTAGACGATCGCGTTCGACTTCACAAACTTGGCGACCTTCCAGCTGAACAACAGGTCGAGCATTTCCTGCTCGGTCGGCGCGCGTTTGCTGACGACCTTCAGGTCATCATAGAGGGCGAGGTCGGCACCCTGTACCAGCAGGCCACCGTTAACGCGTTTGTAATCGAAACGCGCAGCGGGTTCATTTGACCACTGGCCACACTCAAGCAGGCGGACGTTCTTCTTGCTGGCGACGACTTCAATCGCCTCCGGGCTGACACTCGGTGCGATGATCACCTCAACAAACTGACGTTCAACAATCGCGCTGGCCGTTTCGGCATCAAGGGCCTGGTTGAAGGCAATGATGCCACCGAAGGCCGATTCCGGGTCGGTGCTGTAGGCGCGGTCATAGGCCTCGAGCAGCGAGCCACCAATGGCGACTCCGCAGGGGTTGGCATGTTTGACGATGACACAGGCCGGGCCGTCGCTGTATTGCTTGACGCACTCGAGCGCGGCATCGGTATCACCGATATTATTATAGGAGAGTTCCTTGCCCTGTAACTGTCTGGCCGTGCTTATGCTGGCCTCCTTGCTACCGGCCTCAACATAGAAGGCCGCAGACTGGTGCGGGTTCTCACCGTAACGCATGGCCTGTACCTTCTGGAACTGCAGGTTGCAGGTGCGCGGGAAGTCTTGTTCGCCAGGTTCGGTACGCTCACCGAGGTAGTTGGCGATCGCACCATCATAGTTTGACGTATGTTCAAAAACCTTAACCGCGAGGTCGAAGCGTGTTGCATCGCTGACGGCACCGTTATTGGCGGCCATCTCTTCGAGTACGCGGGCATAGTCATCGGCATTGACGATTACGGTCACGTCTTTGTGATTCTTCGCGGCCGAACGCAACATGGTCGGGCCACCGATGTCGATGTTTTCGATCGCCATCGGCAGGTCGCAGTCCGGACGGGCAATGGTTTCCTGGAACGGGTACAGGTTTACAACCACCATATCGATGGGCGGGATATCGTGTTCGGCCATCACCGCGTCATCGATGCCGCGACGACCGAGCAGGCCACCGTGTACCTTCGGGTGCAGGGTTTTGACGCGACCGTCCATCATCTCCGGAAAGCCGGTGTAGTCGGAGACTTCGATAACCGTAATGCCATTGTCGGCCAGTAACTTGGCAGTGCCGCCGGTGGAGAGAATTTCTACACCTGAATCTCTCAGGGACTGGGCAAATTCAACAATGCCGGTTTTATCAGAGACACTGAGCAGGGCGCGACGAATAGCAGACATGGAAGACCTCGGAGGCAAAAGATGTAAAGGCGGTGGGTGTTAGTCGAGATTGTACTGTTTCATTTTCTTGCGCAGGGTACCGCGGTTCAGGCCGAGCATTATGGCAGCGCGGCTCTGGTTGCTGCGCGTGTAATCGAGTACGGCACGCAACAGGGGTTCTTCCATTTCCTGCAGGACCAGTTGATACAGGTCATCCGGCTCATGGCCGTCGAGGTGACGAAAATATTCTTCCAGGGCAGTGGCGATACACTCGCGTAAGGGGCGGTGGCTCTTTTCGGCGCTGACCTGAAACAAGGTTTCAAGCACGGCGGCTTCGGCAGTAGTACTCATGCAGCAAGTTCCTGTTTGTCGATGAGCTCGGCAAAGAACTCATGGACCATGTGAAGTTGATCATCAAGCGTTTCGATACGGTTAACAGCATCGCGGAAGGCAGCACCGTGGGTCTGGCCCTTGCTGTACCAGGAGATGTGCTTACGCGCCATGCGTACGCCGGTGTATTCACCGTAGAAGGCGTACAGGTTATCGAGGTGTTCAATAAGGATATCGCGGATCTCGGTTAGGCTAGGTTCGGCCAGCAGTGAACCGGTGTTCAGGTAGTGGTCGATCTCGCGGAAGATCCACGGCCGACCCTGGGCGGCACGACCGATCATAACGGCATCGGCACCCGTGTAGTCGAGCACGTGCCGGGCCTTCTCGGGCGTGTTGATATCGCCATTGGCGATTACCGGGATCGCAATACGGCTTTTAACCTCGGCGATGGTGTCGTATTCGGCCTCGCCCTTGTAGGCATCGGCGCGGGTGCGACCATGGATGGCCAGCGCCTGGATACCGGCCAGTTCGGCAATGCGGGCGATGTTGACGGCGTTGCGATTGTCACGGTCCCAGCCGGTACGAATCTTCAGGGTTACCGGGATATCAACGGCATTGACCACGGCCTCAAGGATGTCGCCGACCAGGCGCTCGTTCTGCAGCAGGGCCGAACCGGCCATGACGTTGCAGACCTTCTTCGCCGGGCAGCCCATATTGATATCGATGAGCTGGGCACCATTATCAGCATTGTGCCTGGCGGCCTCGGCCATCATGGCCGGCACGGCGCCGGCGATCTGTACTGATCTGGGGTCGGTTTCGCCATCGTGGTTGGCACGGCGCTTGGTCTTTTCGCTGCCCCAGAGCAGGGAGTTCGAGGAGACCATTTCGGAGACGGCCATGCCAGCACCGAGGCGTTTGCACAACTGGCGGAACGGGCGATCGGTGACGCCGGCCATCGGTGCGACGACGAGACGATTACTGATGTGGTAAGGCCCGATTTGCATGTTGCTGGTTTGTGTCCGAAATTGTTATTTTAAATACACAGTGTCGCCAACGGCGAACCGCCGATCATACCCCCTTCGACTCCATAGGCAAAGTGCCGGATTCACGTTTTAGGGCCTTATAACAGGTTAAAGTTGAAACTGACCGCCTGGCCGCCGGGATCGACGAGTTCCAGCGATAGGTTGACATCACTATTGATGGGCATACCGGCCTGAATATTCACATCATCCGGCAGGTATTCACGGGGTAGAAAATCGCGACCGACCAGGGCGCGGCCATCGAGGTCAGTGAACTGCAGGCGCAGGACAGGGTAGGGTTGGCGGAAGTGGGCCCGGTTCTGCATGCTTGCCTTGACCAGCAACGCGCCGCGCTGGGCCGGGTGACTGCGCACCTCGCTACGTGTGAGGAGGATCTTTTCCGGCTCACGCGGCAGGCTGAGCCGGCAGTCAAGAACCGCGCAGAAATCGCTCATGAAGGGTCGCAGTGCCGGCTGTTCGGCCAGGGTATCGCGCAGGACGTAGGTTGCTTGCAGAAGAAAAGTCACCAGCAGGGCAAGAATGGCGAGACTGTAGAGTCCGGTATGCGCCGTCCGCACGGGCATCGGCGCGGCGCTCAGCTCGGGGTAGAGCTGCGCGGCATCATAGGTTTCGGTGAGTAGCGGTATGGTTTCATCCGGGCCGCTGGGTTCAGTGATATCAGTCGCCGCTGTTGCCGCCTGCTGCCCTTGTGTAGCCTCGGCGACTTCTACCGTTTGGCCAGTCTGAATTTCTCCTGCGGCAAGCTCGTCCGGCTGGTATTCCTCATTGGCCGCATAATGTCCCAACCATGCCGTATTGATGGCCGGCGGGAGGCCGGCTACGGCGTCAGTAGGCGGAGTACTTTCAACGCCCCCTATGCCAGTCGAGGTATCCGCTGGGGCTTTCGCCAGTGTCTCGGTTGCATCCTCGGCCGGGGGCTCGGTGCTGGCGGCTTCTGTTTCTAGCGGTTGTTCGGCATGGTCATCTAGTGCGTCGAGAGAGGGTATTTCGATCTCAGGGACGTCTAATTCGGTAAGGACCAGTTCCTCAGGTTGTTCGAGTTCGATGCCCTCAAGCTCGACCTCGACAAGCTGGTTGTCGGTCTCAATATCGGGGAGGGTGATTTCATCCGCGCTAATAAGATCAATAGTTTTCGCGGGCAGCGTGTCGATAAAGTGCTCACGGGCGACAAACACATGCAGGCACTGGCCACAGCGGACCCGCCCCCCGGCGAGTTCAAGCTGTTCTTCACTGACGCGAAAGGCGGTGTGGCATTGTGGACATTGGGTCTGCATCATGGCTCGAAGATAGCATTATTGGCCGCCACGGCCATAGTGCTCAGTGGCCATTAGGATCTTTTGGTCCCGCTTAGACGAAACCAGTCACCCTCAGTGACGGGCTCGTCCATGTCACAGTAAGCGGTGTAGGCCTCGCGTACCGCCATGGCCTGTTCTTGCAAGATGCCGGATAGTGCTATTAAGCCGCCGGGTCGCAGGGCCTGGCAGAGGCTCGGCGCCAGCTCGACGAGCGGGCCGGCGAGGATGTTGGCCAGCACAACATCAAAGCGTTCATCATCATGCAGTTCGTGCGGCAGACCGGTGCGGATCTTGTCACTGACCCCGTTGCGTTCAGCGTTACTGCGTGTGGCAAGCAGGGCCTGCGGGTCGATATCGATGGCGGTAACGCTTTTGGCACCGAGCTTGGCGGCGGCGACGCCGAGGATGCCGGAGCCACAACCGTAATCGAGCACGGTCTTGTCTTGCAGGTCCTGTGCATCCAGCCAGGCCATGCACAGGGCCGTGGTCGGATGGGTGCCGGTACCGAAGGCCAGGCCGGGGTCGAGTAGGATGTTGACGGCCTCTGCTTCCGGGGCCTCGCACCAGCTCGGCACGATCCACAGCCGCTGGCCAAAACGCATCGGCTGGTAGTCGTCCATCCAGACGCGCGACCAGTCCTTATCCTCGAGCGGTTCGAGGCGCTGCGTGGCGAGGATGGTTTCCGGTATCTGTGTCGCGAGTTGCTGGCGCAGGGCCTTTGTATCGATGTCGGCCTCGAACAGGCCGGTGGCCTCGAGTTCGGTCCACATCGGTGTCTCGCCCGGGCCGGGTTCAAACAGGGGTTGGTCTTCGGCATCGACGAGTGTCACGGCCTGCGCACCGGCGGCCTCAAGCGCTTCGATCACGGCATCGGCGTGGGCGTTATCGGTGCGGAGTGTGAAACGTAACCATGGCATGATCAGGAGTTATTAACGCAAGGGGTCGCTTTCGTGCGTCCATGCACTTCGCGACACTTGTTCGTCCTAAACATCGCGCAAAGACGCAGAGAACGCAAAGGAAACATGAATAATTTTTTCATGGTTATTTTTTGTTCTTCTCGGCGACCTTCGCGTCTTTGCGACCTCTGCATTTATATCGGGATTCAAGAAAGGCGCTGTATTACAAGCCTAACTTTTTCTCGAGGAAGTGGATATTCGTGCCGCCGGCCTGGAAGGCGCTGTCGGCGAGGATGTCGAGTTGCAGCGGTGCGTTGGTCTTGATGCCATCGACGACCAGTTCGCTCAGGGCTCCTCGCATGCGGGCGATGGCGATATCACGGGTATCACCGTGGGTGATGATCTTGGCGATCATCGAATCGTAATTCGGTGGCACGCGATAGCCGTTATAGATGTGTGAATCAACGCGCACACCCGGCCCGCCCGGGGCATGGTAGTTATTGATCGTACCCGGTGACGGCATGAAGGTCTTCGGGTCCTCGGCATTGATACGGCACTCGATCGAGTGACCACGCAGGACAATGTCTTCCTGTTTATAACCAAGTTTCTCACCGGCGGCGATGCGGATCTGTTCCTTGACGATGTCGACACCGGTGATCATTTCGGTAACCGGGTGCTCCACCTGCACGCGTGTGTTCATTTCGATAAAGTAGAATTCGCCGTTTTCGAACAGGAACTCGAAGGTCCCGGCACCGAGGTAACCGGTTGAGCGGCAGGCTTCAGCACAACGCTCACCGATGAACTTGCGTTGCTCCGCGGTAATCCCCGGACCCGGTGCTTCTTCAACGACCTTCTGATGGCGACGCTGCATGGAGCAGTCACGTTCACCGAGATGGATGGCGTTACCATGCGAGTCGGATAGAACCTGGATCTCAATGTGGCGCGGGTCGCCGAGGAATTTTTCCATATAGACGATATCGTTGCTAAAGGCGGCGCGCGCCTCGCTGCGGGTCAGTGAAATTGCGTTCAGCAGTGCGGCCTCGCTGTGCACGACGCGCATACCACGTCCACCACCACCACCGGCGGCCTTGATGATGACAGGATAACCAATCTGGCGGGCTACCTCTAACACGTTGCTGTCATCCTCGGTAATTGGGCCATCGGAGCCTGGTACACAGGGGATACCGGCAGCGTTCATGGCCTCGATAGCGGCGATTTTATCGCCCATGGTGCGAATCGAGTGTGGCTTCGGACCGATAAAGGTAAAGCCACTCTGTTCGACACGTTCGGCAAAGTCGGCGTTTTCGGCGAGGAAGCCATAACCCGGGTGAATCGCCATGGCATCAGTCACCTCGGCGGCACTGATGATGGCAGGGACATTCAGGTAACTGTCGGCTGATGGGGGCGGACCGATACAGACGGCCTCGTCGGCCAGGCGCACGTGCTTCAGGTCACGGTCGGCAGATGAATACACGGCAACGGTCTTGATGCCCATTTCACGGCAGGCGCGCAGGATACGCAACGCGATCTCTCCGCGGTTGGCGATAACAATTTTTTCAAACATAGGATCCGATCACTCTCACTGACGGCAACTGATTACAGATGGCCGACAAGTTTTACTCAATGATGAACAATGGCTCGTCGTATTCGACAGGCTGGCCGTTTTCGGCAAGGATGGCCTTGACCACACCTGACTTGTCAGCCTCGATCTGGTTCAGGATCTTCATCGCCTCGATGATACAGAGGGTATCGCCGACGCTAACACTCTGTCCGACCTTTACAAACTCTGGCGTACCGGGGGAAGGTGAACGGTAGAAGGTTCCGACCATTGGTGACAAGACCTGGTGGCCTGTCGGCAAACTGCTTGCCTCGGCAGGGGCAGCGGCAGCTGCTGCGGCCGGTGCGGCTATCGGCGCCGCGGCAACCGGTGCCGGCATCGGCGCGGCATAGGCAGGGGCCTGGCCGTGGCGACTGATGCGTACGGACTCTTCACCTTCCTTGATCTCAATCTCGGCAATGCCGGACTCTTCAAGCAGTTCAATGAGTTTTTTTACTTTGCGAATATCCATGATGTTTCAGACTCTTCTAATCAAAATTGTTATTCAACGCGGGCGATGGCCGCCTGCAGTGCAAGTTCATAACCCTGTGCGCCAAGCCCCGTGATGACACCGACGGCGAGGTCCGAGAAGTAGGACTCGCGGCGAAACTCCTCACGGGCGTGGACGTTGGACAGGTGTAATTCGATAAACGGGATGGCGACCCCGGCGATGGCATCGCGCAGGGCGACACTCGTATGCGTAAAGGCGGCCGGGTTAATAATGATAAAGGCGACGCCTTCCTGCTGTGCCTGTTGTACGCGGTTGACGAGCTCATGCTCGGCATTACTCTGCAGGCAGTCGAGTTTATGGCCGGCCCCGGTGGCCAGTTCGGTCAGGCGGGTCTCGATATCCTTGAGCGTAGTGGCACCATAGATCGCCGGCTCACGGGTGCCGAGCAGGTTCAGATTCGGGCCATTCAGGAGTAATAGTTTTGCCATGTCTATCGTTAATCTTTGAAATAGCGGCATGATCGATGCATATAGCTACATGATCACGCATGAAATTTTCAGTAATCCTGTGCGTATTGTGAAGGATCTGGGAAAGCTTGTCCAGTTCTGCGCACGTTTTGAGAATTTAAGCCAAAATTCGCCGAATTTCTCAACAAAGTTCACAAAATAGGCATGGAGTATATTTTTATTCCCGGTAGGTAACGCAGGGGGTCGCCCTCGTGCGTCCATGCACTTCGCGACACTTGTTTCTCCTAAACATCGCGCGAGACGCAAAGCTCGCAGAGAAGAACAAAAGCTAATTAAACAGGATTTACATGATAACTGGATAATTCGTATTTCACTTGAATTACTATGTGGAACTGATTTTTTTCGAGTTTACTCAGCGTTCTCTGCGTCTTTGCGACCTTTGCGTTACTTTCCAGAAGGCCAAGCGAGGCCTAGAGTAGTTTTTTGATCTCGGCCTCGGCGTCGTGTTTTTCAAGCTCTCCACGGCGGGTAAAGGCGATCATGCCCTGGCGGTCGACGATCACGGTATAGGGCAGCGCGCCGAAGCGATTGCCATATTGTTTGCCCACATCGATGGCGGCCAGATCACCAAGCAGCATCGGGTAGTTCACACCATAGGTATCCATGAAGTCGATGACCTTGTCGGCCTCATCGATGGCGACGCCGATAAACTGCAGGCCCTGTGCGCCATATTGTTCCTGTAAGGCGATAAAGGCTGGCATCTCTTTGCGACAGGGCGGGCACCAGGTCGCCCAGAAGTTGATCACGAGCACCTTGCCATCCCATTCTTTAATATGGTGTGGTGTACCCTCGGTATCAGGCAGGGCAAACCCGGGGCGTGGGCTGCCGATAATGCTTATGCTGCTGGTTACTGTTTTGGCTGGTGGGTTTTCAGTATTTGCATTCTTGTTCTCACCACAAGCACTGAGTAATACTGCCAGTAATCCAAGGCTGACGAGGCTGAGTTTTTTCACGGACATATCCCTAAATAAAGGTACTTGAGAAAGCATCTTTCTCGTTTGTTTTATAAAAAAGGCCGGTCGTAATCAATACGACCGGCGCGCATAGTAACAACAATGACGGCTTCCCAGCAGTGTTCTACTGCAAGGCTTGGCGTACGTGTGGCACAAATTCTTCCGGTGGATAGAAACCGATCATGCGATAGTTACGCCTTTCCATGCCATCCTTGCCAAACACCATCATCGCCGGCGGGCCTATTAAACCAAAGCGTTTAAGCATCGCCTTGTGTTCATCATTATTGTCGGTAACGTCGGCCTTGAGCAGAACCATGTCGGCAAACAGGGCTTGTACCTCTGGTTTGGCAAAGGTCGATTTTTCCATGCGGATACATTCGACGCACCAGTCGGCATAGAAGTCGAGGAACACCGCCTTACCCTCACTACTGGCCTTCTTGATCGCGACATCGAGTTCAGCATTATTATTTACCTTGTCGAAGACTTTATGCTCCATGGCCGTTGCACTACCTCCCATGATCACGGTGTTAGAAGAACGCAGTGGTTGCATCATGTCGGTATTGCCACTGGCTACACCAATCAACAACATAACACCATAGATCAGACCGACCAGTCCTATGCCTTTCCAAAGTTTGCTCCATCCATCAGCCTCTACCGGTAGGTGGCTGAGTGCACCCATATAAACGGCAGAGATGATGAGCAACACGGCCCAGAGCGTATTGGTGACTTCTGCCGGGATAATGCGTTCCAGCATCCAGATACCCACGGCCAGCAGGGCTACGCCGAACACGGCCTTGATCGGTTTCATCCAGTCACCGGCGCGTGGCAGGAATTTACCGGCCGAGACACCGATAGCGAGAAGCGGTGCACCCATACCCATCGACAATGAGAACAAGGCAAAGCCTCCTAGAACTGGGTCACCAGTCTGACCGATGACAAGCAGTGCACCGGCCAGTGGTGCGGCGACACAAGGGCCGACGATCAAGGCCGAGAGGAAACCCATGATAGCAACACCGATGAGTGTACCGCCTTCCTGCTTGTTGCTGATCTCGGTGAGTTTGCTCTGCAGGGCGGAGGGCAGTTGCAGGTCATAGAAACCGAACATCGACAGCGACAAGACGACGAAGATGCCGACAAAACCACTGATGATCCAGGCATTCTGGAAGGCGGCCTGCAGGTTTTCACCAAACATGCCGGCAATAATACCGCCAGTTGTGTAGGTAACCGCCATAGCTAAAACGTAGACAAGTGATAAGGTGAAGGCCTTGCGCGTGGTAATGCCTTCGCCCTGGCCAACAATGATACTGGACAGGATAGGTATCATCGGGAAGACACAGGGTGTTAGTGCTAGTCCGATACCGAAGACGAAGAACAATAACACCGCAAGCACAGGCTTGTTGGTAAGCAGGTGCGCAAGCCGATCTTGTTCGGCAACAGGCTCGTCTTTGGTTGACGAGACAGTTGAGCTGGTATCTGCTGACGCACTGCCTTGAGAGCTACTGGCAAGACCGGCGGGTAACTCGAGGCTCACCGTTTTCTTCATCGGTGGATAACATATACCGGCATCGGCACAACCCTGGAACTTGGCAGTCAGGTTAATTACTTTGCCTGCGGCATTACTTCGTAGCACGGGCACGGCGACCTGCACACCGTGCATATAAACCTCAACGTCACCTTCGCCACCGCTAGGCAGAATACCGTGGTGCATTTCACCCGCGGGCAGGCTGACATTACCGACTTGCATGCCGGCGCTGTCGGTACTGAAGGCAAACTTGTCACGGTACAGGTAATAACCCTCTGCGATCTGCCAGTCGGCAATGATGTTGCCGGTTTCATTTATGTGGGCACTAAAGGCAAAGGCCTCATCGGGGGGCAGGAACTCGCGCTCGGCGCTGCCCAGACCCAGACTGTTACCGAGTGAGGTTAATGACTGCAGGCCTGTAACGTTTTTTGATACAAGCGTGGCTGCGGGCAGGTTGAGTAAAACAGTTTGGCGACGGGGTGGGTAGCAGACACCCACATCGGCACAGCCCTGGGAACCGACGCTCAGGCGCAGGCTGTTCTGGCTGGCGGCATCGCTGCGTTTCAGCGGCAGGGTGATCGCTACCTTGTGACGGTAGACCTCCAGTTCGCCCTCGGTACCGTCGGCACGCAGGCCAAACTTCTTTTTGCCTGGTGGAATTTGTGCCGTGCCCAGATCAATGCCGGGGGTTTCTGACTGGAAATTGAATTTGTCGTGGTAGAGGTAGTAACCCTCAGCCGCTTTCCATTCAACCTCGATGGTGTTGGCGTCAATGGCGCGGGCGTTAACACTAAACGCCTGTTCCGGGGGCAGGAGTTCATCTTCAGCAATGGCAAAGGCCAGCTGACTGATAAGCAGGGTGCCGAGCAGGAGTAGTAGTTTTTTCATATCTGTTGTCTTCGTTAATGGTTCGGCTTCATGGTATTTCGGTGACAGGATGTATCAATCCAGTCCAAATAGGCGGGTAAGCCTGCCTGAATAGAGACAGCGATCACCTCGGGAAGTTCGTAAGGGTGTAATGCCACGATACGTGCCTGCAGGGTCGGGTACTGTTCCTGGATAGTTTTTATCATAAGTAGTTCTTCGCTGCCCGTTTCGCGTTTGCCCTGCCAGTGATATATCGAGGTCAGGCCCGGCACGATATTGATGCAGGCGGCCAGCGCCTCATCGACAAGGGTGTTGGCGAGGCTAACCGCTGTCGCATGATCCGGACAGGTGCAATACACCAGCATGGGTGTGTGCGAATGGACAGTCTTTGGCTCCATATATAAGGAAAGATACTAGATTCACAGACTCGCCACTAGTGATGATCCCGTAATAGCCGAGGTAGCGGATTTTTCTTTGCCCTCAGCCGCTGTCCCGAGTACCTTATACAAGATGCGTCCTGGCCATATTTTATTCCTGCTGTTTATCGCCGTGCCCCTGCTCGAGCTCTACCTGTTGATCGAGATAGGCTCGGTGATCGGTGCCATCCCGACCGTCTTCATGGTGGTCTTTACCGCCGTACTCGGCGCCATGCTGTTGCAGGCCCAGGGGTTGTCGACCCTGCGCCGGGTGCAGGAGGCCACTGCACGCGGAGAGGTCCCGGCGATTGAAATGCTGGAAGGTTTTTTCCTGCTCATTGGCGGCATATTGTTGCTAACCCCCGGTTTTTTCACAGATATTATTGGATTTCTGTGCCTGGTCACGCCGCTGCGGCGTGCCGTGATCAAGGCCTGGTTACGTCGCCGCATGCGCCCGCCGCCGGGACCTGGCCGCCGCCCCACTGACTCTTCCCGCACCATCGAGGGCGAATACTGGCGTGATGATGACTGAGTAGTCGTTAACTCTCTGGAAAGTAACGCAAAGGGCGCAAAGACGCAGAGGACGCAAAGGAAATCCAGAAAAAAATACCAGGAGACTATGCTTATTCTATGCGGTATTAAATAATCTGGACAAAATTGAAAGGATTAAAAAGTCGTATATATTCAACATAGAGCGGCAAACTACCCTGTTAATCATATAAATCCTCTATAACACTTTCTTATTCTTACAGTTAGGTTTTCTTGGCGTCCTCTGCGTCTTTGCGCCCTTTGCGTTATTGACTCGATCTGCAACGAGATAATTCTTCCCACGAGATAATTCTTCCCCTGCGCCCTTGATTTTTCATGTTTCGGCCTTATGATTAGCACTCATCCGCGGTGAGTGCTAACAACGCTCGCAATAAAAGATTAACCATTGATTTATATAGTAATAATTTCAGGAGAGTTTATTCATGAACATTCGTCCTTTGCATGATCGTGTGATCGTCCGCCGTAAGGAAGAGGAGCGCACCAGCGCCGGGGGCATCGTGATCCCAGATTCAGCAACCGAAAAGCCTGCCCAGGGTGAAGTCTTGGCAGTAGGTAAGGGCAAGATCCTCGAGAACGGCGATATTCGCGCCCTCGACGTTAAGGTGGGCGACATCGTGATGTTTGGCAAGTTCTCAGGCAGCGAAGTCAAGGTTAACGGCGAAGACCTGCTGGTTATGCGCGAAGAAGACATCATGGGCGTGGTAGAAGGCTAAGGCCATCCCGCGACTATTAACGAATAATTTTTAAGAGGAAATAACATGTCAGCAAAAGAAGTAAGATTTGGTGATGACGCGCGTCACGGTATGGTCGCCGGTATCAACATCCTGGCCAATGCCGTTAAGGTTACTTTGGGTCCTAAGGGTCGTAATGTTGTTCTGGAAAAGAGCTTCGGTGCTCCAACCGTGACAAAGGACGGTGTTTCTGTCGCCAAGGAAATTGAGCTGCAGGACAAGTTTGAAAACATGGGCGCACAGATGGTGAAGGAAGTCGCGTCACAGACGTCTGATGTCGCCGGTGACGGTACCACCACGGCTACGGTTCTGGCCCAGGCCATTGTCCGTGAAGGCATGAAGTCAGTTGCCGCCGGTATGAACCCGATGGACCTGAAGCGCGGTATCGACAAGGCCGCTGCCGCTGCCGTTGAAGAACTGAAGAAGCTCTCCAAGCCATGCGCCGACAACAAGGCCATTGCCCAGGTCGGCACCATCTCTGCCAACTCCGATGCCAATATCGGTGACATCATTGCCGATGCAATGGATAAGGTCGGCAAGGAAGGCGTTATCACCGTTGAAGAAGGCACCAGCCTGGAAAACGAACTCGACGTCGTTGAAGGTATGCAGTTCGACCGCGGCTACCTGTCACCTTACTTCGTCAACAACCAGCAGAACATGACCGCCGAAATGGAAGAGCCGTTCGTGCTTATCCATGACAAGAAGGTCTCCAACATCCGTGAATTGTTGCCTGTGCTGGAAGCTGTTGCCAAGGCGGGTCGTCCGCTGATCATTATCGCCGAAGACGTTGAAGGTGAAGCCCTGGCGACACTGGTGGTGAACACCATGCGTGGTATCGTCAAGGTCTGTGCCGTTAAGGCCCCGGGCTTCGGTGATCGTCGCAAGGCCATGCTGCAGGACCTCGCTATCCTCACCGGTGGTACCGTGATCTCTGAAGAGGTCGGTCTGTCACTGGAGAAGGCCACTCTCGAAGAACTGGGTTCCGCCAAGCGAATCGTTGTCACCAAGGAAGAAACCATTGTTATCGATGGTGCCGGTAACGCCAAGGAAATCGAAGACCGCGTTAACCAGATCCGTTCACAAATGGAAGAAACCTCTTCTGACTACGACCGTGAAAAGATGCAGGAACGCGTCGCCAAGCTGGCCGGTGGTGTTGCCGTGATCAAGGTCGGTGCTGCTACCGAAGTTGAAATGAAAGAAAAGAAGGCCCGCGTGGAAGATGCCCTGCATGCAACACGTGCTGCCGTCGAAGAGGGTGTGGTACCGGGCGGTGGTGTTGCCCTGGTGCGGGCCCTGCAGGCCCTCAAGGATCTGAAGGGTGACAACCATGATCAGGACGTGGGCATCAGCATCGCCCGTCGCTCCATGGAAGAGCCGCTGCGTCAGATCGTCACCAATGCCGGCGAAGAGGCCTCAGTGGTTCTTAACAATGTTGAGGCCGGTAAAGGTAACCACGGTTATAATGCCGCTAGCGGTGAGTACGGCGACATGATCGAAATGGGTATTCTGGATCCAACCAAGGTCACCCGCTCAGCATTGCAAAATGCCGCGTCGGTAGCCGGCCTCATGATCACCACCGAATGCATGGTGGCTGATGCACCAGTTGAAGATGGTGCCGGTGGCGGTGCCCCGGATATGGGTGGTATGGGCGGTATGGGTGGCATGGGCGGCATGATGTAAGCCCTGGCTTTTCCCAAGCCTTATATGAAACCCTCGCCGAAAGGCGGGGGTTTTTTTATGCCCGTTGTGCACGTACACCGAGGTTTAAAATTGTTCCTGGAATCTCTTTTTAGCGGGGTTGCCCTGCAAGCGATATAGTGGAAGTAGGGTTTTGCTTCAAGCCTTGATGTATTGCCAGTCTTGTTGCATGCGCTGAATAATTTGCTTTAATGCCGATGGGGCGATTCCAACCTCGGGCAATAACTCTATATCGATACCTTTTTCCTGCAAATTCTTGATTGCTTTGGCACAAGCAAGAAATGTCACATTGTCGTATTGAGCCGTTAATGCCTTGACGCGCAATTGGTAAGAAGGTTCGTCCTGACGCATTAAATTAAGCCCACCATCGTTGGCAATAATCTCAAGTTGAAAATTCTTGTTATGTGTTTTATTCGTTGCAAGTATATGCTCTGCCCGATCCAGCGCAGCATTAATTTTATCCGGATCAGAGGACGTCAGATGCAAAATCATATTAGCCGACTGTGTAGGGGTACTGACAGCAGATAAATTTTCTAACGGTTTGTCGGTAGTTACTCCCAGATGGCCGAACCAACCCAGTACTACGCCAAAACACAGCATCACACAGGCTGCCATGGCCCAGCGCGTAGTGAAATTATTGGTAGCAACAGAATTTTTATTCATATTGTTGCGACGGGGTGGTTGCTCGTAGGTATGTTGAAGCATATCCCGTAACAGGCGCAGTTCGCTCAGGCGGTGGTTAGTATTACTATCGTGATTAATCACGGCCAATATCCGGTCGCGTTCATGTGCATCGAGTTGATCATCGAGAAAAGCACTTAGCTCTTCATCTGAAATAAAATGTTTATCCCGGTTCAAAGCTTGTGTCTCCTTAGTTCAAGCACATTGGCTTGTCGACTATTATCAAGCAATATCTCTTTTAAAAGACGCCGAGCACGACATAACCGGCTCATCACGGTGCCTGCGGGTATATTTAATATTTCGGTCACCTCGGCGTAACTGCAATGCTCCAGATCAACCAATGTTAATACCTCACGTTGGCCCATCGGTAAACTCTGCATCGCTTGTCTCACGTGCTGTTTCGTTTCATAGCGTGAATTGACTGACTCGGGGGTTTCCTCATCGGCAAAGAGATTTTCGTCATATTCAATAGTCTCTTTTTTGCAACGCAGATAATCATGCCAGGTATTCATAAGTATTTTGAATAACCACGGCCCGATTGAATCGATGTCTCTAAGCTGCTTGCGTTGACGCAAGGCCTTGGAAAACGTCTCCTGCACTAAATCATCGGCGACATCGGGGTGATGGCTCCATGCAAAGGCGATCCGATACAGACGTTCACGGCTTTTGGTTAGTGCTTGGTCAAATTCACGGTTTTTGCATAATGTATCAAGCAGCTTCATGATAATTATCGTAGCCCTTAAGCGTAGACGGATAACAATAAGCAATTATTCCATCGCTCACGTACTTTTTATTTTTATGGCAGCCATAAAATATACAAATGAAGAAAATGGAATAAATGGCTCCTCAAGTTCGTCTATCCATCTGATTGCCATCTTTAGCTTATAAAAACAGGCAAAAAAATTTCTATACTGCGCCGTCAGTTAATAATAACAACTGATAATAACAAAGTGTATTTAACACTATTCATTTGGAGAGACACATGTTCATATCCCCCCATATTAAGCATGCGGTGACTACGGTTGCTTGCCTGTCAGGGCTGCTGCTCACGGGTACCGCCAGTGCTGCTAACTGGCTGATGTTGCAGGGCACGGAAGGGAAAAAGGCGCCGGATCACCGTCTGTTTGCCTTTGTTCAGCCTGCCTACAGTGCTAACCCGGGTGCTGAAAAATTGAAAGGGCTCACCCTTGTAGGTGCCCCTGCTAACGGCTCTTATGCCGTGCCTAATACCGTTGTCCCTGACTTTAACGAGACCGAACAAGTCTACCTGCGTCGCGCACGCCTGGGGATGCGTGGTCGTTTATCGGGGCCGTTATTAAATAGCTTTACCTCGAAGATTAACTACTTCGGCCTGCTGGCACTCGATGATGGCCTGTTCAATCAGAACCAATTTAGTACAGATCGTCGCCCGGTCTCGCTCGACCATGCCAGCCTGACCTTTAACCATATCCCGGGCGCCCGTATCCGCGCAGGTTTGTTCAAAAACCCGATTTCAGAAGAAATCTTTCAGGCTGTCCATACCATTGATTTCATCGAATTCACCACCTTTGGTGCGGCACAGGTACTGGAAAATTTCTACAGTGGTAATACCACTGCTGTCGGTCAAGTACCGGGGTCAGATGACATCGGCACGGCACAGCGTGAGGCCTATGGCTTTAGTGCGGCGCGTGACTGGGGTGTGCAGGTCTTTGATAGTTTTAAGGTTGCCAACAATTCGTGGGACTTGAGCTACGCCGTCAAGGTCGGTCGTGGCGAATCCATTAGCCGCGGCAGTGACAGCGATAACAACGAGGAACTATATCTTTATGCCTCAGCAGAAAAATTGCTGCCAGGCGGGAAAGGCCCACGCAAGAATGGCGTGAAGATGTTTGCCTGGCACCAGAGTGGTGAGCGCCAGTTCTACACCGACCCTACGGGTGAAGAATTTGACCGTACCCGCTACGGTGTTGGTGTTAAGGGTCTGGGCAAATTCTTTGGCTCCAAGTACAAACACCGCTTTGCCGCCGAGCTTGAATATGCCAAAGGCATGATCTTCCTTGGCCCTGTTGCGGGTGTCGCAGGTCAAACGGGTAACCCTTTCGTAGGGACAGTTCAATTGGCTGCCGATGAAGACAACAAATCACGCGCCTTACAATTAGAATATGGCTTCTATCTCGACAAGCACTGGCAGTTTGACATCCGTTGGGCGCGTGAACAGCGCCTGTATTCTGTCGCCGCAGGCATCGACCCGGGTAATGAGCGTGAAATCGATGAAACCACATTGGGTGTTACCTATCACTTCACACCGAAGGCGCGTTTGACCTTTAACTACGGCTTCCGCGATGTTGAAAAACCAAATGATTACACGGCCGCCTTCTCTAATGCGACGGTTGCTGGCGCATCCAATAACAATGTCGACATTGTTACGGATTCAATTGGTGACCGCATGGGCCTGCAGTTAACGTATCTTTTTTAATTGCCCTGAACCACTGGAAGTGGTTAGGGTATCCATAATGAACCCGCAGGGTTCTATGGTGTAACCCGAAGAGGATTCTGTGAGACAGCATGATGATGCCGTAGGTATCTATGCGCGAGCTAAATGATAAAAGCCCCGTCAGCAATGACGGGGCTTTTTTTGCCCTGACCCATTGGAAATGGTTGAGGTTGCCCCGACCCGGTATGGGTGGGGTACTCATAATGAATGCTGCAAGCATTCTATGAGACAGCATGATGGACCCGTAGTGGCTCATAGGAGCTTTTCAAGCTCCATCATGAGTACCCTACGCTTCCAGCGTCGGGGCATCTATGAGTGGTTAAATAAGATACCTAAGAAGCTCACATAAACGTAAGAACTCAACTAAGCACAGATAAATCGGAGATGGTTGAGGTTGCCCCGACCTGGTATGGGTGGGGTACTCATAATGAATGCTGCAAGCATTCTATGAGACAGCATGATGGACCCGTAGTGGCTCATAGGAGCTTTTCAAGCTCCATCATGAGTACCCTACGCTTCCAGCGTCAGGGCATCTATGAGTGGTGAATTTGACAACCTAGGAAGCTTGCAAATACGTAGAAATCGTAAGCTCCGCAGACATCGGAGAAGGTTGAGGTTACCCCGATTCGGTACGGGTGGGGTACTCATAACGAACCTGAACAGGTTCTATGGTGTAACCTGCAGGGTTCTTTGAGCTATTGAACTATTAAAAGCAGGCAGGCCTAGCTAGTAGTTTCTTCATCGCTGGGTATATCCTCAAGGCTAAAGCTAGCCGGTCCGCCAGTGGCTGGTGCCTCTTCTTCTCCAGGTTCGTCATCGACCAGACTCAGGCCGGCACCGGCCGCGTTATCATCACGCTGTTCATCCGCAAGGTTGATGCGCAGACGCAGGTTGTTGGCAGAGTCGGCATTGCGCAGGGCCTCTTCCTCACTAATCTTGCCGGTCTTGAACAGTTCATAGAGGGCGTGGTCGAAGGTCTGCATGCCGATGTTGGCGGACTTGCTCATGATCTCCTTAAGTTCGCCGATCTCACCACGCTTGATGGTGTCGCGTACCAGCGGTGTACCGAGCAGGATCTCGATGGCGGCACAGCGCTTGCCATCCACGGTCGGGATCAGGCGCTGTGAGATAAAGGCCTGCAGGTTCATGGACAGGTCATTGAGTAACTGGTTACGACGCTCTTCCGGGAAGAAATTGATAATACGATCGAGTGCCTGGTTGGCATTGTTGGCGTGCAGGGTCGAGATGGCGAGGTGGCCGGTTTCGGCGAAGGCCAGTGCGTGTTCCATGGTCTCGCGGTCACGGATCTCACCAATCAGGATCACATCCGGGGCCTGGCGCAGGGTGTTTTTCAGTGCGTCGGCATAACTGTCGGTATCGACACCGACCTCACGCTGGTTGACGATGCTCTTTTTATGCTGGTGCACAAATTCGATCGGGTCTTCGATGGTAATGATGTGCCCGGCGCTGTTGGTGTTGCGGTGATCAATGAGCGAGGCTAGCGAGGTCGATTTACCGGAACCCGTGGCACCGACAAACAACACCAAGCCACGTTTGGTCATGATGATCTTTTTCATGATCGGCGGCAGGCCGAGGTCTTCAAAGTGCGGGATATCGGTCTTGATGTTGCGGATCACCATCGACAGGTTATTGCGCTGTTTGAAGATATTGACGCGAAAACGGCCGACTCCGGATAGTGACAGGGCCAGGTTCATCTCCGGCTTGGCCTCAAATTCGGCGATCTGGCCTTCATCCATGATCGCATAGGCAATGTCTTTGACATCCTGGCCGGTCAGGGTCTTTTGCTCCATGGCCTTGAGTGAGCCATGGAATTTGGCCGAAGGCGGGGCACCGGCGGCCAGGTACAGGTCCGAGGCATCCTTCATGACCATGATCTTCAAATAGTCCTTAAACTCCATGCAAGGTCTCCTGCTGAATATCTGCTTGAGTAGGTTTATTCCCTATTTATTGCGGCCTGCAGGCACAGGACTTTAGGTCTAAATGTGTAAAGCGCTTGTCATGGACGGGGCAAGGCTCTTAAGCTTGCGGCATGAGTGACGAACAAACAGCGTTATTTGCTGACCTGCCTGAAATATTACAGCCATCAGCAGGCCAGGCCTGGGAACGCTATCAGCAGGCCCTCCATGAAGCAGGATTGGCCCCTCCCCTTGAGCCGGGTTTGCATCGCGGCCTGATTAAGGTGTTCGCCTTAAGCGAGTTTGCTGCCGGCCTCTGCGCGCGAGAACCCCATTTGTTTGCTGACCTGTGTCGCAGTGGTGACCTGTTTCGTGCCTACCGCTATGGCGAGCAACTGCAGACACTCGCACACCGCGTGCTCGATGTCGGCAACGAGGCGGCCTTACAGCAGGTACTGCGCGAATACCGGCAACGCGAGATGCTGCGTATTAGTTTCCGCGACCTGCTGCACTGGAATGACCTGCGACAAACCACCCATGAATTGAGCTGGCTGGCCGAGGCCTGCCTGGAAACGGCGCTCGGCATGCTGTCACGCTGGCAACAGAAGGAACTCGGCCGGCCTTGTGATGCCGAGGGCCGAGACCAGTCGCTGGTGGTCGTGGGCATGGGCAAGCTCGGCGCCAGGGAACTGAATTATTCCTCGGATATCGACCTTATCCTTGCCTACCCGGAAGAGGGTACGACGCGCGGTGGGCGCGTGCAGCTGGACAACAGCGAGTATTTCACTCGCCTCGGCCGTCGTTTGATCAATGCCCTGGATGCCGCCACTGCCGAGGGTTTCGTCTTCCGCGTCGACATGCGCCTGCGTCCGTTTGGCGAGAGCGGGCCATTGGCGATGAGTTTTGATGCCTTCGAGGAGTATTACCAGACCCACGGTCGTGAGTGGGAACGTTATGCCATGATCAAGGCCCGCGTGGTGGCCGGTGATCGCAGGCAGGGCGCGCAACTCCTCGAGACCCTGCGGCCGTTTGTCTATCGGCGCTATATCGATTTCGGTGTCTTCGAGTCACTGCGCGAGATGAAGCAGATGATTGAGCGGCAGGTGGCGCGCAAGGGCATGGCGAACAATGTCAAACTCGGTGCGGGTGGGATCCGTGAGGTCGAGTTCATCGGCCAGGCCTTTCAGCTCATCCATGGCGGCCGCTATGAGTCCCTGCGGCAGCGGCCGATTTTAAAGATTTTACAGGTCCTCGAAGAAGAGGGGATGTTACCGGGCTATGTTGTTACCGCGTTGCGCGAGGCCTATATCTTCCTGCGAAATACCGAACACCGCCTGCAGATGTGGCGTGATGAGCAAACCCATAAGCTGCCGTCTGACGCCGCCGGCCAGGCGCGTCTCGCCCTGGCCATGGACTGTGCCGACTGGCAGGTCTTTAGTACCAGGCTGGCGGCCTATCGCAGGCAGGTCGACTCGCATTTCCGCCAGGTATTTGCCGCGCCGCAGGGCGAGACACAGACCGAGGCCAGTGGCCATACCGACCTGCAGGCCGTCTGGCAGAATAGCCTTGATACGGCGCGGGCCGAGCAGATTTTGCACCAGGCCGGTTACCAGGATGTCGGCGAGATATTACGTCGGCTGGGCGAGTTACGCGACAGCTACGCCTGCCGCGCCCTGAGCGCGCAGGGCCGCCAGCGTATGGATCGGCTCATGCCCCTATTGCTCGGTGCGGCCGGGACCACAGGCTCAGCGGGGGCAGAGGCCGACATGGCCCTGATCCGCGTACTGGGCCTGATTGAGCAAATTGCGCGGCGTACCGCGTATCTGTCTTTGCTGGTTGAAAACCCCATTGCCCTCTCACAACTGGTGCGCCTGTGCGCGGCCAGCCCCTGGATCACCGAGCAACTGAGCAATTACCCGCTGTTGCTCGACGAGCTCATCGATGTGCGCAGTCTTTACCAGTTACCGAAACGCGAGCAATTGCAGGCCGAGCTGGATATGCGCTTCCAGGGCGTCGACGAGGCGGACCTGGAGCGGCACATGGATATCCTGCGCCAGTTCAAGCAGGCCAACGTGCTGCGTGTTGCCGCCGCCGATGTCACCGCCGATATGCCCCTGATGCAGGTCAGTGACCACCTCACCGAGATCGCCGAGGTCTGTCTGCAGCGCGTGCTGGACCTGGCCTGGCAGCATATGGTCCGGCGGCACGGTCGCCCGCCGTCGCTGTTTGACGGCAAGCCCTGTGACCCGGGCTTTGCCGTGCTCGCCTACGGCAAGCTCGGCGGCATCGAGCTGGGTTACGGCTCCGACCTCGATATTGTGTTCCTCCATGCCGGGGTCGCCGAGACCGTTACGGATGGAAAGCAACCAATTGATTCTACAGTATTTTTCGCCCGCCTCGCGCAGCGCATGACCCACCTCTTGAACACCCAGACCACGGCCGGGATCCTGTATGAGGTCGACCTGCGCCTGCGCCCGAGCGGTGCCTCCGGTCTGTTGGTCTCCGACCTCGAGGCCTTCCGTACCTACCAGCAGGCAGAGGCCTGGACCTGGGAGCATCAGGCCCTGGTGCGGGCACGTAAGGTCGCCGGTGATGAACGCCTCGGCGAGGGTTTTGCCGCGGTGCGTCGAGAGGTGCTTGCCCGGCCACGCGAGACCGCAGAACTGGTGCGCGAGGTGGTCGAGATGCGTGCCCGTATGCGCAGCGAGCTGGGCAGTAAAAATCGTGAAGAATTTGACCTCAAGCAGGACCTCGGTGGTATCGTCGATATTGAGTTTATGGTTCAATACGCAGTCCTGCAGTGGTCGGTTAGCCACCCGCAATTGCTCGAATGGACGGACAATATCCGCTTGCTTGAGACACTGGTCGCCACCGGCTTATTAGCCGAGGCGGACGGGGCGGCATTGGCCGATGCCTATCGCGCCTACCGCGCCGAGGTCCACCGTTTGAAGCTGCAGGCCCAGCCCGCGCGCGTCCCGGCAGACCGGTTCGTGGCGGAGCGGCAAACCGTCCAGCGGCTCTGGCAGGCCTGGCTGGGCAGTTAAACTTAAAATAGGTGCCTGTATAAATTAGGGATAGTGCTTTCTGAGTAGGAAAACATCTGCGAAAAAGCGGAGTTTACAAATAGTAAATGAGCATTTTGAGCAGATTTTTGACACCCTCAGAAAGTGCTGGAGCAATTTATACGGGTGCCTTTAAATAGGAAGAGAGACGTGACTACTTTAACACCTACCATGGCAGATCGTGACGGCCTCATCTGGCTGGACGGCGAGATGGTGCCATGGCGCGAGGCCACCGTTCATGTACTGACGCACACGTTGCACTATGGCCTGGGGGTGTTTGAAGGCGTGCGTGCCTACAAGGCCGAGCAGGGCACGGCGATCTTCCGCATGCAGGAACATACCGATCGCCTGTTTCGTTCGGCGAAGATCCTGAACATGCCGATGCCGTTCGACAAGGTCACGGTCAACGAGGCGACCCGCGCCGCGGTGCGTGAAAACAATCTCGAGTCGGCCTACATTCGGCCGATGTGTTTTTATGGTTCCGAGGGCATGGGCCTGCGCGCCGATAACCTGAAGACGCACGTCATGGTCGCGGCCTGGGAGTGGGGTTCTTATCTCGGTGCCGATAACATGAAGAATGGCATCAAGGTTCGTACGTCCTCTTATACCCGTCACCACGTCAACATCGCCATGTGCAAGGCCAAGGCGAATGGTAATTACATCAACTCCATGCTTGCCCTGCAGGAGGCCCTGGCCTGTGGTTGTGACGAGGCGCTGTTACTCGATGTCGATGGTTTTGTTGCCGAGGGCAGTGGTGAAAACTTTTTCATGCTGCGCAATGGCGTTATCTATACCCCGGAGCTGACTTCGGCGCTGGAAGGCATCACGCGCGAGACCATCGTGCAGATCGCCAATGAGTGCGGTTACGAGGTGCGCGAAAAACGCATCACCCGTGATGAGGTCTATGTCGCCGACGAGGCCTTCTTCACCGGCACCGCCGCCGAGGTGACGCCGATTCGTGAACTCGATGGTCGCCCTATCGGTGAGGGTTCACGTGGGCCGGTAACCGAACGTCTGCAGTCGCTGTATTTCGACTACGTGCACGGGCGCCGTAAAGAACATCAGGACTGGCTGACAACGGTTTAATTTAATCCCCTCCCATCGAGGGAGGGGGATAAAGAATTTATTAAAATAAAATAAATCGAGTTCCGGAGGAGAGAACATGGCTGAGGCGCAAAAGAGTTTGAACGCGAGTAAGGTACACACTCACTATGAGATCACGCGCGGTGAGTTGCCCCTGCACTGTCCGATGCCAAACCAGTCCTTATGGAACTCCCATCCGCGCGTATTCCTGCCGATTGAGGAAACCGGAAAGGCCAAGTGCCCTTACTGTGGCGCCGAATACATCCTCAAGGATAAATAAACTATTCACGTTCTACGCCGTGGCACACGCGGGGTCTGACGATTAGCCGCATCATGTCTGCTATACCTGCATCAAATATTCTCGTTGTTGGCCCATCCTGGGTCGGCGACATGGTTATGGCACAAAGCCTGTTCATTACCCTCAAGCAACAGCAGCCCGATTGCCTGATTGATGTGCTCGCGCCGGCCTGGTCACGGCCCTTGCTGGAACGCATGTCCGAGGTGAATGCGGCGATCGACATGCCACTCGGTCATGGTGAGTTTGGTTTTGGCAAACGCCGTCGCCTGGGCGTGGCGCTGCGTGCAAACAATTATTCACAAGTCATCGTCCTGCCGAACTCGTGGAAGTCGGCACTGGTGCCATTCTTTACCGGTGCGCCAACGCGCACCGGTTATGTTGGTGAATTTCGTTACGGCCTGCTCAATGACGCACGCAAGCTGGATAAGACAGTGCTTAGCATGACGGTGCAGCGCTTTTGTGCGCTCGCCTATGCCGCCTATGCCGCCGATGCCCCGCAACCGCCGCCGATACCAACACCGGTCTTGTCCATTTCTGATGAAGGTGTTGAGACCGCGTTAAATAAACATGGTTTAAACAACGCGGAAGCGATCCTGGTCCTTTGCCCCGGGGCCGAGTACGGCCCGGCCAAGCGCTGGCCGGAAGAATATTATGCCGAGGTCGCACGCTACTGGTTAGATAAGGGTGGGCAGGTGTGGTTATTTGGTTCGAATAAAGATGAGCCGGTGACGACGGCGATCAATATGCTAACAGAAAACCGTTGCGTGGATCTTGCCGGACGCACCTCGCTGGGTGAGGCGATAGACCTCATGTCACTGGCGACGCACGTGGTGAGTAACGATTCCGGTCTCATGCATGTGGCGGCCAGCCTGGGTCGTTCACTGGTGGCGATATACGGTTCCTCCGATCCGGGTTTCACCCCACCCCTGAATGCCCAGGCAAGAGTATTGCGCCTGGGGCTGGATTGCAGCCCATGTTTCAAGCGCGAATGCCCGCTCGGCCACCTGAAGTGCCTGAAAGACCTGCTCCCCGCACGGGTCATCGACGCCCTTGAGTCAGCGGTATGAGTGCCGGTATGAAGCCCGACAAGGCCATCGAGTTAAAAAATATTCGGCGCATTGCCGTGCTGCGCCTGTCGGCACTCGGTGATATCTGCATGGTCGTGCCCGTCATCCGCACCCTGCAACAGGCCCTGCCGCAGGCACAGATCACCTGGATCATTTCCCGCCCGGCGTATAATTTAGTCGAGGGCCTGGATGGCGTAGAGTTCATCGTCATCGACAAGCCGCGCGGGCCCGGTGATTATCTGGCCCTGCGCAAGCGACTCCAACACGAACGTTTTGATGTGTTACTGGCCATGCAGGCCGCCTTGCGCGCCAACCTGATCTACCCGCTGATCCAGGCGCCCTTGAAGATCGGCTTTGATGCCCGGCGTGCCCGCGACCGGCAAGACTGGTTCACCAACGCCGCCATCCCCTTTGCTAATGAACACCTGCTGGACAGTTTCCTCGCCTTTGCGAAGACCCTTGGTATAGAAAACACCGTCATCGACTGGCGCCTGCCTATCGGCGATGCCGAGCGCGACTGGGCGCGACAGCAACTGGCCGGTGGCACCGGGCGCGTCGTGATCGTAAACCCGGCGGCGAGCAAGGCCGAACGTAACTGGCCGGCCGAGCGTTATGCCGAGGTGATCACGCAGCTGCAGGCAAGGGGCGCGCAGATCATTCTCACCGGGGGCGCGAACCCTGAAGAGGCTGCGCTTATCCAGGCCATTGAAAGGCAGCTGGTAATACCGATAAAGAATCTCGCCGGCCAGACCCATCCCAAGCAACTGGCCGCGCTGTTAGAGGCCGCCGATTGTCTATTGGCACCCGACACCGGCCCGGTGCACATGGCCGTGGCCGTGGGCACCCCCGTGGTCGGTCTGTATGCCGTGGCACCGTCATGGTTGTCGGGGCCGTACCGGCAACGCGAGTATGTGATTGACCATTATGATCAGGCCGTGCGCGAGATCCTTGGCAAGGACCCGCAAACCGTCAAGTGGGGTACACGTGTGCACGATGCACGCGCCATGCAATTGATCACGGTCGATGAGGTCCTCGAACGCCTCAGTGCCGTGCTTGAGGGGCCAGCGCTATGAATGTTGGCATGAGCGGAGATAAACCTTACAAACTGGCCTTTGCCGTGTCACTGTTTTTTGAATACGGCGGCATGCAACGCAGTCTGTTGCGTATCGCGCAGGAATGCGTGTCCCGTGGTCACGAGGTACATATCTTTACCGGTGGCTGGATCGGCGAGCGTGATGACAGCATTCACGTACATGAGCTCGATACGCGCGCCCTGACCAATGTCCGTAGTAACGACCGCCTCGCCCGCAGGCTGGCCGAAGAGATAAAACGTGACGGTGGCTTTGATGCCGTCATCGGTTTTACCAAAATACCCGGGCTGGATGTCTATTATGCCGGTGACCCCTGTTACGTCGAGCGCATCAGGCAGACTCGTCCGTGGTGGTATCGCCTTACGCCACGTTACCGTGGTCTGCGTCGCCAGGAGGCGGCTGTTTTTGCAAAGGGCCTGGACACCGAGTTGATGTTGATCGCACACAACGAGCAGCAATATTTTATGCATTATTACGGCACCGAGGCGGCGCGTTTTCATCTGCTACCGCCGGGTATCAACAAGGCACGTTTTGAAAACGTGCCGTTGGCAGAAGACATTGCCCTGTTACGTGCCCAGCTCGGTGTCGCCCAGAATGAAAAGATGTTGTTACTGGTCGGGGCGCGCTTTAAGACCAAGGGCCTGGACCGGGCGCTGGCGGCGATCGCCGCCCTGCCCGTTGAACAGCGTGAACAGGTCCGCTTTGTCGTCGTTGGCGGTGACAAGCAGGGCCCCTACCGCAGGCAGGCTGAGCAGCTCGGCATCATGGACCGAGTCGTGTTTACCGGTGCGCGCGAAGACCTGGTACGGTTCTATCATGCCGCCGATCTGCTTGTGCACCCGCCCTATAGCGAAAATACCGGTACCATCCTGATCGAGGCCATGCTGTGTTCGTTACCGATCCTGGTTACCGATAATTGCGGCTTCGCCTACCACGTGCGCGATGCCGGGGCCGGCAGGGTATGTCCAGAACCGTTCAGCCAGTCACAGTTTAACCGGCTGTTAAGTGAGATGATCGCCAGCGAGCAGTTAGGGGAGTGGGCCGCGAACGGACCGAAATATTGTCAGCAGACCGATTTGTACAGCCTCATCGAACGCGCCGCCGATGTCATTATCGCGCGCGCAGCCCGTAATAGGGAGGTGGCATGACCTACCTGCGTGATGACCTGAAGGCCCTGTTCCCGGAACGCACGGTCGAGGCGTTCCTCGCCATCGACGGCGAGACCGTCAAGCAGGAGGTGGCCTCACGCCGCACCTACCGCTTCGAGCGCGGTGGCCACGCCTTTTATATGAAGGCCCACTTCGGGGTCGGCTGGCGTGAGATCGTCAAAAATCTATTCCAGCTGAAACGCCCGGTGCTTGGCGCAGAAAACGAATGGCGGGCGATCCGCCGTTTTGAACAGCCCGAGGTCGGAATCGAGACCATGCGCCTGGCGGCCTGTGGCAAGCAGGGCTGGAACCCGGCGCGGCAGCGCTCATTTATCATGACCGATGCGCTGGATGACACGGTCGACCTCGAGCATTGGCTGCCGGAGCTGGGGCAGTGGCCAAACCGGGCCGAGCGCCTGCGCCTGAAGCGGGCGATTATCCGTCGCCTCGGTGACATCGGCCGCCGCCTGCACGGCAGTGGTATGAACCACCGCGATTTTTACCTGTGCCACTTTCGTCTCGATATGAGCAAGGCCGCGCCGCTGCCGAATGTGGACGACCTGCATATCTATTTAATGGACCTGCACCGGGTCGAGCAGTACAAAAAACTGCCCGAGCGCTGGGCAGTGAAGGATATCGCCGGACTGCTGTATTCGGCCCTGTACGACAGCAAGGGCATTGCCCTTAACCGAAGTGATATGATCCGCTTCATTGAAGCCTATACGGGGCAGCACTGGCGTGAGGCAATGATAGACCGCCGTGATTTCTGGCGACGGGTGTTGCAGCGTATTATGCGCACCTATAAAAAAGACAAAGGTGTGGTCGCACCGTTACCAGCTTGTTTACAGGCATGGTATGAGCAAAACAGTAATATTAATGAGGCAAAGTAATGAGCGAGACTGATAAAGACGTGCCGAATCTGGAGTTCTCCGAGAAGTACACGGATGAACATGCACGCGCCTATTTTCACAAGCACATGGATGGCTTTTGGCGGAATCTTTCAAACAAGCGCGAGATCAGCATCGCACGCAAGGCCCTGAAGCTGGCGGGTCATCCCAGGACGGTTCTGGACCTGCCATCCGGTACCGGGCGTTTCTGGTCCATGCTGGCCGAAGACGAAGGACGCAAGCTGTATGCCGCCGATTACAACCAGAGCATGCTCAACGTGGCTCTGGAAGAGCGCCCGCGGGAAATCACCCGCCGGATTGAAACCTTCCAGGCCTCGGCCTTTGATATCCCGAAGCCGGATAACTTTGTTGAATGCATATTTAGCATGCGCCTGTTGCACCATATCGGGGAACGCGAAGACCGTATGAAGATGCTGCGCGAGTTTCACCGCGTCACCTCGGATACCGTAGTCGTATCACTGTGGGTGGATGGTAATTACAAGGCGCGCAAGCGCGCCAGGCTAGAACAGCATCGTCGACACAAGAAGTATCAAAACCGTTTCGTGCAGCCACGCGAGAGCATCGAAGCGGAAATGCGCGAGGCCGGTTTTGAGATCGTTGATCACGTCGATTTCTTAAAGTATTACGCCATGTGGCGTATCTATGTCTTGCGGAAAAAATAACAAACAATGCAAGACTATCAGGCGGATAACTGGAAAGCATTTCTGGCAAACAATGGCCTTAAGAGTTTCGATGACTGGTGGCAACGTGAAGCCGACTGGTTTGAAGAACCCAATTACCGGCGTGGTGGCTGGAGTGGTGTGAGTCGGCTGGAACTAAGGGCGACAGATGGATCAACACGCGTAGTATTTCTCAAGCGCCAGGAAAATCATGTTGCAAAAACGCTCTTGCATCCATTGCGCGGGGTACCAACATTTGTTCGGGAAATGCACAATATCCTGCGACTAAAGGAGGCGGGTGTTGCTGCCCTGGAGCCTGTTTATTTTGCAGTACGGACAATAAATGGTGCACAACGCGCAGTGTTAGTGACTGAATCACTTGACGGCTTCACGCCACTTGATGAAATCTCAACGGGTGAACTTGAACATAGTGCGCGTCGTCAGCTTATCAAGGCCGTTGCGACCCTGGTTCGGCGCTTGCATGCGAAGAATTTGCAGCATAATTGCCTGTACCCGAAACATATTTTTGTCAAACAGACAGGGGCTGGTTTTGAGGCGCGCTTGATTGACCTGGAAAAAACCAAACGACGCTTGTTTGAGCGTACGGCCATGGTTCGTGATCTGGATTCGCTTAATCGGCACACACATAATTGGTCGTCAGCAGACCGCTTGTTCTTTTTACACAGCTACCTGCACAGTGAAAGCTTAACAAGTGCTGTGCGGAATCTTTGGTCACAGCTGCTTGAACGCAGGAAAAAACGTTATAAAGCCCGTGAGGATAAAAATCACTGATGCAGGAAGCGTCACAATTGTGGGATTCCGGTTATACCCCAATACTGCCATTAGGTATCGATCTGCCTGATGGGAGTCATATCACCTGTGACGAAGTTGTGCGTGCGATGCCCGGGCGGCGTTATGTTTGTCGTGGTAAATGGGGTGAGCGTGACGTCTTTATAAAATTGTTTATGCAAGAGGCCCGAGCCACACGGGAATGGCAGAATGAGCAGCGCGGCATAGGTAAGTTGGAAGAGAAGGCGATTGCCGCGCCGAAATTACTCTTGAGCACAAGTCTGACACAACCTGCCGCCCATGTGCTTGTCTATGCCGCACTCGAGCAGGTGCAGAGCAGTCGTGAGCGCTGGGAAAGTGAGGATGATGAGGGTCGTCACCAGTTGCTTGAAGAACTGGTAGACCTGCTGGCAACGCATCATGCCGCCGGTTTGCGACAACAAGACCTGCACATGAGGAATTTTTTATACAGTGGTTCAATACTGTATACGCTGGATGCCGCTGATATTGAGATCAACCCTGGTGAATTGAACAAACAGGCGTCAGTGGAAAATCTTGCCGCCCTGTTTGCCCTGCTCAGGCCGGAATACGATCAGTGGTTGGCGGAGTTTTATGCCCGCTATTGTCAACATCGGGGTTGGCAGGTGGACCCCCATGATGAAGCCAAACTGCTGGTCGAAGTCCGGCGACAACGTCGTTATAAGCAAAACAAGTTTCTCGATAAGGTCTTCCGCCATTGCACGGCCTTTGTCGCCAACAAAACCTGGCGACGCTTCCATGTTTATGACCGCCATGAAGATAAGGCCCTGTTTCGTGAACTGGTGAGCAACCCGGACATCCTGCCGGTGACGGCACACCGCAGCATACTCAAGGCCGGTAATACCTGTACGGTGACATCGGTCCGGATTGGGCAACAACAGCTGGTTTGTAAACGTTATAACATCAAGAATATCTGGCATGGCCTGGGTCGCGCATTTCGTCCGAGTCGCGCCTCGAGGTCGTGGCGTAGTGCACATCGCCTGCTCATGCACGGCATTGCCACGGCCAAGCCGTTGGCACTGATCGAGAATCGCTTCGGCCCCCTGCGCGGGACGGCCTGGTTTATTATGCAGGCAGTTGAAGGGCCAAGTGCCCACGAGTTTTTTCGCGAGCCGTCGGTCAGTCAGGCGGAACAGTTTTCGATAGCCAGCCAGTTTGCGGAGATGCTAATCATTATGCGCCGGGAACAGATTAGCCATGGTGACATGAAGGCGACCAATTTTATGATCAGTGATGGCCGGTTAGTCGTGCTGGACCTGGATGCCCTGCGTCAGCACAGGAATAAGAGCTGTTTTGAGTACGCTTTTCGGCGCGATCTGCGGCGTTTCTTCCAGAACTGGGGTGACTTGCCCGAGGTGGCCGAGCAGTTCCGCGAGGTTTTCAGTGCGGCGGGCCTGCAGGCCGACCTGCCGGCGGAATAAATGGCTCAATTATCAGGACATTTTGCTGTATTATGCCGGTCTCGTTTGACCGTTTTTTGCAGCACGAACAGGCACTAACATGATTATCCTCGGTATTTCCGGTGCAGTATTCCACGATGCCTCCGCGGCATTGTTCATCGATGGCAAGTTGGTGGCCGCCGCTGAGGAAGAGCGCTTCATCCGCGACAAGCACGCCAAGGGCCGTTTTCCCGTCGAGGCGGCACGCTTTTGTCTCGAGCAGGCCGGCATTCGCCCGGACGAGGTCGATATTGTCGCCATGCCCTATGCGAAAATTGGTTTGTTTAACCCAGCGCGCTGGCACTATGCCATGCGCCACTGGTATGCCCCGGACCGTGCCCTGACCGCGATCTTCAATGGCAACCGCCGTTATCGTCGTAACGTGCGCATGGCGCATGACATGATGCGCGAGATCGGTCTTGACCCGCGTCACGTCCGCCTGATGCCGGTCGAACATCATATGACCCACGCCAGTAGCGCCTACCACCTGAGTGGCTTCAAGGAAAAGACCGCTGTCATCACGATCGATGGCAAGGGTGAGTATGCGACGACCATGTTCGGCTATGCCGAGAACGGCAAGATCCACAAGATAAAAGAATTCTACGACCCGGATTCACTCGGCGGACTGTACGGTGCATTGACCGAATACCTGGGTTTCGAGATGCTCGACGGCGAGTTCAAGGTCATGGGCATGGCGCCGTATGGTGACCCGACGCGTTTTGATTTCTCGCGCCTGATCGATTTCGATGGCAAGAACTTCAAGATTAATACCGACTACGCCAACGTGGTTGGCCTGCGTCGTTACAAGAATGATGGCAAGAGTTATTTCTTCACCCAGAAGCTGATCGACTGGCTCGGGCCGATGCGCAAGGGTGATGAGATCGACGATCCCTATATTGATTACGCGGCGAGTATTCAGGCCCTGCTTGAAGAAGTGGCGCTGAAGCTGATCGATTACTACGTTGGTGACATCATCCGCGAGACCGGCAAGGTTTGTTATGCCGGTGGTGTGGCGCTAAATGTAAAACTCAACCAGCGCATTATCGCCATGGATGGGGTGAAAGAATTATTTGTACAACCGGCCGCGAACGATGCCGGTACCGCACTCGGTGCGGCCTCATTTGTGGCCGTACAAATGGGCGAACAGGTCGAGCCGATGCAGCACGCCTATCTTGGCCCGTCCTACAGCAACGAGCAATGCATAGAGGCCTGCCGGCAACACGAAAAGGCACCGGAATACATCGTGCTGGAGGATGCCCCGGCCAAAGCCGCCGAGTTGCTGGCCGAGGGGAATCCTATTTCCTGGTTCCAGGGGCGCATGGAGTTTGGTCCACGTGCACTGGGCAACCGCAGCATCCTTGGTGACCCGAGCCATCCGGGTGTAGCGGACCGCATCAACGCACAGATCAAATACCGTGAACGCTGGCGCCCGTTCTGCCCAAGTATGCTGGACCGCGTCGCGCCGGAGATCCTGCAAACCGATCATCCGTCACCGTATATGACCTTTACTTTTGATGTCGCCGAATCATGGAAGTCGCGCATCCCCGAGGTTGTGCATGAAGACGGCACGGCGCGTGCGCAGGTGGTGACGAAGGCAACCAACCCGCGTTACTACCAGCTGATCGAAGAGCTGGAAAAACGCACCGGCAACGGCGTGGTGTTGAATACCTCGTTGAACCGTCGTGGCGAACCAATGGTCTGTAGTCCGAAGGATGCGCTGGATATGTTCTATGGCTCGGACCTCGAATACCTGATCATGGAAGACATCATGATCACCAAGCACGGCGTTTAAACATAGTTCAATGAAGGCGCTTGTCATCATCAGTCGTGATCGAGACAAGGCCAGTACCCGTTTTCGGTTCGTGCAGTACGAGGCCATGCTGGCCGAGCACGGCATCAGCCTGGATTATGTCAGGCGCGATGCGATTGATGCGGCCATGCTGCAACGCCTGGCCGACTATGACGTGGTCATTAACCAGAAGTGCCTGATGCAAAAACGCCTGGCGGCGAAGGTGATCGCAGCAAGCAAGCGCCTGGTGTTCGATATGGATGATGCGATCTGGACCCGGTCGGGGCGTACGCACTCCTGGTTTACCGTCTGGCGGGTAAAGGCGCGCCTGAGGCAATGGCTGGCGGCGGCCGATGTGGTCACGGCGGCGAATGATTACCTGGCCGGTTATGCGCGACAGTTTTCTGCGCGGGTGCAGGTCATCCACATGGCACTGGATACCGGCCAGTGGCAACCGGCTGAAAGAACAACGCGCGCCGAGGTTGTCATGGGCTGGGCGGGATCACCGGCGACCCTGAAAAACCTGGAACACATCGGCCCGCAATTATGCGAGACACTCGCGGCCAATCCGTCATTAAGACTGGCGGTGTATTGTGGCGTACGGCCCACATTGGATTGCGAGTTTGCCTACACGCCGTTTGCCCCGGGCACCGAGGCGGCCTTTGTGCAGCAGCTGGATATTGGCCTGTTGCCCTTGCCCGAAGACGATGCCTTTACCCGCGGCAAGTCACCGATCAAGGCCCTGCAATACCTGGCCTGCGGTCTGCCGGTGGTGGCACAGGTGCGTGGGGCAACGGCGGAAATACTCGATGCCTCGAACAGCCTGCCGGTGAAGCAAGACTCTGACTGGCGTCGCGCCATCGAGACCTTGCTGGCGGACAAGGCACAGCGTGAAAGACTGGGCAGGGCGGGCAGAGAGTTTGTTTTACGCGAACATGATATGCACAAGACGCTGGAACAGATCGTAACTATCTTGCGCGGCAAAGAATAAACGGGAAAGGAACATGGCAAAACTACTCTGGTCACTGATGCGTAAGACTGCGTTCAAGAACAAGGGCAACCTGGTGAGCCTGGATGATCATTACCAGGTTATGGCCGGCTTGCTTAAGGGCAAAGAGGTAAACGGTATCCTGGATGCGGGCGCGAGCACAGGACGTATCACGGGAAAATTTCTGAAGGTCTTTCCAACGGCCCGGGCCTATGCCTTTGAACCACAGCCCATGTACCGCGAGCAGCTAACAAGCTTAGCCGAACAGGACTCGCGCATCCGCCCGCAATTTCTCGCCCTCGGTGAACGACAGGGTAGCCTTGAGTTGCAGATCACAGCGTCGGCGGGCTGCACCTCCTTATTCAAACCCAGTGCCCGCATGCAGTCCATGTACCCGGACGAGGCCGCTATCAAGGAAACCGCGACGGTCGATGTCGTCGCCATTGATGACTGGCGTGCGCAGCAGGGTAACCCGGGCATCGAGGTCATGAAATTCGATATCCAGGGTGGCGAACTCGCGGCCTTGCGCGGTGCCCAGCAAACCCTGCGCGAATCCACGCTACTGGTTTATACCGAGATACTGTTTAACCCGCTTTACGAGGGTGGCGCACTGTATAGTGAGATCGACCTGTGCCTGCGGGAGGCCGGGTTCATGCTGTATAATCTGTACAAACCGAAGACGGACGAAAATGGCATGTTGATGTGGTCGAATGCGATCTTTGTGCATGCCGGACGGCTGGGTTTGTAACAGCATTTAATAAGGTAAAAAAGTTAACGCTATGCTTAAACATTGGTTCTACAGCCTGCTATCGGCCCGACATTTCCGTTATGGCATTAAAGTCTTACGAGATCTCGAGCGAAAACTCATTTCACGCGAAGCACGTTTTGCGATCCCGTTTGCCTATCGTGGCAAGGGTTATTATCGAATCATTGAACCGCGCCAGAACCCGTTCGAGATTGAATCGCTTTACAAGGCAGTCTGTGAACTGGACGCAAAACGCATACTTGAAATAGGTACGGCGCGGGGCGGCACCTTGTATCTATGGACGCAGGCGGCGGCACCTGATGCGACACTGGTTAGTGTCGATCTGCCTGGGGGAGACTTTGGTGGCGCTTACCCGGCATGTCGTGTGCCTTTTTACAGCGAGTTTGCCCGTGAACAACAAATCATGCATCTGATGCGAACTGATTCACACCAGCCGGAAACGCTGGATGAAGTTAAAAGATTGTTTGCCGGCCATGAGATCGACTTTGCCTTTATTGATGGTGATCACACCTATGAAGGTGTTAAACAGGACTTCGAAATGTACGGGCCGCTGGTACGCCCAGGCGGCTTGATCGGTTTTCACGATATCGTTGATCGACCCGAGGTCGCAGGTCTTGATGTGCACCGGTTTTGGCTGGAACTGAAGGAAAAGTACGATACCGTTGAGTTTATCGGCCCCGAGGGTACAGGCAAAAAGATTGGTATTGGCCTGGTACGGGTAGGTAGCGAAGGTATTCGCTAGTCACTTCGTGACTACCTCAGGCATCAAGGCTTGTGTCCTGCAAGACCTTTTCGCACTCCAGTTCTTCAAAGACCTGCTTGATACGTTTTAATCCCTTGACGCGCTTGTGTTTGCGGATGCCGAGCTCGGGATTCAATAACATGGTGGCGTGATTCAGGTGCACCATGTAGTCGATGAGTTCCTCGGACGGGATGAACTGCATGACGTGACCGTGTTCAACGAGTTTTTTGTGCAGGATACGCCCGGCGGTATCATTCTCCTGCGAGAACTTCAGGCCATATTTGCGGATCAGGTCGGTGCGGTACAAGGCACAGTGGCTACGCAGATAGAGAAAATTATCGCCCTTGCCCTCGAGTTTGCCGTAGCCTTTGCCGACCAACGGAAAGTAGAAGCTCTGCCACTTGTATTCGATACGCTTGAGCACACGCTTGATCCACGGCTTGACCTCAAGCTTCCACGAGCCGACCCCGGCAATGTTGTCATCGGCCTTGATCCGGGCGAGCAGGAAATCCAGCCAGTCATGACGGCGGACAAAGGTGTCGGTGTGCATGGAGAGTACATAGGGCGTGGTCACACGCTCCATGGCCTCATCCAGGGCGTGTGAATGCGACAGCGGACCGCTTTCATCCTCATAGTTGGGGCGTTCAATCAACTCGATCCAGCTCAGCGAGCGTAAATAATCCAGCGACGCATCACCGGAGGCATTGTCGATGGCAATGACATGGATACGCGAGGTGTCGGTGTACTTGCGCAACAGGCGCAGGCAGATCTTCGTGATCTCCGGCGTCTTGTAATTCGGTAGCAGGATGGTGACTTCGGGCTTGGACATATTCGAATATTATCTTAAATGTAAGAAAAGACTTATAGCGTTTAAATTTTGTCTAGTATAGCATATAAAACAACTGGTTATATTGGTTTCCAGGATGCTTATTAGTAGGGATAGAATTAACAAAATGCAATCCGTTATACGTGTACTTACCCGTAACCCCGCCTGGAGTGCGGCGATACTCAGTCTGCTCATCTCCACTTGGAATATTATAAGTGATGATCTGATCAATAGTGACGGTATTCTCTACATTGAGGTTGCCGGGCTACTCCTTGAGGGTGACTGGCAGGCGGCGATAGCGCGTTATAATTGGCCCTTCTATTCAGCGCTGATTGCCATCATGAGCAAGATCAGCTTTTTGAGCCTTGAAACTTCGGCCTATGTGCTTAATGTAACATTACAGGCGCTGCTGGCTTATGTATTTGTCCGCTGCAGCCAGGTGATGGGCGGTAATCGATGGGTAGCGACCTTTGCTGCTATTCTGCTACTGACGAATGTCACGCTTAACGGCTACCGCGACCTCATTATCCGCGATTTTGGTTACTGGGCCTTTTTCTTTACCGCCCTGTATTTTTTCCTGCAATACCATCGCACGAGACTTGTTAAATATGCATTAGGCTTTAGCATCAGCGTACTAATAGCAACCCTATTTCGTATAGAGGGGATAGTCTTTGCATTTATGGCGCCGTTGATATTTTTATTCCAGACAGGTAACTGGAAGCAGCGTGTTTATCGGTGTGGATGGACATTGTCCCCACTAATAGTATTAGGTGGTCTGGCAGTGACCACTGCATTATTGACGTCTTCTTCCCTGCTTGAGCAAGGACGCTTATTTGAACCTCTCTTTTATTTAAAAACGACCTTGCAAGGCATATCGCAGGGTATTGTTGAGAAGGGCAGGCTCATAGAAGAGGTTGTGCTTGATGTCAATGCCAGAAATATGGGCACAAAGAGTATGCTCGCGATTCTGGTTATGATGTTTGTGCTAAAAATCATTTCAGCGAGTGGCTATATCCCATTGTTCTTCTCAATATGGGCCGGCCTCTCTGCTCGAATTCGAAGCAGTATGACGGGTGTAAATGTCATTATCGGCTTTATGGCGATTAATGCCTTGGTGCTGGCAACGGTGCTTATTAGTCGAACATTTTTAACGCCACGCTATGCAATGACCTTTGCACTGTTAATGACTCTGCTTGCGGCATTTGCTTTGGCAAGTTTCTTCCGTACTGAGGTGCCAGTTGCAGGACATAGACGTTCTGTATGGCGACGACGTGGGCAGATATTGATCGTTGTTGTTCTGGGTTATATGTTTCTGGATGGCGTCACGTCATTCAGCTCAAGCAAGGCCTATATCCGCGAGTCGGGTATTTGGCTGAAGGAAAATGTCGCGGCAGAGGCGCGTCTTTTTTCAAATGAAGAAGCCGTATATTATTATTCAGGGCGAACCATGAACCAGGACGTTATTTCATCCGCCCTTACCGCAACACGTCTTGCACAGCTGCCACCTATAAATCTTATGGAACTAAGATCCTTTGATTATGTGGTAATGCGGATCGGCCGTAAACAAACCGGCTTTGAAGAAAAGGTTATTGCCTGGGCGGGTAGTCAGCCGATCCATCGTGCCGCCAATAAACGTGGCGACGCGATACTGATTTTTAAAGTACACAAGTAGCTTATTTCACTGCCGGCAGTTCATAGTCATGCGGCGGGCCACGCCGGTCGAGGTACGCCTTTACCTCATAATAAAGTTTTTTCACATCTTTTTTACCGGCATGCGGGCCGAGGTAGGCATGCAGCCAGCGCAATTGTTGTTTGACGCTGAGATAGTGCCCGGCGAGTCGGCCGAGCCTTCCGAGGTCAATGATCACCGAACGCCTTTTGCGCAGGCGTACGTGCGCGGCGCGCGGGCAGTCGATCCAGATCGGGTGCCAGCCGTCTTCGTCATGGCGCAGGAGAATATTTTTCCACTTCAGGTCGTGGTGAAAGAAACCCGCCGCATGCATTGTCCTTACCTGTGTACACAGGCGCCCAGAGATTTGTGTATACGTCGCCGATCTTTCCGGTTCAGGCATAGCAAACCACTGGTCACGGGCAAACTCCATAAGGTTGATAGTATCGGGTATTTCTTTGGTGACGATGAAGGCGGCAAACAGGGTGCCACGGCGACGTTGTTCACCGTAGGCAACGACCTCCGGGACTTCCATACCATGGCGGTGCAGAAAGGCATAACCAAAGACCTCAACCGCGGCCTTGCTCGGTAGCATCCAGAATTGCGGGCGCGGAATGTCATAGACATAACGCTTGAAGTAACCGACCTCACCATTATCCAGTTCCACCCGGTAACAATTGGTGATCGGTGAACCACCGGAAATGAATTGCCCCGGACTCAACCGCGCCCAGTTATTTCCCTTGGCGACGCCAATTTTTTCGAGCGCGTGCCGCCAGCCTTCGGCATACCAGATTTTTTCACCATGAAATACATGTGCACAACGACGAGTCGGGATCATGTCTTGACTCGTTTGCGACGCACCCGGCGTTTACGTTTCGGGTAAGGGCGTGCTTCACCCTCGGGCCGGGTCTTGAAACGACGGTGCACCCACAGGTATTGCTCCGGTTGGCGGCGGATCTCTTCTTCAATAATTTCATTAATGCGCGTCGCATCGGCAACATCGTCACCGCTCGGGAAACCCTCCAGTGCCGGCAGGATGCGTAGCGCGTAACCGCTGCCATCCTCGAGGCGTTGCTGGAAGAAGGGCACCACGGGTGCGCCGCTGATCTTCGCAAACCGTGCCGTGGCGGTGATCATGGCGGCAGGCTTGCCAAAGAACGGCGCAAAGACACTGTGCCGGCGGCCATAGTCCTGGTCCGGTGCATACCAGACCGGCATGCCGGCCTTGAGGCTGCCGATGATATGGCGGATGTCCTGGCGCTCATGGGCGCGCTCAAAGTTTTTTTCCCGGCGGGAACGCATCACGGCCTCGAACAGGGGATTGCGGTGCTCACGGTACATGACATGAAAGGGGCGGTGCAGGGCCAGCAGGCGGCCACCGAGCTCAAGGCTGGTGAAGTGAGCACTGAGCAGGATGGCACCCTTGCCCTGTTGCAGGGCCGCCTCTAGGTGTGGCAGGCCTTCGATGTGCTGTAGTCGCTGCAGCCGCCATGCCGGTGTCCACCAGGCCATGGCGGTTTCAATCGTTCCTTTGCCTAGCGAGTCAAAGTGACGGTGCAGCAGGTGTTGGCGCTCGGCTGCGCTCAACTCCGGGAAACACAGTTCGAGGTTGATCTCGGCAATCCGCCGTCGTGCCGGCACAAGCCGGTACATAAACCAGCCGAGCAGGCTCCCCAGTCCCATTTGCAGGCGGTAGGGCAACTGCGCGGTCAGCCACATCAGGCCAAGGCCCATCCACAACAACCCGTAACGTGGGTGCAGGTAGCGTGAAGGCTTGAAGGTGGTTTTTGCAGTACTCACGGTATCGGGTCGGTTTGGTTCACAAAGCGTGTGATTCTAAGCAGCCTGCGGCCCTATGACAAATCGTCGCCTCGGGGTCGCTTTTCACTCCAGAGGCTGTGCTATTATAGGCACAAATTATCAATGACGACCGATATTTACGGCCAATATGTCAAAGAACACGAAAGTTAGTCTGCCCGATTTCTCCAAGGCACATGTGCTCGTTATCGGCGATATCATGCTGGATCGCTACTGGCACGGCGATACCTCGCGCATCTCGCCCGAGGCGCCGGTGCCGGTGGTACGCGTCGCCGATGCCGAGGAACGCCCCGGCGGGGCCGCCAATGTCGCCCTCAACATCGTCGCCCTCGGCGCCAGTGTCACCCTGCTCGGCGTCACCGGCAACGACGAACCGGCTGATACCCTGCAACAGCGCCTCGAGGATGCCGGGGTCGAGTGCCACTTCCTGCGCCTCACCGGCCAGCCGACTATCACCAAACTGCGTGTACTCAGCCGTCACCAGCAGCTGATCCGCCTGGATTTCGAGGACGGTTTCGCCGAATACAACCCGGAGGACCTGCTCCTGCAGTTTCGTACCTACCTCGCCGATGTC
Source organism: Sulfuriflexus mobilis (assembly GCF_003967195.1). NCBI lineage: Bacteria > Pseudomonadati > Pseudomonadota > Gammaproteobacteria > Chromatiales > Granulosicoccaceae > Sulfuriflexus > Sulfuriflexus mobilis. Next base: position 2,838,269 of record NZ_AP018725.1, on the reverse strand, counting down.
GATGTCGTGCTGCTCTCGGACTACGGCAAGGGCACCCTGCGTGGCGCCCCGGCCCTGATCGAGAGCGCCCGTACGGCCAGCAAGCCGGTGCTGGTCGACCCGAAGGGCATGGACTTTGACCACTACCACGGTGCCAGCCTGATCACGCCAAACCTGTCTGAATTCGAGGGCGTGGTAGGCCCCTGCGCGGACGATATCGACCTGGCCGAACGTGGCGAGGCGCTGTGTCGCCGTCTCGGGCTCGACAGCCTGCTGGTCACACGCAGCGACAAGGGCATGAGCCTGCTGCGCCCGGCCAATGTCCCCGTGCACATTCCCACCCAGGCCCGTGAGGTCTATGACGTCACCGGTGCCGGTGATACCGTTATCGCGGCGCTCGCCGCGAGCATGGCCGCCGGCCAGAGCGCCGAGCAGGCCATGAGCATCGCCAACCTCGCCGCCGGGATCGTGGTCGGCAAGCTCGGCACGGCCACCGCCAGCGTCGCCGAGATCCGCCGTGCCCTGTATAGCCAGCAGACCGGTAACCGCGGCAGCATGGATGAAGACAGCCTGCTGCAAATCGTCGAGGATGCCCGCGCCCACGGCGAGCGGGTCGTCATGACCAACGGCTGTTTCGATATCCTGCACGCCGGCCACGTCGGTTATCTCGAGGCCGCCCGCAAGCTCGGCGACCGCCTCATTATCGCCGTCAATGACGACGACTCGGTGCGCCGCCTCAAAGGCGAAGAACGCCCCATCAACCCGCTTGAACAACGCATGACCGTGCTGGCCGGGCTCGGCTGTGTCGACTGGGTCGTAGCGTTCAGTGAAGACACCCCCGAGCGCCTGATCTGCAAGCTCCTGCCCGACCTGCTGGTCAAGGGTGGCGACTACCGTCCCGAAGACATCGCCGGTGGGCAGTGTGTGCAGGACAACGGCGGCGAGGTCATCGTCCTCGATTACGAAGAGGGCGTCTCGACCACACGCATGGTCGAGGCCATCCGCGGTCAGGTCAGTGAAGGCAGCTGAAATCATTTTTCTGGAGTGAGTAACGTGTATATCGTCACCGGCGGTGCCGGCTTTATCGGCAGTAACATTGTTAAGGCGTTGAATCGACGCGGCATCAAAGACATCATCGTCGTCGATGACCTCAGTGACGGCACCAAGTTTGTCAATATCGCCGATTGCGACATCCTCGATTATTTCGACAAGGACGACTTCATCTCTCGTGCCGGTGATGGCGATAACTTCGGTGCGAAGATCAAGGGCGTCTTCCACGAGGGTGCCTGTTCCTCGACCACCGAGTGGGACGGCCGCTTCGTCATGCTCAACAACTACGAATACTCCAAGCGCCTGCTGCACTACTGCATGCTGCAGAACTGCCCGTTCATTTATGCCTCATCGGCCTCGGTGTATGGCGGGGGTAGCGTCTTCGTCGAAGAGCGCGCCAACGAGGCGCCGCTGAACATGTACGGCTATTCCAAGTTTCAGTTTGATCAATACGTGCGCCATCACCTGCCCAGCGCCCGCATCCAGATCGCCGGCTTCCGTTACTTCAATGTCTACGGCCCGCGTGAGCAGCACAAAGACACCATGTCGAGCGTCGCCTTCCACCTGAACACACAAATCCATAAAGGCGAAAACCCGAAGTTGTTCGAAGGCACCGACGGTTTTGGCAACGGCGGCCAGCAACGTGACTTTATCTATATCGATGATGTCGTCGATGTGAACCTGTGGTTTCTCGATAACCCGCAGGCGAAAGGCATCTTTAACGTCGGCACCGGTCGTGCGCAAAGCTTCCGCGAAGTGGCCGAGGCGGTCATCAAGTTTCACGGCAAGGGTCAGATCGAATACATCCCCTTCCCCGATCACCTCAGGGGGCGTTACCAGAGCTTCACCCAGGCCGACATCAGCAAGCTGCGCGCCGCCGGTTACGACAAACCCTTCAAGACGGTCGAGCAAGGTGTCACTGCCTATATGGAAATCCTGAATGCGGGCGAAAAATAAAAATTTAACGCAGAGGTGCAAAGCTACGAGGCTCGCAAAGAAAAATATCAATACTCTGCGTCCTTTGCGTCTCTGCGCCTTTGCGTTGGGCTTTAACGATTAAATAAAAACATGGCTCGTTATCTATACAGTGCTGTCCTCTACCTTATTTCCCCGCTGTTCATCGTTTACCTGCTGTGGCGCAGTCGGCGTGCGCCGGCCTACCGTGAGCGCTGGGCGGAACGTTTTGGTTTCTACGAACTGAAACCGGAAAAACCGCCCATCTGGGTCCATGCCGTATCGGTCGGCGAGGCACAGGCCGCCGTCCCGCTCATCGATAAACTGCGCGAACGTTATCCCGGACACCCGGTGCTGGTCACCACCACCACGCCCACGGGCTCGGCACGTGTGCGTGAGGCCCTCGGTGACGAGGTCATGCACGTCTATGCCCCCTACGACCTGCCCGGCGCCGTCGGGCGTTTCCTCAACCGTATGCAGCCGGTCATGGCCATCATCATGGAGACCGAGATCTGGCCGAACATCTTTTATCACTGCGCACAGCGCAAGATCCCGACCATGCTCGCCAACGCGCGTATGTCGGCCCGCTCGGCGGCCGGTTACCGTAAGCTTGGCAAGTTCATGCAGGGCGTTATGGGCAGCATTGATGTTGTCGCCGCACAGTCTCAGGATGACGCCGCGCGCCTGATCAGCCTTGGCGTCAAACCCGCGCACATGCACATCATCGGCAGCGTGAAGTTCGATGTCTATATTCCCGCCAGCCTGAAGGAACAGGCCGAGGTGCTGCGTCGCGACTGGGGTGTGGGCCGCAGCATCTGGATAGCGGCGAGCACCCGCCAGGGTGAAGAGGAGTCCGTCCTCGATGCCTATGCCCAGGTCAAACATGCCCAGCCCGATGCCCTGCTGGTGCTGGTGCCACGCCACCCGGAACGTTTTGATGGTGTCGCCAGCCTGTGTGAGAAGCGCGGCTTTAACCTGGTGCGCCGTAGCGAACACCGCGGCTGTGACAGCGACACCGATATCTATCTCGGCGACAGCATGGGCGAGTTGCCGCTGTTTTATGCCGCCTCCGATGTCGCCTTCATCGGCGGCAGTCTGGTCCCGGCCGGCGGGCAAAACCCGATCGAGGCCGCCGCACTCGGCCTGCCGATTATCATTGGCCCGAGTTTTTATAACTTCACCGAGGTCGGTCGCATGCTGCGCGAAGACGAGGCCGTGTGCGTGGTGAAAGACAGCGAGCAACTCGCGGCAATGGTCCTGGATTGTTTCCGTGACCCCAACCTGCGTCACCAGCGTGGCGAGAATGCCAGGGGCGTTGTCGAGCGCAACCGCGGCGCGATGGAAAAACTCTTAAAACTAATTGATCAAACCGGCTTAAGCCAAAATCAGCAATTGCCCTGAACCTTCGGGACGAAGGTTAGGGTACTCACAATTGCCTTGACCCTCCGGTACGGTGGGTAAGGTATGCATGATGAACCCATAGGGTTCTATTGCCTTGACCCTCCGGTACGGTGGGTAAGGTATGCATGATGAACCCATAGGGTTCTATGCTGTAAGCCCGAAGGGATTCTGTGAGCCAGAAATCATCGATCTATTTAAGCCAGCCATTAATCGCTTCAACATCGGTCTGCGCCAGTGAACCGGCGGCCTGCTTCAGGCGGAAGGTGTTCAACAGGTAGTCATAACGCGAACGTGAGTAGTCGCGCTGGGCACGGAACAGTTCGCGTTGGCTTAACAACACATCAACGATGGTGCGTGTGCCAACTTCAAAACCGGTCTGGGTGGCCTCCAGGGCCTTTTCATTCGAGAGCACGGCCTGCTTCAGGGCCTTGACGCGGCTGATGCCGGCGAGCACACCGAGGTAGGCATCGCGCGTCTGGCGCTTGACGCTGCGGCGGGTCTGCTCGAGGCGATGGCGAGCCTCTTCCGAACGGTAATGCGCCTCGCGGGTCCGCGAGTTTACCGCACCACCGGCAAACAGCGGCACATTCAGTTGCAGGGCCAGGGTTTCCGAATCGACCTCGCGCCCGGTAATGCTGTGCGATAAGGAGTTGGATTGTGTCGCAACAAGATCCAGGGTCGGGTAATGGCCGGCGCGCTGGCGGTTGATCTCTTCCCTGGCGGCCGTGGCGGAAAACTCGGCGGCACGCAGCGAGAGGTTTTGATCGCGGGCCTGTGTCACCCAGGCGTCGATATTGTATGGCTCCGGGTTCAGCAGCGGGATCTCCTCGCGTAACACCTGCAAGGCCTCGTCATACTGGCCGGTGATCTCCTGCAGGGCCTCACGGGTATTCGCCAAGGTGTTTTCGGCAACGATCTCCTGCGCCACGGTCAGGTCGTACTGTGCCTGCGCCTCGTGCACATCGGTGATGGCAATAAGCCCCACCTCGAAGCGTTGCTTGGCCTGCTCCAGCTGGCGCGCGGTGGCCTCTTTCTCGGCGCGGGCAAACTCGAGGGTATCCTGCGCGGCCAGCACATCGAAATAGGCGGTGGCGACGCGCACGATCAACTCCTGCCTGGCCGCCGCATAGTCGGCCTCGGCCTGGGCGACGGTGGCATCGGCCTGGCGCAGGCCCACCCAGTAGTCGTGATGGTAAATCGGCTGGGTCAGGGTCAGGTTGTAACCATTTGAGTTATATTCCTCACTGTTATTCGGAAAGAAGCTACTCTGCGTGGTCTCAACGTCATTGGCGGTGGTATTCGCCGACAGGTTCAGCGACGGCAACAACAGCGCCAGACTCTGTGGCCCGGCCTCACCGAGGGCCCCGCGTGCGGCCTCGGCGGCCCGCAGTTGCGGGTCGCTCTCCAGCGCCTGGCGGTAGGCATCCGTGAGCCCGCCGGCCAAGACGGCGGCCGGGGCGCATAAACTCAATGTCAGGGTCAGCAGGCGAACAGTCTTCATGGTCTCATCCATTTGTATAATATTTTATATCTATTCTAATAAGGACATCAGTAAACCGCCATCTCCGGGTCCACATCTCGCGCCCAGGCATCGACGCCACCGGCAAGGTTAATGATATGGCTAAAACCGGCGTGTTCCAGTTGCATGCCGACGTGGCGGCTGCGAATGCCATGGTGACAGATCACCACGGTTTCGCGCTGCGGGTCAAGCTCCGGCAGCCGGGCGGCCAGCTGGTTCATCGGCACCAGCACCGAGCCCTCGATGTGGCAGCGCTCGAATTCCCACGGCTCGCGCACGTCGAGCAGCAGCGGGGCCTCTTCCTTATCGTTCAGGTATTGCTGTAATTGACTGGCGCTGAAGTTTTGCATCGTGGTTCCATCCGGCCGCACAGTGCGGCGGACAGATTATAAGCGGAATAGCGGTATCAATCAGCCAAAGATAAATTAAAAGGCGAAGTGCTGCGGCTGGGTGGCGTTCAGCAGCGCGGGGATCTCGGTTTCAAACAGGCTCTCGTAGTGCCATTCGTGGTCACTCGTGCGTGTGATCAGCAGGGCCTGCATGGCATGGCCCTCGCCGGTGATCACAAACAGGCGGCCACCAACCTTAAGGCTCTGCTGGAACCGTTCTTCCAGTACCGGCAGCGAACCGGTAATGGCAATGACGTCGTAGGGGGCATGGGCCCCCCAGCCGTGGGCGGCATCGCCGACCTCGAGCGTGACGTTGCGGATGTGCTGGGCGGCGAGCTTGTCTTTGGCGCTGGCGCTCAGGGCGGGGATGATCTCAACACTGTGCACATGGCGGGCCAGTTTGGCCAGCAGGGCGGTGACATAGCCACTGCCGGTACCGATCTCGAGCACGGTCTCGGTGGGCTGCACGTTCAGGGCCTGCAACATTTTACCTTCGACGATCGGTGTCATCATCACCGGGCAATCCCCCTCGAAATGGCCAAGCGGGATCATGGTATCGGTGTAGGCCAGTTTCTGGCAGGGTTCGCAAACAAAGGCATCGCGCGGCACGCTTTCCATCAGCTCCAGCACGTGGTCGTCGATGACGTCACACGGGCGGACCTGCTGCACGACCATGTTGTGACGGGCCAGTTCGAGGTCAGGATTCTGCATTGTTCTATTCCCCATCCTTATTTCTACGCCGCAAGAGAGTAACAGGTTGCCCCCGGCAGGCAAGCACCCCGGCACAGGTATCCTTTATGGGTGCATATGATGGATTTGGACGTGGTTTGGACTTACCCCTGCAGGGCATAAGTCTATTATTTATAGGCATTTTTCTCCTTGTAGTGGTGGACGGGGCAGGCTTCCGGTAGAATCAGACCATTGGCTAGGGGTGCCCCGGTAGTGAAGGGGGGCTGAGAATGAACCTTATATATTCATACCCTTGGAACCTGACCTGATTAACATCAGCGTAGGGAAGCTGGTCCGGAACACTCTGACCCCCTGCGCGCAAGGCCTCCCCGAGGGGGCAAGGAAAACAGCATGAGCGCAATCCCCGAAGAGTTTATTAAAAAGACCGCCCAACTGTCTGAAGACATCACCCGGCCGTTTCCCAACTCGAAAAAGATCTATGTCGAAGGCTCGCGCCCGGACATCCGCGTGCCCATGCGCGAGGTCACGACCCTGCCGACGCAGACCGCCAACGGTAAAGAGGCCAACCTGCCGATCACCATCTACGACACTTCCGGTCCCTACACGGATCCCGAAGCAGATATAAATCTGCTTCGAGGCCTGCCGCCGATGCGCGCCGGCTGGATCGAAGAGCGCAATGACACCGAACTGCTCGACGGCCCCAGCTCCGCCTTTGGCACCGAGCGCGCCAACGACCCGGCCACCAAGCATTTACGCTTCGAGCACATCAAGACCCCGCGCCGCGCCAAGGCCGGCAAGAACGTCACGCAAATGCATTACGCGCGCCAGGGCATCATCACCCCGGAGATGGAATTCATCGCCATCCGCGAGAACAACAAGCTGATTGAGATGCGCGCCGACCCGGCCTACGAACCCCTGCTGCGCCAGCACAAGGGCGAGAACTTCGGTGCCAGCATCCCGGACGTGATCACACCCGAGTTCGTGCGCAGTGAAATCGCCTGTGGCCGCGCCATCATCCCGGCCAACATCAACCACCCGGAAATCGAGCCGATGATCATCGGCCGTAACTTCCTCGTTAAGGTCAACACCAACATCGGTAACTCGGCGGTCAGCTCGTCGATTGAGGAAGAGGTCGAGAAGATGGTCTGGTCGGCCCGCTGGGGCGGCGACACCCTCATGGACCTCTCCACCGGCAAGAACATCCACGAGACCCGCGAATGGATCCTGCGTAACTCACCCATGCCCATCGGCACCGTGCCGATCTACCAGGCACTGGAAAAGGTCAACGGCGTCGCCGAAGACCTGACCTGGGAGATCTTCCGCGATACATTAATAGAGCAGGCCGAGCAGGGCGTCGACTACTTCACCATCCACGCCGGCGTGCTGCTGCGCTATGTGCCCATGACCGCCAACCGCGTCACCGGCATCGTCAGCCGTGGCGGCAGCATCATGGCCAAGTGGTGCCTGAGCCATCACACCGAAAGCTTCCTCTACACGCACTTTGAAGACATCTGCGAGATCATGAAGGCCTACGACGTGTCGTTCTCGCTCGGTGACGGTCTGCGCCCCGGCTCCATTGCCGACGCCAACGACGAGGCCCAGTTTGCCGAACTCGAGACCCTCGGTGAGCTGACGAAGATTGCGTGGGAGCACGACGTGCAGGTCATGATCGAGGGCCCCGGCCACGTGCCGCTGCAGATGATCAAGGAGAACATGGATAAAGAGCTGCAGGACTGCCACGAGGCACCGTTCTATACCCTTGGCCCGCTGACCACCGACATCGCCCCGGGTTACGACCACATCACCTCCGGCATCGGTGCCGCCAACATCGGCTGGTACGGCTGTGCCATGCTCTGTTACGTGACACCGAAGGAACACCTCGGCCTGCCCAACAAGGCCGATGTCCGAGACGGCATCATCACCTACAAGCTCGCCGCCCACGCCGCCGACCTGGCCAAGGGCTTCCCCGGTGCACAGGTTCGGGATAATGCCCTGTCCAAGGCGCGCTTCGAGTTCCGTTGGGAAGACCAGTTCAACCTGGGGCTGGACCCGGAACGCGCCCGCGAATACCACGACGAAACCATGCCTAAAGAGGCGCACAAGGTCGCGCACTTTTGTTCCATGTGTGGGCCTAAGTTCTGTTCGATGAAGATTAGCCAGGAAGTGCGGGACTATGCGGCGCAGCAGGGAGCGAAAGTGGAGGTTGCTATTGAGGTTGGGATGAAGGAAAAAGCGAAGGAATTTACTGAGACAGGCAGTGAGATTTATAAGAAAGCGTAGACCTTACTTTGTAAGTAAATGCTGACAAAGCCCGCGAAAGCGGGCTTTTTTATTGGTTTAGCTAGGTGTAACCAACTGAAATTAATGAATTAAGCTTATTTATACAGAATTATAGAACATGAGAAAGTAGGTTTGACAAATGCTCATAAACCTATAGTATTTACAGGTAACCAATAATAATTATGGGTGCGAGGGTTTGGTGAGAAAGGTCGTAAAATTTGGAATGACCCAGCGTAGAGCATTGCAACTCATTCGAACTGCTGCACAGGAAACAGATCGTGTTGAGTGGTCGAGTCACGCAAAAAAAAGAATGCGGCAGCGTAAAGTGTCGATGACACAAGTGCTACGTGTTCTTAAGACCGGTGGAATACTTGAAGGGCCATACGAAGATATAAAGACTGGTCACTGGAAGTGTAGGCTTGAGCAATTTACAGCTGGTGACAATGTCAATGTAGTGGTAGCTATAGAAAGAAATGAAGATTCAACACCTATTATCATAGTGACCGCTATGGAATAGCAGTAAAAAGTAATGTAATTAAATATAACAAAGATAATTAGTTGTAGTAACACAGGTTTGATTAAGGAGAAAAGCGATGAGTGCAAAACCTTTGCATTATCGGGAGTGTGGCTTACGAAATATTTACCTTAAAAATGGTTTTAAGATACGTAAAACTCCGTATGGTGAAACTGTAGCTATAGAGAACCTGTTAGATCTGCATCATGCGATCGCATGTGATTTGATTCATTATAAACCTAAACTTACAGGTACAGAATTTAGATTCTTGCGTAAAGAAATAGATATGTCCCAAAAACGGTTAGCTGAATTAATGGGCACAAAAGAGCAAACATTATCTCTATGGGAGCGTAAAGGGATTGTTCCTCAATGGGCTGATCGTTTTGTTCGTAAGGTATATCTAGAAGTGCATGGTGGAAATGAAACTATTATTGAATTGGTCGATAGACTTAATAATTTGGATCGTAAAGAAGCAGCCAAAAAACGCACATTTCAAAAGAGCCATTCAAAATGGCGACCAAATAAAGCAGCATAAGTATATATTAAGTCTATATTCATATTTTTTAGTTTATGAAATAATCAATCAAAGGGGTTAGGTTGACTTACCCTAGTTTAACGGACACTCAGAAAAGGCTTAGTGGACTTGAAATGGTAATATATTGACGAATCAAATGATCTGACCCCTTGATTCACAGAGTCCACAGTCGTCTGAAAAGACCTGTTTTTTGCTTTTGTATAAGTACAAAAATGCATTGAAGCATGTCCTGTAGCTGTATTGTAGGGGTGTGCATTTCCTAAGGGGGCATTAAGCAGCTTTTAGTTCTGAAAACTGCAGTCCAGACTATGAATAATGATAACCCTCCACCTGACGTAGATATAAAATCTGCAAATTCTCAGATAGAGGACGCCAATCCTCTTCGTGAGCTGACTGGCGACTCTCGTCGACAGGCTGTCGACTCCATAGACGGGATAATTTATCAGGCTTGGTGGTCAATCGACGCTTGGCTCAGGCTGAGGGATGGAGAAGAGGTTATTTATCTGGAGGGGGCGGAAGATTTTGACGTTGTCAGTACTGGCTCAGCAAAGGCAGTACAGGTAAAAAGACACAAAGGCTCAATCTCCCTTGGGAATGCTAAAGCTCTTGAGGCGCTGGAGAATTACTGGTCCCTAGCAAGCAAAGAACCTACTCGCCGGGTATCGTTCCAATTCCTGACAACCAGTTCGGTTGCTGCTGAGAAGGACGGAAATTTTAACGGCGGCAAGGGTATTGATTTGTGGAGAGCGGCACAAACAAGCCTCGATATAACAACCAAAATAGCCAACTATCTCTCAACAAAGCTCAAAGAGGGTAGTCCGCTCAAAACTTTTTTGGCTACCGAGAAACCCGAAGCTATACAGGAGCAGCTTATACGGAGGTTTTTCTGGTTCACAGAGCAGCCAGACACTGATGCGGTTATCAGGAGTGTGGATGACCGCATCGCTGTGATTCTAAGTTCTCGTAGTCGACCGTTAAGCCTCGTCCAGAGTGTTAAGAAGTATTTGGAATCAAGGTTCTGGCAGGTTATTCGGGAGAGGGATTCCAGCAAAAGATACCTGACTTTTGGGGATGCGCTGCGTCAGATTGAAGAGGCAACTACAGTGTACTTGCCTGTTCCTGCTGAAAAGGTGGCGGACGTTATCGCTGGCGGCGCCTCAGGCGAAGCGCTTCTTGAGTTGTTGGTCGACAAGCTCCCCAAGTTACCCGAACCCCTTTTGTTAAGACCTGTCCTGACTAACCAGCTACAAGAGCTAATTAATCTTCGTAAAGTAGTGCTTCTTACGGGGACTGTGTACAAGGGCAAGACCACGTTAGCGCAGCTGGTATCTTCAGTCCTATGTCCGGATGCGTGGTGGATTGCTTTAAGCGGGCGAAAACCAAGCGAGGTAGACAGCCTGTTTATGGCGATTGCGCGAAGAATTGATGAAGACGCCTGCTCTAGCTTGATTGTTATTGATGACTTGGATTTGAGTCCTGTCGCACATCGTGCATACAAAGATTCGCTTGAGCTCATATTGCATAGGGCCAACATAACTGGGCGCGGCATTATCCTTACTGCGCAAGGGGCGTCAAGCGATTCAGCGGCAATTCATGACTTCAGTAATATTGAGCTTTTTTATGTGCCGGAGATGGATGCAGAAGAGGTGAAAGCATTGTGTATCCAGCAAGGCTGCCCAGTGAAATTTGCGCATAAGTGGAGTGCTCTTGTAACGGCTTCGACCGGGGGGCATCCGAAACTTGTTCAAGTCAGATTGAGTGAACTTTCCTCGGAAGGATGGCCTGCGCCGAGCGTAGACAGTATAACCGCCCAGTCAACGGCTGTAACTTCAGTGCGGCAGTTAGCAAGGCAATTACTCAGGGATACTGTGACAGAGCCGGTTGCGGAGTTTATTTATTTGTTATCAGAAAGCTCGGTGCTTATGCATAGAAAGGTTGCGCTCAAACTGGCTGAGGGAATAAGCAAGATAGCAAACGGCGGCGATGTTATTGATGGATTGGCTGGCAAATGGATTGAGTGCATAGAATCTGAGTGGTACCGGGTGACGGCCTTGTTGAAAGGGGTCTCGGCTGATGTTTGGACTGAAGAGAGGAGGAAGAAAGCTCATATTGATATCTATAGTGCATTGCTATCAAAACACACGCTTGACCCATCCGAAGTTGCGGCGCTATTTTTTCATGCATATATGGGTGGAGAGCCATCACTGGTTGCGAATACGGCAATAAAATTACAAACATCAGAAGAAAATGATGCCGTAAATGAAGTTGAGCGTCACCTTTTATGGCTGCCTTTTGTCGCAATTGACGCTGGCGAAACGTTTGCAAGCACTGAAATAGCTAATGTGATTATTAGAAGCCTGCAATTTAGTGTGGCATGCACTTTGGATGCAGACAGTATTCCGCAAGTGTGCGCTCGCTGGAAGGAAGATGTTGAAAAAATATCAAAACCCGAGGCAAGGATGGTTAACGAGGTGTTGATGTGGATGTCTGTGATTGCGAAGGATAATTCAAAAATACCGCTCAAAATGCGCTTGGACGCCATAAGCGGGTTATTGAGATCGCCTTCTAAATTACCCGATGAATTGTCAGATATTCTTCCGGATATTGGTAAAGGTTTTTTCGGCGTCACTGACTTAGATGGACTGCCCAAAAGCGGAACGACGGCACAAGTTGGATTGATTGGTGCAATTCATTCTGTAACAGGCATGGAAAGTCTTAATGAGTTGCTGCACTGGTTAAAAAGTGAGGCAACCACTGAAATTAAACAGCAGTTCGATCAGATGCTGGAATGGCCTCTTGTGCAGAATGTTGGTGCATTCGTTCAAACAGCGTGGGTGGCAACTCACGAGGAAACAAGCGACTGGGAGCCTTGGCTTGAAGTGCTTGACCGTCTAGACGATTATTCAAGAGGTGAGTCTTCCTGCAATCTGGGGAGGGAGGTAGCAAAATCAAGGGCCATAATTCTGACGGAGTATCTTGAGCAAAGCGATGCCGCGCTTGTGGCGCTCAAAGAGGCTGAAGAAGAGTATGGGTCGTCGGCTGTGCTTATGGAGCAGCGGGCCAATGTTTTATTTCACGTCGAAGATGATAAGTCTGTGCTTGAGATTTGGCGTGAATTATTCAACAACCCTGACACCAAAGAAACACTTGACCCATTTGCGTTTCGGCGGGCAGCAATGAGCGCCGCGCGATTAGGCCTGTGGGGTGAAGCAAGACAGATATTTTCCGCTGGGGCTGACTCGATTCAGCCAGGTACTTATGAGTTTACCAAGTTCGGGCTGAGAGTGGATGCCGCCCATTCCATGCTTAAAGAGGGAGATAGCGTTTCTGCCGCAAAGTTGCTAGCAGAAACAGTTTTGTTCTTGCCTGATGAAGTCTTCAGTCAGGAGGTTGAGCGGTGGGATGCGGTACACCGTGTTGCTGTTGATGTATGCAAAGCAATTGAGAATAGCATTTGGAAGAGAGGCAAAGATGATGCTTTTATAGAGGTTGGTTATGCAAGCTCGCCAGACTTAAAAGTCCTTAGCGTGGAAGATGGACTGGAAGCGCGTCGTGAATTTATTTGCGCACAAGTTATTCTCGTTTTGTCCACCATGGCGCCTGAGGCAGCAAAGTACAAGGCAGAATTGGACAGGCTTAAAGGGTCTAGGTACCGCGCCGTTCGCTGGGTTTCGGCAGAAGCGCAACTTGCTTTGTCTTTCGCTCTTGGCGCCGGAGAGGGTTTTGTAGAGGCTATATTGAGCTATGTACAAGCTCAACGCCTCATACAAGAAGATTCCAGTCATTTATTTCTGGAGCCTGATAATGGTCCAGAGTCTGGGCCGCTAGTAGAGCCAGACTATTGGTTTGGATTGTTGTGCGCTGGATTGGTATGTGCTGGTCTAGACGTACAAGCAAAGCTGGGTATATGGGCGGAGGATAGCAGGCGACTCCTTGGTGATGGCGCCGACCTAACGAACAATATCAGGTTATTCAGTGAGGGTTATTCGCAGCCTGAGATTCTGTATGATGCGAGTGCAGATCGGTGTAAACGCTGTGGTGCTGCGGTGCAATTGTTGTCGGATGAGTTGAAACCTGAGCAAGCGCTAGAGCTGCAGGCGTTTTTGGTTTCAGGGATGGTCTCTGATGGAAGTTTTTTGCTGCAGCAGTTATTCAACCACCATGTTGCCCATTGTTTATCAGATTCCTGGCGTATTTATGCGGAGAGCGGCTCTAATTTTTATTCTCCCAGAACATCAGTACCCGCACTGCTGAGTGGGGTGGATGAAGTTGAGAAAGGTGGCGGCACACTGAAGAGCTTACTTGTTCCCGCCGCGAAAGCTTTGAGGCGGGAAATTGGAGAATTCATGGAACGGGTATTATAAGTTGCAAAACAATAAAAGGGGTCGGTGACAAATACATCTCATTCTCATTTGCCAACGAATAAAAATAAAAGGGGACGGAGGGATTAAAAAATGAACAGTTATACTAATTGGTCAAAAAATAATCCCTCCGTCCCCTTTAACTGAATCGCGATCTGCCCCTGTTTTTCAATCAATAGCAAAACAATATATCAACCCGGCGCCGCCCGTGCTTTCGAGCGCCTTCTGGCTACAGCCCCTGCTGAAATGTGAGAAGTTCCAGGATTTTGCCCAATTATCCTCTGTCGGGCCGGTTTTATCATGATGCCCGACCGCCGCGGCACCTTCTTCGTTGCTCGACCAGTTCTTGCAGGTGAAGATCACATGGGGCGAAAACGCGGTGCCATCTGGACGAGTGGAACAACGGGGTCAGGTCTTGCTTTTTGCCTTTCAATCAAGGGGTCAGAGTACTTGAAAAAACTCACGCTTAGAATCAATGCAATAAGTGGGGTCAGAGCACAGTTTTCTCTAAAAGAACAACGAAAGAACAACGGGGTCAGGTCTTGCTTTTTGCCTTTCTGTTCTAATTACAAAATATTTGGAGAAATAACGGGAGAAATAACGGGGTCCTAATTACAAAATATTTGGAGAAATAACGGGAGAAATACAAAATATTTGGAGAAATAACGGGAGAAATACAAAATATTTGGAGAAATAACGGGAGAAATAACGGGGTCAGGTCTTGTCTTTTGCCTTTTCAGAAATAAAAGGGGTCAGTGACAAATGATTCTCATTTACATTAGTATGATGCCTCAATAATTAAGCCGTAACAGTGATAAATAGGGTCAGACTCGAAATTAAAGGGGTCTGACCCCTTTAATCTGGGAAAAAAACAAAGGGGTCGCCCGAAAGCAAGGGGTGCTAGTGGTCAAAATTAAATGACCAGAACAAGCAAAGCGAGTTCAGGAAATACTTGATGAAGCCCGAAGGGATTCTAAGTCACTCCGACCCCTTTAAATCGGACTAATAAAAGGGGACGGAGGGATTAAAAAATGAGCAGCCGTAGCAATAATAAAAGGGGTCAGTACCCTTTAATCTTACTTCCCACTAGCATTAAATGGATTACCTCTTTAGCCCTCTGACCCGTTGAGCCCTGCGTCAACTTAATTCCTGTTAATTAGGCCGCTACGCAACAGCAATCTTAAAATCACTTACATTATAAGATTGAGCTATGACATTTTGTTTTATTGTGGTTGATGAAGTGCGGGGGTTATAAAGTACTTGCTTGATCTGCTTCCCTGCCGATTTTAGATAAGACTCCACCGCAAGATTGTGAGGTTTGTTCCCCCAATCTTCGCCAATCACGAAAATATCAACATTCAGTTCTTTGCAACCAGACACATATTCAAGTTCGTCGTAGGGGCGCACAATATCAACACAGCTCAAAGCTCTCAGCATTTCCATTCGTTGCTGAAGAGGAATAACAGGCACATTAGGCTTGTAAGAATTTACAACACGATCTGACGCAACGCCTACGGCCACAACACTACCTAGTGATTTACAGTACTCCAGTAAAGCAAGGTGTCCTACATGCAATAAATCAAAAGTACCTACGGTATATACAATCATGCGCTTACTTCCTCGAAGAAATAATTATCAGTGCCGTTTTTAATCGACCGTTTTACCAGTGCCGATACCGGCTACCAAAGCTTCCAGGCATAAATGAACGTTATTCCAAGCGTATAAAACGCAAGCAAAAAAACATTTCGTGGATTGCCAGAAAATTTGGGTGTTTTAATTTGAGATACATTGAGTGCGGCCAGCCCCAGAGCACTGACATAGAGGACCATTGAGAAAACCCCACCGGGAAGAACACTTTCTAAAAGGAATATAAGAACCAGTACGATGTTGTTGTTATCCAGTGCCAGCCCAGTGTATTTGGACTCATCAGACAAACCGAAAGTACTGAAGTAACTTAAGCGTATCGCACTGGCAGCAAGTACAATGAAAGCGATTGGCAGAAATATTGGGTCGAACTTTCCATAACTAAGCAAAAGAATCGCGGGAGTAACGCCATAGCTCACAATGTCTATGAGTAGATCGAGTTGGCCACCAAAAATTCGGTCACTACCGGTGCGGCCCTTCATTCTTCGCGCAACCAGACCATCGGCCCAGTCAAAGGCAACGGCCCATATCATGCCAATCATTGCTGCGTAGTAAACGCCAAGAATGCTGAAATAGATCGCCAATATTGTGCAGGCCAAGCCGGCAAGTGAACACAAATTAGGGAGATCTTTCACATAGGAAATAATGGCGGGTTGTAACTCTTGGGCTTTTTCGTTGCTGGTGGTCATGGCGCTCCTAAAAGGCATAAATACAAATCAAGGACGCACCTGTATCACGCTGGAGATATAACGCGCGCACCTCGCTGCTCAAATGAACAGACTTACGCTAAAATTTGGTCGTTCTCATTAAGCTTGAGAAGCGCAAACAGGGGGTGCTATGAATAGGCTCTATTCGCTTGCAAGCAAACAGGGTCGCAATAAGGAGGATAGAGGCATGTTGGCCAGTAGGCTCGATACAGAGAAATATTAACAGTGTAATTATACGCTCTATTTAGTCAGGCGCACAGCTGTTTAATTTTTTATTTGTATCGTCTTGTATAGCCAATGGTTTCTTGCCAGTTAGAAGCGCTTTTTGCGATATTATTAAAAGGTACTGATCCTTTTATTCCATTGTTGAACACGCTATTGTCACATTATCTGCATACTCTGTGTCTATTGGTCGGGACTGTGTGCACGTTGATACCAGATCCAAAGATCATAAGCCTAAATGTTGTTTATTGGGCACAATTCACCTGCTTAGGGAAATGGATATACTCGAAACGAAAATGAATCTACTACACATCTCAGATATGCATTTTGGCCCTCGTCACTGGCTCGGAAAAAGTGAATTGTTGTTGGAGAAATTGAACAGCTATGAGGCCGACATTGTAATCAACACAGGCGATAATACAACGGATGCTCTCGAAAATGAATTTGAAGCCGCAGGGAATTTTTTGAAGTCAATTGATTGCCAACACGTCGTTTCTATTCCCGGAAATCATGACAAACGAAATATGCGCTGTGCTGACTATTTTCGACAGTATATCGACGACATAGAAGTCATTCGCCCATTAAATCGTGACAATTGTAGAAAGAATAATATTTTTCTTGATGGAAATACCAATGGCATAAAGGAAGATTTTACTGACATCAATTTTATTAAAAACATCACGGTCAATGGTGAGTCAGTCCTGATAGTATGCCTCGATACCTGTTCACTCTATGAAGACAACGGTTTTGTGGATCAAGAAATGTTGAGAACACTTTCTCATGCAATTAATAAAGATAGTTACGATAGAATAATGCTTCTAAATCATCATTCTATCCTGGATACTGATTCAGACCCTCTTTTCAATTCCAGAACCGTTGTCGAGTTCGTAAGAGAGAATCATATAGAACACGTTTTCAGTGGCCATACTCATCAATTGTCAATAATGAGATCAACCGACCTGTATCATAAACACACATTCACTCAATATAAGAATGGATCGCTATCAAGCGTCAATACTCTCAACGATACAAATATGTTTCTGTATTATAAAAACTTTGGCACCGAAGCAATGGATATACATGTAGTTAGAGCTATTGTTGAAAATGAATGCCTGAAGTTTGAAGAAGAAATAATTACCACTTGCCAGTATTAAAGGGGCCAGACCTCTTAACCTCACTGTTACTGTTAATCTCCAAATTAAAGGGGTCGGAGTGATTTTAACATAAGTGGGGTCAGAGCACAGTTTTCTCTAATATAAGGAATAAATGAATAGATGGGGTCAGGTCTTGCCTTTTGCAGGAAAAATAAAAGGGTCAGAGTGATTAAAATTTAATCACTCTGACCCTTTTACTATAAGTAGATAAGGGTAAGGTTAAACTTATAGTAATTCCAAGTCTTCTATTATTGAATTAATCCCAGTCTGGGCGCACTTTTCATCATCTTTACCATCCGGTGCTCCACTGACACCGATACCACCATAGATCTCACCACCTGCCTGGATAGGTAAACCACCGGCACCAAACATTATGTTATCCATGTGCGCCAGTGAGCTACCAGCCTGCCTTTGCAACGCGGATGTGGCCGCGATAAACATGGCCGCCGTATAGGCCTTTTTCATGCTGACCTCTGCTGTGAGGATAGGCGCCAGCACATCACGTAACATGACCTGTGGCTGACCATTGCGGTCGACGACGGTTACCCCTACCTGTATTCCTTTCTGACGGCATGCATTAATTGCACCCTGTGCCATTTTCAACGCATATTCCATGGTCAGGCGTTTGGTTGAAATCACCGGGCTTTGCTCCGCAAACAGCTGGCTGCTGAATATACCCAGGCATAAAAGAACGAGTACTCTCATTGTTGCCTCCTCATGTGTTTATCAGGCGATGTGCTTATTGTGAACCCATTTTAATCAAATAAAAGGTGTCATAGCACAGTTTTCTCTAAAGCATTAAAGGGGTCGGAGTGACTTAGAACCCTCTTCGGGCTTCGTCAAGCATTTCCTGAACTCGCTTTGCTTGTTCTGGTCATTTAAATTTAACTAATTAAAGGAGTTAGAGCCATTTAAAATAATTGTTCTCTGACTACGCTTAACGCATAAGCTGGTTTAATCATTCATTCCGGTTTTTATCATATCGTACTTTTATAACCTTTGTGGCTGTGCATATGCACAGTCCTGACTACCGCATTGATGGCTACACGCTGTGGATATAGACCTTCCATGTCAGCGATGGACGCTGCAAGATTCAGGTCATAGCGCTATTTCAAACGACAGGGAAAATGTCATGTGTGTAATTTTCAGAAATCAATACGGTGGGACACGTTATAAAGGCGCAAGAGAGAATGGAAAGGTAGGCGGAAAGTGGCATGTTAAAACTTAGCCAAAGCCAGAAAAAGGTTCTCCTTTTTTCGCCAGTGCATATTTTTTACTTTTGTCTGCCTGTTGCTTAGTACCGCTTCGGCAGTATATGCGGCCGAGTCCGAAGACATTGTAAAATACTGAAAAATGTCATGGTTTCGCAGTGTGAAAATATCAGAGCCGCGACAGCTATTATTAAAAATCTAATTTTTTGTGTGGAATACTAAGATGGGCAATAGAACGGAAAATCAAGACTAGACTAATACGCAGTTAACTTCGAACTGGAACATAGATGCCCGATAACAACCAGAACAAACGCCATGTTTGTAAGGAGGATTGAATGTTCAAACGCATCTTATTTGCAATTCCCATAGTACTGACCATGCCAGGCACCCTGAGTGCCGATTCTTATAAGGCGCCGGAGGATGTGCTGAAAGGGCTCATCGAGAAAGTTGACTCGAAGTACCTCACCCAAAGTGAACAGAACCTCATGATGATGGCCGACAATCCGGCCTACTGGACTGCGGAGGACGGGGAAGCGCTGTTCTACCTAAAGCGCGGACCCAACAATGCCTCTCTGGAGACCTGTGACTTCGGCAAAGGTCCCGGCGTGCTGGAAGGCGCTTACGTCGAGATGCCCCGCTATTTCGAGGACACCGGCAAGGTCATGGATCTGGAGACCCGTTTGGTGCATTGCATGACCACCATTCAGGGTTTCCCCAAGGACGACCCGGCGGTCAAGAAGCGCCACGGCTCAGGCTCGGACATGATGAAGCTGCAGACCTTCATCGCCGGCAAGTCCAGCGGTTATCCGTGGAATCCGCCGCTCAATCATCCGGTGGAAAAGACCATGCGTGACGCCGGCAAAGTACTCTTCTATCGCCGTGCCGGTAACATGGATTTCAGTTGCAATACCTGCCACGGTGCCACCAACAAGCGTATCCGTGCCTCGGTTTTGCCGAACATCAACGTGCCCGAAGAATGGACCAAGGCGATTTCCTGGCCTGCCTTCCGGGTGGGACACGACAACGTGCGCAGCAGCCAGCATCGCGTACGTGGCTGTTACTGGCAGATGCGTCAGGGGCGGGTCGAGGCCGGTTCCGATGCCTCCATCGCGCTAATCCTGTATTGGACCGATGCCGCGCGAGGCCAGCCGGCCATCCTTCCCGATATGAAACGCTAATCGCGAACGCATAAGGAGACTGACATATGTTTACTCACAAGATTCTTACTACCGCGGGCGGCCTGGCCGTACTTGGACTGTTCGGTTTGTTCGCCGGTGATTCGGTGGCGGAAGACGCCAGCGCAGCAGACTACTCTGCGATGACACCGCAGGAGTTGGCCGATCACCTGATTATCGAAAAAGCAGGCTTCCGCTTGAACGAAAAGGCACAAGAAGGCGGCACGACCCAGGACCGTCTGACTCAGGACGGAATTCAGAAGGCGTGCTCGGCGCTGGGGAAGCGCAGCATCGACAGCACTACCGCGAGCAAGGTGACCAGCATTGCCCGGGAATCGATCAAACTGCCGGAAGGCGGCATCAAGCTGGGTGACTGGAGCAAGGGTGAAGCAGTGGCACGTTCCGGTTACGGTTTCCGTATTGGCCACCGCAATGACAACCACAGCAAACGCAACCCCGGCGGTAACTGCTATGCCTGCCATGCCCTGGCTCCCGATGAATTCACCTACGGCACGCTGGGTCCTAGCCTTACCGGCTACGGCAAGCAACGTGGTAACAGCGATGCCATCCTCAAGTACACCTACGAGGTCATCTACAACGCCCACACCTACTTCCCGTGCACCGCCATGCCGAGGTTCGGCCACAACGGTGTACTGACCCAGCAGCAGATCAGCGACGTCATGGCCTATCTGCTGGATCCGAAATCGCCGGTCAATAAGTAGAAACAGACGCCCGGATAACGGTATTCAATAATAAATGGGATCAGAGCACACTTAGAATCTCTAAAGAGCTTCATTATTTCTCAAAGAACCCTATCGGGTTACACCATAGAACCTATTCAGGTTCATTATGGATACCTCACCCATTTCCAATGGGTCGAGGCAATTATGAGTACCCTACACTTGCAGTGTCAGGGCAACTTCCTGAACCAGAGGTTCTGGGCGCACTTTTCTCTAATATAGAATAAAAGGCAATAAAAGGGATCAGTACCATTTATTGCTTCAATCAAGGGGTCAGAACACTTGAAATGGCAATATATTGACGAATCAAATGCTCTGACCCCACTTATTTCCTTATTTCTAAATAAACATTTGCTAACCCCTTTTACTGATCAGGAGTTTGCCTGGTGTCTTGTAGGGAAATAACAAGGCAGTAGTTGATAAATCACATAAATGGCATCAGACTCGATTATCGACAACCTTATTGTAAAGAACAGATAGTTGCTTATGGCTAAATGGTTCATGATACTGGGTGTAGCGTTGCTGGTAGTGGGTGCATTGTTACAATACGCCCCCTGGGCAGTGAACTGGTTTGGGAAGTTGCCCGGCGATATCCGTATACAAACGGGACAGGGAAAGATATTCATTCCCATTACTTCGATGGTGATCATCAGCATTGTGTTGACTGTCCTGGTTAATCTCTTCAGAAGGTAAATAATAAATATATTCATTCGCATTACGGACAAGGAGGTCTATCATTGCCGGGGTACCCAGAACAAGTGGGGTCAGAGCGCAGTTTTTAATATTAGAGAGTATTGTTCTCAGACCCCAATTATCAAGGGAGGTCTTATGAAAAGGGCAGTCATTTTACTGTTGTTGTTCGTCTTAAGTGGTTGTTCCACATCAGGCGTCAACTTTAATGCGATCACCCGGCTAGGACATCATGCCTCGACCGAAGAGGTCAGTGCCGTTACCAATGGAAATCATATGTTCAGGGCTGACTATATCGCCCTGGGCCATGCCTACAGGTATGAAACCTATTACGGTGCTGATACGGGCAGACATCATGGTCTCCTGTATCGCGACACCCAGCTTGTCACCATAGTTGGACGGACTCGTGGCTTGGCTTTCCGTCCAGAGATCACGAACTGCACGACGTTTCCGCCATTACAGGTGAACAAGTCCAGTGAATGCCTGGATGATTTTACGAGGAGGGTGCTGGATGATAACCCGGCTCACGCTTATTTGACCCCTTATCCGGATAAGCCTGATGCATCAGCTGGAAGTTCTGATGAGGGTGCGTCTCTCGGACAGGCTGCCAAGACTGGTTATGCAATCGCAAGTACAGCAGTATTTACTGCTCCGCTTATTGTTCCCGTGGCAGCCATCGGGCTCCCCGTCCTGGGGCACGGTGCCATTTCAGCAGGCAATACACGGCAGGCGTTTTCACTCAAGCTTGGCGATCACTACGACGATATTAAGGACTACGTCGAATCCTTACCTGAGCAAAACAGGGACATTCGTGACGGGTATGGCAGTGTTGTAATTACAGCTGGTTTGATAAAAAGGCCTGTTGTTGTATTTGGAATGGAAGCTCATCGTGTTACCTGGATCAACATGAACCCGTATGGGTCATGTAGAGGTTCTCAGTGTGAAGTAATAGGGCTTTGGAATTCAACATGGCAGTAAGGTGTTACAAGAAAAAAAACGGGTCAGAGTGAAGCCCCCTAGGTTTCATAGAGTCTTAGATAAGGGGATACTAGGTCAAAAGGGGGCAGTGACAAATGATTCTCATTTACATTATTATGAGCCCTGAAGATTAACCAAAGGGGGCAGATTTATTTAATAAAAGGGGATGAAGGGATTAAAAAATTAACAGT
The DNA here is from genome assembly GCF_003967195.1 of Sulfuriflexus mobilis. NCBI lineage: Bacteria > Pseudomonadati > Pseudomonadota > Gammaproteobacteria > Chromatiales > Granulosicoccaceae > Sulfuriflexus > Sulfuriflexus mobilis. Next base: position 2,815,885 of record NZ_AP018725.1, on the reverse strand, counting down.
TGTATCAGTTGGTCAAAATATAATCCCTCCGTCCCCTTATTGTTAGAGTAGTCATAGGTAGTAGGGGCTACTTCAAAAAAAATAAGTGGGGTCAGAGCACAATTAACGCTAATATTCACAATCTCTTATATTAGAAAAAACTGTGCTCTGACCCCAATAAATGTTTGGCTCATGGAATGAGCCTAGAAATGGGTGGGATGTAAAAATAGACGGGATCAGGTCTTGTCTTTTGCAGGCACATTGCAAGACTTGAACCTTACGCATAATAAATGGGGTCAGAGCACAGTTAGAACCCTTTCAGGGTTACACCATAGAACCTATTCAGGTTCATTATGGATACCTCACCCATTTCCAATGGGTCGAGGCAATTATGAGTACCCTACACTTCCAGTGTCAGGGCAACTTCCTGAACCAAAGGTTATGGATGCACTTTTCTCTAATATTAGAAATAAATGGTATCTAACCCCAATTAATTTTACGTATACTATTTATCTGAAGCTGATAGCGTTATTTAAGACAAAGGAGGCCAACATGTTAAAGCAATTAATCAGTCTATACGGGCTACTATTTATTGCATCACTGGCTGTGCCCGCCCTCGCAGACGAGTGCCCCCCGGGTAGCGGCAAATACTGCCCAGCGGGCACCTATTGTTGTGGCAGTAAGTGCTGTAAAGAAGATTACTCGCCAAAGCCACCACCGCCACCACCAGAACCTCCACCTCCTCCAACAAAATAACAATTAAGTGGGGTCAGAGCACAGTTTCCACTAATATAAGAAACGATTGGGCTCTGACCCCAATTTCCTAAAAAAAATAAACGAGGGCCTTAATCCATGTATATACGACTACTTGTTCCTGTCCTGTTTCTGCTTGGCAGCTTGCTCAGTGGCTGTGCCAGCCCAACGAAAATGGCCTTTGACCCGGAGCTGACAACACCACTTGAACCGGATAAGCCTGTATACCTCATGACCTTTACTATCAAGAATAAGTACCGGCCGGACTATCAGCCTAACTTGTTGGTGGTCAATGTAGAAAAGGCCATTGTCAATGGAAGTGAGGACCGTATTAATTTCACCATGGACGACAAGGCCAAGGCGGAAACGGACAATGTGGCTACGGGAAATACCTATTACCTGCGTATGCCACTGGCCAGGGGGGATTATATTATTCGCGGATTTACCAGCCTGTACAGATCCTTCCCCATTATTGCTTCGTTCTTTGCACCGCTACATGCCGATGTCAAAGCCAATGGATCGGGGATGTACTATCTTGGCCATGTAGATGCCACTGTTAATGAACGCCAGGGTGATGAATTCCGGGCGGGCTCACCCATTCCACTAATTGACCAGTCGGTTGCCGGCGCCTCCGGTGGTTCATTTGATATTGTTGTATCGGATCAGTGGCAACGTGACTGGCCGATCTTTCAGCAGCGTTTCCCCCAGCTCACCAGTGCCCAGGTTGAAAAGGCCATTTTGCCGGCTTTTGATCGCGCCAAGGCGCAAAAATGGTGGGAAGACAATTGAGGTAAAAGGTAAAAAGAATTAAAGGGGTCAGAGTAAAAACTCTAGAGTAATGGGAGTCCGGGTAAAAACTATTCCGATTTTTTACTCGGACCCCAATTACACCCATTACACTTACATAGGCATTCTCACGGAGGAGTTCAATGTTTAATTATCAATCTATATCTATAGCGCGGCTATTGATAACAATAACCGCAGTCAGCCTTTTGATTTCATGGTCGTCAACACAGGGTCAGGAAACTCAGGATTCAACTGCTGCCCATATCATGGGAAAAAAACTTGAGGTTTATAATTATCCGCTTACGCAGCCCGTCCTGAAAAAGATAGCGGTACACACTTATCCGGTTGCAATCGGCAATGACGGTAAACACAGGGCATGGAAGGCCCTTGGAGGCGATTCGGGCGGAGAGCCTCTGGCTGACACGACTACTAAGTGCGACAAGGACTGCGTTGATATTAGCAATGTCAATTATGTGATGTCCGAGTCACCCTGTATCTGGCCTTATGATCCATACTACGCGGTGGTCGGTGTTTGTTGGAACGCCACCAACCGAGGGCTGTATCATACGGGCAAGACCGTGCACAAGGTTAAATTCTACGCGGTCATTGAGTCCTACTTCGGAACTTACGGTCTGGATACGAACTCTACCTGTTTTCGTAAAAAATGCCGGGAAGGGCGTAGGTTATACGCCTGGTCTAAGTGTATGAAATCAAGTCAGGATAATTATCCCTGGCAGGGCAGATCCTTGAACTGGTTGATGGACAAGGCTGGCGAAGTAGACCCGCGTGTACACCTATTCGAGCGTTATTTTGGCAAGCAAGCTGAGCAAACCCTAAGTGCATCAGCTGCCAATATCCGGCAGGCACAATACCTAACGGATTTATTCGATCTCAATATCGAGGAAAAACTGGGAAAGGACTTTAGTCAGGGCAAAAGAGATCAGTTACAGTCGATTCGTATGCAAATGGAAGAAACCCTGAAGAGCTTGCAGGCGCCTGAAGATAATCATGACCTGTACCTTGAGCAAATGAACAAGGGTATCAATGCAGCGCTAAATCAATATGCAGAGATATTGAGCGACGAAGAATACTTTCGATTTCTTAATGCGACTAAGGACGAGGTCTTTGATATTAGAATCCGGCAGGCAGCGCGATAAAATAAGTAGGGTCAGAGCCTTCAGGGTTAGGGGCTCAACGAGGTAAGGTCTTGCAATCAAGCATAATCATAAAATTAAACTGGATCAGTACCCTTAATTTCTGCAAAAGGAATCCAGGGATAATGAGAGCAGAACCGTATAAGATTTTTGTTTTAACTGTTATATTATGGTTCTTTGTCGACTACTATGCGATAGCAAAAAATATGACAGAATTTACATGGGGAGCCACGGAATGTGCGCCCAAAGGCTACCCGATGGAAATTATCAGTGGTACTTTTCTTTTTAAAGGGGAAGACCACGGCCTGTATATTCCTGCTGGTGGCACACTAACGGGCGGTTGGGGGAATTCCTTGTCTAATCATGGAAGTATTCTTCATAGTTTACCGGATCGCCTGAAAATCACGTTTTTCTCTTACGCGGAAAAAAAATTCTATCATGGTGAATTTGCTCTGCCTTACGATCGGTTGGTTGCTTTATTCCAGGAAGGCGTGCAAACCGGCGAAGTATTTCCAGTATATACGAAAATGATGGCAGGCATTGCGCCAGGTGGTGTAGTGTCTGTGTGGGTAACAGGAAAATCAAAAGTGGAAGTTTTCTTTGGGCAAGCCGAAGAAACGCATCTCGATCCGAGTATTGCATTTGATTTGCCATTTGATTCGGCAGAAGAGGCAGATGATTATATGGCAAAAGGATTACTTGAGTCAGTTTCTCCTGATGAGCTGAGGTCAATAAAAGAGAATGGCATTCCTTTTGATTTGTGGTCACGTTATCGAAATCGATACCACTGGTTTCCAAGGGCCAAGGAAGGCTACGTACACAGTTTTAGTGTCCACTATGTGAATGGCGAGAGTGAGAAAGGGCATTTTCCGTTTGTGGATTCGGAAAACAAACTGCGTTTACTACCGGTTCCGCGTCAGTTACTGTTCGAGACAAAAGACCACATCTACGATGTTCATTTTGACCATCTTGAAATTGTAGCTGCATTTGAGCAGTTGAACGCACATGAAAATTTAACAGAAGAACAAAGGAGAATTGCACTTGAACTGGATTTGCAATACCCCCGCTCAAACAGTCGAGCGAAGGTGTACAATGCAAAAGAGTCGATCGAGCTTGAAAAAGTTGTCTTTGATGATTGGTAGTTGGTGTGATGCTTACGGGACTATCTAATAGCTTTTTAAAGCCCCATCGAATGAAACCGAAGCGCTTAAAAAGCGCGGCTGGGATACTAATTATCTTGCCATTTTTTTAAAATCGGCTGAAGCGAAAATTCAGCAAATACGGTCGAAATGACCGATTTCGCCAATAGCGATGTCAAAAAAACGACGGGGTCAGGTCTTGCAATCAAGCATAATCATAAGATTAAATTGGATCAGTGCCCTTAATTTCTGCAAAAGAGTAGGATGCTCATAGCAACCGCCGGTAGCCTCCAAATAAATCTGTTCCTTTTGACTAAATATTAGAGAGTATTGTTCTCTGACACCTATTATCTTGTATTCGGTTGGCTTCTGGTTTGTTGCTAGTATGATGGATATCTTTAATAAGTGTGCCTGTAAGAAACCAGCTTGACTGGCGTTATTACAACAAAAAATACTGGAGTTTTTATGATAGAAGAACGTGCCCAACAGATTGCAGAGCAGTGGTTAACGCATGCGGCAGAAAGTGCCGGGCAAAAAGACCTTAAGGGCCATATGGGGATGATATCAAAACGTGTCAGCGTACAGGGTGTTCCCGGGTTTGATAACATTGATTACGATATCTGGCATCAGCAGTGCAGACATCAGTTTGAAAATGCCATGATAAAAAGCATTGCTTACAAGGGTTTTAACCTGATCAGTGCAACGGAGACTCAGATTAACTTCACTGTTTTTGAAATGGTGGTGGGGGCGGATGGCACCCTGAATGAACAGATCGTAGAGATGTCGCTGGAGAAAGAGGACGATGACCAGTGGCGACTGGTGCAGGAGCGGGTGCTTATTGAGAATGATGCGATGAGAAATCATGAATTATCAAACGCGAAATAAGTGGGGATCAGAGCACAGACTTCTCTAAAATTAGAAGGGTTAGAGTGAGGTAACCCCATTTATCCATTTACATTTATCATTGTATTGACCTATATCAATGCAAGAAATAAGGAGAATCTCATGAGATTACTACCATTGTTCATATTGGGCCTTGTGGTCCTGGTTGCTGGCTGTGGTCAAGATGCTGAGGAGAAGGCGATGGAAGAGATGATCGAGAAATCCACAGGGGGAGATACCGATGTGGATATTACAAAGAACCAAGTAACTATCAAGGGAGAGCTGGAAGGGAGTCAATATACGTTAATGGGTGGTGAGGATGTCAAGCTACCTAAAGAATTTCCCGACGATATACCGATCTATCCCGCTGCCAAAGTCATTTCTTCAATGCAGATGCCAGAGGGTTTTAGCGTGGTCATGACGAGCGGTGATGATATAGATAAAGTCATAGCAACCCTTGAACAGGAAATGACTGCCAACGGCTGGACCGTCACACAAACGATGAGCATGGGGACACATTCAACATTACTGTATGTAAAGAAAGAACGTAGTGCCAATGTTGCAATCGGCACCATGGGCAGTGAAACCCAGATTAGTATTTCCGTAGTGAATTAAAAAATTAAATAAGAGAAAAGGGGTCAGTACCCCTTTAATATTATGTATAACAAGAATATTTGTTAATCCACAGGAAGCAGATACACACGTGACAAATGCATCTCATTCTCATTCGTAATCAACGACGCCTACTAGAACCCCTTTAATTATGGTTCTCAGTGCGGTGACTTGTTTGGGGGCGTAGGATGATTTATGCTTTTTCAGGAATCACCAAACTAACGCAGGAGGCGAATAACATGAACGGAATCACACGTCGTCGGTTTCTTGGTTATATAGCGGGGCTTGCCTCCGCTTCCTCGGTACCCCTCACACTCTTATCCGATCCGCGTCAGGCCATTGCCGGTGTCGCGTATAATCCTGGTTCGTCGTCGGTCCTTAAAGACATTGAGGACATGATCAATCAATGGTCCATGGAAGGCGCTCAGCGGTTCGCGGGCGACAAGCTTGAACCGAGTAATGAGCTGCAATGGCAGCGGCTGATCGATTTTTATTTTCCTCCACGTGACAAGACAGGGCCTGTCCCTTATTGCACCTCCGTGAACGCGGCCAACCTCTGTCCGTCGCTAAGGTACGTCGATGAGATGGTGCAATGGGTAGATAACGTACTGGCACGTGATATCTCTTTTCCGCTGCGCGGCGAGTTGGCCACGGCAAGTCAGGCTTATGCTACGGACGCAATCAAGACCTGGATCGGCCAGGGGGCATCGACCTGCGCCCCGCCGTGCCTGATGGCACTGACGCGCAACACCACCGAGGGCAACAATATCCTGAACAATGGCCTGGTCGATTCGGGTTATTTCAATCCGTCGCAGGACAATGTCGTCGTCTGGGATCAGAATCACCCGACCAATTTCCAAGCCTGGAAGTACCGTAAGGCGACAAAGAAATGGGATGATGGCTCGGTCAGAATCATAGGTACCGATCTGTTTGCCCAACAGCCGAGCAGTAATATGCGCATCCCTTCCGACCCGCAAAGTATTGACCCGATCATCAAGGCACTTGATACGGCGATGGACAAGCACACCCGCGTGGTCAGTCTGTCCTGGCAGTCAAACGAATGTGGCATGTTGCTGCCCATGGGTGATGTGGTCGAATTCATCCGTAAGAAATACGGCAATAATGTCCACATTCATGCAGACTCCGCGCAGACCTTCGGTGTACTTGACCTCAAGCTCGGTGGCCTGGACGTGGACAGCATCGCCGGAAGCTTCCATAAGTGGCCCTGCGGCCCGAAGATGGTCGGCCTGCTTTACATGCGTGCTGATAATAGCCCGGCCGAACGCTTTTTACCGAACAACTGGGGTTATGATGAATACATTAAAACACCCGAGGACTATGGCTATGACGCGGCCAAGGGTGAGATCGATGCGGATGCCAAGCGCTTTTCCTACCTTGGTCAGCAAAATGACGCGACCCTGGTCTCAACATGGATTACCGCGCTTTTTCACACGGGGCGCTTTCACCCGAACGTCAATCCAAAGGTGATCGAGAACCGCATCGCACATCTTGGCAACCTGACCAAAGACGCCCTTTACGCAGGTTTGCCACAGGTCATCAAGGACTTCAAAGAAAGGCCCTACTATTATATTGCCACACCTACCACCCATGCCTCGCTGCGCAGCTCCGTCTTTTTGTTCAAGACGCCACCAGGCATCGACCCGGGAAGTGTTATGCAGCATGTCTATACTGAACACGGTTACGCCATTGCCGCACTCGCAGGTCTGCTACGCATTGCACCGACCATCAACAATACCAAGACAGACATTGACAATGTTGTAAAGGCTGTGATCGATGTTATCAAGAAGATGCAGAAAGGTAAGCTACCGAAAAATATACATCAGCGGAGTTATGCGTAATTAAAGTGGTCGGAGTGATTTATAATAAAGAACAGACCACGATTTACACGTGACGGCAATAAATCAAGGGGTCAGAGCACATGAAATGACGAATCAAGTGAAGTAGTTCAGACTTAATCTGACCCCACTTAATTCCACTGATCCCAGATACTATCTCTGTTGCTGCAATTTTTGCTGCTGCAATTTTTGTTGCTGCAATTTCTGCTGCTGTAATTTCTGTTGCTGCAATTTCTGCTGCTGTGTGCCCACAGCCTCTCTGCTTGTCGGGTCTGGCCGGGTATAGGGGACCGGGCGTGCCTGAATGGGTTCCTCTTCCTCTTCCGGCGGCTCTTCTTGTGCCAATATCGGACTGGTTCCCATACTTAGAACAAGCAACGGGATAATAATAAGAAGCTCTTTGTATTTCATGGTGTCGCTCTCCCAATCATAAGTTATAAAATGTTATGCTAACAAATCGGTCCGGGGAAGCCATGATCCTGATCATAATATATTAAATTAAAAGAATAAGTGGGGTCAGGGCTCTCACTTAGAACCCTTTCAGGTTTCATCTGAGTTGGCCTTAGCATTGGTAGCCGCTACAGGCTATCCGGTTAAAGATGTGAAATAAAGGAAATAGCAACAGGTAACCTGCAACGGGTTTGAGCCCGATAGAAATGGATCTGCTATCAAATGACCTTGACAGTACTTCCGCTAAAACCGAAAAATTGACAGAATTTCGTTTAATATAAAATCACAAAAATAATATATTTACGCTCGACCCGTTAACGGATTGGCAAAGCATAATATGTTCTTATTGAGCAATTGTCGTCTCACAAGGAAACACTTTATGTTTAAGCTACCTTTAATTATCCGTAACGCCAGAATTTTGTCGATGATTGCTGCTATTGGAATGCCAGGATGGGCTTTCGCTGAAGGAGTCCAGTGGGCTCCGAAGCAAGATAAGGGAGGCTTCACCGTCATGGCTCCGAGCATCAACATGGATGTACTGGTTGATGAGATTGCCAAACTAAAGATCGCGCTTAAACACGATGAAAAACTGCTCTCCCGTCAGGAAGAGCAAAAACGTACCAAGGGAAGTGATGCCGTGTTGGCCTTCCTGTTGCCTGGCGGCCTGTTATACGCCGCCTATAAGAAGAATGCCCATGCCGAGGCGGTACAGGCGCATGAATTGGTTTCCTCCAGGCTCAAGGAAATCAGCATGGACCTCGTCGCGTTTACCGCAATCAATGGCCCGGTCGTGGTCGCCAGACGCTAAACCAGGTTTGAACAATAATAACAAGGATGGAGGGGTTAAAAATTAACCTCTCCATCTGTCAGTTTCAGTAAATAAGTGGGGTCGATAAAAAATAATAGGGGACAGGCTGGGGTTACCTAAGTATCCTTTTATTGAACTGGCAGTAATATAGAACCTTAAAAAGGAGATGGTTATGAAAAGAATTACCGTGTTAACAATTTCGATAATTTTTATTGTTATAGGCGTGCCTGCCTTCGCAGAAAAAGTGAAAGATGTCATTGTTGTTAATGATCCGGTAAACCCTGTGCCCATTGTGGGGGAAACTACCGTAACTAACACAGTGGATATAGAAGTTGTTAATGCCGATCCCTTGCCGGTAATAATAGAAGGGGGTTTTCAGAGAATACCTTTTCAAAGACAGCAACAAAGCTCGCAAGTACCCGATACCATCAGTGTGACGCATCATTATCCAGTTCCCGATGGTTACACCTTGGTAATTGAAAGCTTTTCTGTGCTGACAACCGTACCATCAAGCCAGGTCTTGTTTCGAAGCAGTGTTACCACCACGGCATCAGCAAATTCTGCAGAACATCATTTTGATTTACCGGAATTGGCCGTGATTGGTACTTCAAGATATTACAGAGGGTTACATTCTGTGAGGCTATATGCTGATTCCGGAACCAACGTATCTATTACTATAGCAAAACAGGATGTCTTTACGGGCACATTGACAGTTTTTTCGTCGATTTCCGGATACCTTATTCCTGAAGGTGCAACCAGATTAGGACCATAATCCAATAAATAGCATATAAATAGGGCCATAATAAAAATGATCAGAGCCCTTTAACCATTCATATTTTGATGTGTATCAATGTATAGAGTGACGATATGTGGTTTGCTTATTATGGTTAGCGCACCATCCAGGATGGCTGGTGCCATTAACTAAATAGCTATTTATTTGCATGGAGGGAATCTAAAGATGAAGAAGATACTATTTATTGCTTTTCTTACGACCACTATAAATATGCCGCTTCAGGCTGACCCACCCGTACAACAGGCCCCTTCAACAAGTGCTCTATTTGGTACACAAATCATTCAGTGCCCGGAGAAGCTTGATGGCTGGCATCACGAACCAGTCAACTTACATGACTGTGGCATTATCGGTATGAATGTTAAACCTATGTGCCAGAAATGGAATAATGGTCAGATAAGCGCGCCAGCTGATTGGCAATATCATGATGCAAAACGTTATAGTGGCTTGGATTATATTGTCTCAAGTCATTATATGGGGGAGGTCAATAACAAGGACTACCTCTATTGTGGATACTCCATGAACCGCAGCGAACCTTATTGGACCAGCTATATCATTAAACAGCGGGAGCCAAGTGGCAAGACATGTACTAAGATTGCAAATTTCAGCTTCAAATGTAAACGGCCTGCACTTGAGCATATAAGACCACTAGGTCGGTAACAAATAGTTATCATTCTCATTTTTAACAATAAAAGGGTACTGAGGTAACCCCACTCTGACCCTAATTACTCATTAGTATGTGGACTGATATTAATTTAAGGGGTCAGTGCCCTTTAAGACAATAGTAATAATAGGGGACAGACCCCATTTAACTCTTAACCGGGCTTGTGATGATTACATGGAGCGTCTCTTTTTTGTATTATGAGATGCAACGTTACCAGGATGGTCGGTTAAGAGGTCTCAGAGACTAATTGTTTAAATTATCAGGAGTGAACCATCATGGATGTGGCTGATCATACATTTCGAATCATTACCATTCTGCTCTTCTCAGCTTTTTTCTCATTTTCTGTCATCTCGTACTTACGTTGGCAACTCCCGGATAAGCAAAAGCGCTTGCTGGAAATCATGAAAAAGTGCAAGTGGACAAAATCAAAGCGTGAACCCGCATGGATACCATATTCACTTCTGGTGGAAGTAGGAGATGCGCTTGAGGCAAACACATCGAAACAAGAGGAACTACTGGAAACGGCTCGCCAGGCAGCAAGGAAAGATTATATATTGCCGGTAATCTTTGCCTCAATAACTGCCATGCTTGGTTCGATACTTCTTGTCTATGGTCCAAGCTTCGTAGATAAATCGTTTTCCAAGGTAAGTATTGTCATGGATGGTCCGTTTTATTTTGAAAAAACAGATGGCCAAACAGATACCAAGAAGATAACCCTGGATTCGGTTGCTAAGGAATTAGGAAAAATCACTGATGAAAAAGTAACAAAAATCACTGATGAAAAAGAGGAAGGTAGTATTTTAAATGCCAGGGAAACAGGAAGATTCACCGATCTTTGTAAGGGTGTGGATAACTGTAAGAATAAGATAAGGACACTACAGAACCTGCAAGTTAGTGTGTTTGCATTCATGGGAGCCTTTATTTGGTCGCTTACCTATATTATGCGAAGGCTTTATGTGATTGACCTCGATTCGAACGCTTTTTATAGCGTAGGCGTACGCATAATTTTGTCAAATTTCATAGCCATAATATTTTTTCTGGCTTTCGAAGATAAAATTCTCACTAGTTTTCCAGGGTGGATACCTGCCATAGCATTTTTTGTTGGCTGGTTTCCAAGACGTGTGTTTCAATATATGAAGGAAAAAGTATTCTATCTAATCGGTATGCGAGCGAAAGAAGCCAGATCATTGCCGCTTGAAATGATACAGGGCACGCAGCTTTTTCAACGCACACGTTTGTCTGAGGCAGGGATAGATGACACCGAGAATATGGCAAATGCTAACCTTCTCGAATTATTGATACGCACACCCTTTAATCCACGATTGCTGATTGACTGGATAGCCCAGGCAAAGCTATATCTGATATTTCGAGATAAAATATATACATTGAGAGAGGCAAAGATCAGGACTATTTTCGATTTCGTCGATGTGATGCGGGATGATAGTTCGAGGGCTATCCTGATAAAGTTACTTGAAAAGATACAAAAGGATAAGGGGGCGAAGAAAAACAAAATCAAAGTGATCCACGAGGAGGAACTCTTGACGGCGTGGTATACATGTAAAAATGATGATGAGCTCGAGTGGTTAAGATCAGCCAGGTGTTGTCTGCTCGGTCTTGAGGGAAAAGAAAGAGAATTAAAGGGGTCGGAGTCTGAGGCGTCCCCATAAAAAAGCGATCAAAAACAATAATTTAGACATAAAGATAATTGAGTAGACATGCATGGCTGTCTTTGATCTCCTTGTAAGTGACCAAACGAACAGGAAGACAACCATGCATGCTATTCATCTACTAAATGAAGCGTTATCAACCCAATGTCAAGCCATACAAAGTACCGCCTACGAAAAGCACAATATTAAACGGTGGGAATCGGTATTTGCATCAAGAGCGTAGGATGCTTTATCAGGCACTGGCACAGCGTTTGATTGGCAAGCAACGACAACCGGTTATCCTCGTCGATTGGTCTGATTTAAGTGCAGGCCGTAAATTTCATTTATTACGTGCTTCGCTACCTGTAGGGGGTCGTGCCTTAACACTCTATGAAGAAACGCATCACCAGCAATATGAAGGAAACCCACAGGTGCATGCGCGTTTTCTGCTGGCATTAAAGACCATTCTTCCTGATGACTGTTGCCCCGTTATTGTTACCGATGCGGGATACCGCGTACCGAGGTTTAAGGCCGTACAGGCCTTGGGCTGGGACTTTGTGGGCCGTATCGGAGGTCACACGATGATAAGCCCCCAATCCAAAGCGGAGTGTATACGGGTTGAGCCTATCCTTGACACAGCGACAACACGGCCGCGTTATTTGGGCTATCGTGTGCTGGACAAGGGTATCGTATCCCGGCAACATGAATACACCGAGGCAATGCATGCACTTAAACAACATGTCCTGCTACAGTCGTGGGCATGATTTTTGTGAGGATCACTCAGGGGCAGACCCTTTTTATTTTCGTTATTAATTACCGCCCCTATTAGCGGAGAGACACCTGATGCTGAAATCCATAAGCAAAACCTTTCTTACCGGCCTGATTACCCTCCTGCCGGTCGCACTCACGTTTTATCTCCTCTACTGGTTCGTGGTTTCGACGGAGGCTGCGCTGGGGAGCGTGATTCGATTGGTGCTACCGGAAAATCTGTACTGGCCCGGCATGGGCTCAATGGCCGGCCTGGTGATGATATTTTTGGTCGGACTGCTGATGCATGCTTACGTGGTGCAACGTCTATTTGCCTGGGGAGAGCAGATTCTTTACCACTTGCCGCTGGTTAAATCGGTATATAGAGCTATCCGCGATTTCTTTGACTATTTCTCTCCGGATAAACAAAAGGAGTTCGAGCAGGTAGTCGCCGTTGCGATAGGCGACACAGGCATGCAGGTGATTGGCTTCGTTACTCAGGCGGTACCAGAACGCCTGCCAGAAGGCTTTCGGGAAGAAGGCAGCATCCTGGTTTATCTACCCCTGAGCTACATGATTGGCGGTTATGCCGTGCTGATGCCACGCAGTGCCGTACGTCCCCTGGACATGAGCATGGAAGAGGCTATGCGCTTCACGCTGACCGCCGGAATTAAAGGCAGGGGCAAAGGTGGAATGGGTTGGTAATGCCCTGTTCTGAATGACCGCCATCCATTGCAGAATAATAGGGGACATACCACGTTTAATGGCGAGTGCGGGAGACATTCCCTGTGTCGTCCCGCAGGCTAGCTAGCCTTCTAGTTCCAGATCCGCGCGTACCGCATCCACACCGGCCTTGGCACATTTTTCATCCGTCACGCCTGAAGGTGCACCACTGACACCAACGCCACCGAGGATCGTACCAGCAATATTAATGGGTAGACCGCCGGCACTGACCACCAGTCCGTCGATCTTGGGTACCGCGTAAGCGCCCTTGAAACGGTCTTCCATTTCGGAAAGTGGGGTATTGAAGGCCATAGCCGTGTGGGCCTTTTGTTTACTGATGGTCAGGGTAATATCCATGGCCAGTACATCACGCATTACGACCTGCGGGTGGCCAGCGCGATCCACGACGGTGACGGCAATCTGCACCCCTTCCTTGCGACACTGCTTAATGGCGGCCTGGGCGATGCGGCTCGCTGTATCCAGGGTCAGACGCTTGACACTGATGGTCATGGGTTCCTCGGCCAGTAGAGGCGTCGCGACGACTGCAGCAAGCATAGGCAGTAAAGACAGTTTGGATATATGCATATGTTTCTCCTACAAAAACGGATAAAAAACAAGGTAGAGGGTGAACGTGATGAAAAAAACGTATTTATATAGTAACGCCAACGTTGCGCGTGGCCAATACCGGCATCGATAGAATACGTAATGATAAAAGGGGTCAGAACTCACTTAGAACCCTTTCAGGGTTACACCATAGAATCTATTCAGGTTTACACCATAGAACCTATTCAGGTTCATTATGGATACCCTACCCATCTCCGATGGGTCAGGACAATTATGGATACCTCACCCATTTCCAATGGGTCGAGGCAATTATGAGTACCCTACACTTCCAGTGTCAGGGCAACTTCCTGAACCACAGGTTCTGGTCGCAGTTTTCTCTAATATTAGAAAGTACTGGTACCTGAATCCATTTTTTAAGTCTCTGGCATCCAATTCTTTCCGTCAAACACATCATATTCCAGCGCAAAAGGATCGACTTCATCGAGGCAGCCCAGGTTGACGCGGTATTTACCGGGATAGCGGGCTGTTTCGTGATGAGTATAAATACCGCAGTGTTTGCAAAAGTAGTGTTTAGCGATTTTGCTATCGAACTGATAGAGGCCGATGTCTTCCGGGTTGGCTTCGATGGTAATGTCCGCTTCGTCTACGGCTTCGCCCAGCATCATGGTGCCCTTGCGACGGCAAATTGAGCAATTGCAACGTAAGCCTTTTGTAATTGCAGTACAGTTTAAAGCGAACTTAATCGCGCCGCAGTGACAACTACCGTTATAGGTTTTCATGTTCGATACTCTGGTTAGACGTATTCTTGGAAAGAGGTGGTGCGGGAGGCGCTGCAGGAATAACTTCACCCTCGTAAGCACCGAGATCACACCAACCAGTGGACGGTGGTTGTGGTCGAGCGACGTTGCGTTGATCCTGGTTGACAGTTATGCCGTTATGGTCGGTGCAATCATTTGTCGCGCCGATGGCAGGGCTGCCGGAAAGCAGGCCATAGGTTGGCGCATAACCGCCATTGTTCTTCACTGCATCGAGAGTGGGATCAGCGACGATACTAAAGCCAGGGCAATCTCCAACATTATCGAGATTCACCCCGAGTGCTTGCAGTGTACCGGATTGATCGGTGCAGTTTTGGTGGACGGTGGTATTATAAAGAATTGAACTTTTGATGCGTAAACTGCTACCAGCATTGAATATAGCTCGCCCATGATAAGCCTGGGATTCAGCTAATGTACTAAAACTGATATCAAATTGTTGCCCATTGTAGATATGGCCACCATCTTCGCGGGCACTGTTTACACTAAAAGTACTGTTAAGCACGCTCATTGAGCCGTTGTTGTATATGGCCCCACCATGCTCGGCGACGTTCGCAGCCAGATAAGCTTTCTCGATAGTTCCGGTTCCGCCATTGTAGATTGCGCCGCCACTGGCCTGAAAGGGGTCAGCGTTATTAAACACGAAGGAAACTTCCTTCATGGTGAAGGTGCCAGAAAGATTATACAAGCCAGCACCATCTCTATCAGAAAGGTTGTTGTCAAAGGTGGTTTTTTGTATAGAACGTAAATCACCGTCATGGTTATATATTGCGCCACCTTCGCCATCGGCGCGGTTGAGCTTGAAAGTGCTTTGTTGCAGGGAGAGTGTGCAATCTCCACAAAAAATGGCGCCGCCACGACTGCCTGGATTGGCCGCATGAATAGCGCGGTTGTCAGAAAAAGTACTAGAGTAAATCAATACTTCACCATGTGAAGTATAAATGGCGCCGCCATCGTCGAATGCAACATTGTCGGTAAATTCACTTGTGTTGATTGATAAGTCCGAATCACCGCCGGTGTTGTATATTGCACCGCCAGTTTGGGCAATATTGTTTTCAAAGCGGCTATCTTCGATATATGTAGCGATGTTTGTTATGTTTGTGTTGTATAGCGCTCCGCCAATATTCGCGTTATTGCCATTAAACACACTATTATTACGGATAATCAAAGTGCCTTTGTTAAAGATGGCGCCGCCATTTGCAACATTGTGGTTGCCTTCGAAGATAACAGCGTTAACAGTGAGCAAGTCGCCATCATTATAGATTGCACCGCCACCACGATCGATCTCGTCAGGAATGCCAATGCTATAGAAATTAGCGATGCTTAGATCGTCTAAACGGAGATTGCCATTAGTCGAGATGAAGAAAAGGCGGAATTGCTGCGATGCCGACTGAGAACGCTCGAGGCGTGCCTGATGACCTTCTATGAAAATGGTGCTAGTAATGAGGGGAAGTGCATTGGCACCATGTCCACCATTACTGTTATCTTTTGAAGTGAAGCTATAAGTGCAACCTGGTGCCAGATGAATATGATAATTACCGGCCGTATTATTAGCTGTGTTAATAGCAGTGATTAATTCCTGTACATCACAACCAATTGTGATTTCTGTCGGTGGATTATTGCAGGAGATTAATAAAGAACTGCAAAGCAAAAGGAGATAAACTTTTATAATCTGAATTCGCATATTCAATTCCCTGAAAGAACAAATGGAGTTAGAGTACGTTATTTTATGCTATTCATCTACTCAACGGATAAAAAGGTCGGTGATAGGTTAAAATACTAATGATTCTCATTTGTCACCGCTGCCTTTCATTTCTCTGATGGAAATCAAGGGATCAGGACACTTGAAACCCATGTAATCAAGGGGCAGATCACTCGAAATAATAATAGAATATTTGTGCTCTGCCCCTGCATCGACAGCTTCCCATCTTGCGCGTTTTTGCTATACTGAACAAAGTGCAGTAGGGCACAGCTGGGTCCGCGGAAAGGGGATGATCCCCACCTATTATTTAATGACATACATTATGTCCTTCTTTCTACCTGTCTCGCGGCCAACAGGAATGACGAAAGGAGGATTTCTATGAAATCTCTACCCAGCAAACCACATCTCGAGTTTCTGAAAAAAGAAGCTAAAGCCCTGCGTGCGCTTCACCGACAGGGCGATCGCGCGTGTTGTGCACGCCTGCGCGACAACGATAGCGCTTATAAAAACCTGTCTGATACCGAGATCCTGACCGCGAAGTTCTCGATCAACGATGCGCAGCGCATTGTCGCCCGTGAATACGGCTACTCCAGCTGGGCGACGCTCAAGCGCTATGTCGAGTCGATCAATTTACCCCTGTATAACAAGGTCGCTGACAGGCAGGGCTATCACCGTACGATTACCGATTCATACGATGAGCGCAGCAAAAACTATGACAACAGTGAGTGGCACAGGGGGATTGCGATTCAGGCGGTCGACTATTGCCCGCCTGGCCCGGGTGATGCAGTGCTTGACGTGGCGACCGGGACGGGCACGATTGCCTTTTATGCCGCCGAGCGGGTTGGCCCGGCTGGCCATGTGATTGGCGTCGATATTTCCCGGGGCATGCTCGACAAGTGCAACGAAAAGCTTGCCGCAACCGAGCTCGATAACCTCGAGTTTATGTATGCGGATGGCGAAAACCTGGATTTTCCGGCCAACAGTTTTGATCGCATTTACTGCACTTCGGCGATTTTCTGGATGAGTAACCTGCAGGCGACGTTACGTCACTGGTTTGAGCTGCTGAAACCCGGTGGCCATGTCGGGTTCAATGCCACGCCGTCGAACTCCTTCTTCTGGGGTGATGGTGCGCGTCGCGCCATGGCAAAACATGGTTATGAGTTCACCTGCAATATCCCGGCGGGCGATTACGACAATGCCCGCGACATGCTCGAACTGGCGGGTTTTGATAATTTTCGTCTTTATGAAGAGAACGACGGAGAGTATCTGGAGGTTGATGACGATATGGGTGATTTCCTGAGCTTGAAATCGTATTCGCCGGGACAGTACCCGCACCCTCTGCAAGGCATGACAGAAGAAACCCGCCAGCGTATCCAGCAGGATTACGAGGCCGATATCCGCCAGCGTGCCACCGATAAGGGCGCATGGCATGATATGACGCAGTATTATATCTATGGCCAGAAACCCGCTAACCAACAAAAACAAGGGGGACAGTGACATGCTCAAAGCGCAACATTCTGTTATTCGCCCTGATAGCTTGTTGACGGTGATTAAACGTCATTATCCGACGATTGGTGCAAGTGACTGCAAGATTCTGGCGCTTAACTGCAACGATAATTTTTTCATCAAGGGCAAGCGCCAGGATTACGTGTTCCGTCTGAACCGTAAGGACTGGTGGCCCGTGCTGGATTTCGAGGAAGAACTACGTTTCCTCGAATTCATAAAGCGGCAAAAGATCAGTGCCGTGGTACCGAAGCGTAACAAACATAATCAGCGTTATATTTCGGTAAAGACGGCGGAAGGTACCCGCTACGGCGCGTTGTTTGGCTACGTGCCGGGGCGGTTGCTGGGCAGGAACGCCGGTCCGCGCAATACCAACATGCTACGCCTGGGGGAGCTCGCAGCCCAACTGCATAACGCCGCCGACCGCTTCCAGCCGCCGGCAAAACGCTGGACGATGGATTTTGATTTCCTCGTCACGCAGACCCTGACAGGACTTTCACCGTTGTTCGCGCAGCGTGACAGGGACCTGGCCTACCTGCATCGGCTTGCCGATCATCTACAGGTGTTGCTTGACGACACCCCGGCAGGGGCACTGGACTTTGGCCTGTGTCACGGTGACCTGCATACCGGTAACGTCATGTTGTCGCCCGACGGGGGACTGACCCTGATCGATTTTGACTGGAGTGGCTACTGCTGGCGGATTTATGACCTGGCAACACTGTGGTGGACGCTGCGTGATGATCAAAGTGCCTCCCGCTGGCGCGCTGTCCTGCGCGGCTATACCAGCGTGCGCAAACTGTCGCACGAGGAAAAGGCGCTGTTACCTGCGTTTGTCATGATCCGTGAATTCGAGTTGCTCGGCTTCCAACTAATGATGCGCAAACATATTGGCGACGCCTGGATTGATGATAACTATTACGATTTTCACATGCGCTTCATCAGGGACTGGGTAAAACAACATCTTGGGAAACTGTGAAATAAAAGCTGGTAATTAGGATCAGACTCAAATTATCGGGTAATTCGCGTGAAGATTTGATCTGTATCATGGTCATTATCATTCAAACCATTGTGTAATAAAATGATGAGGTAGTCATGTAAAGCAATCATCAGTCCATACTATGGAGGAAGGATCCATGAAACGAAATCTATTCGGTTCGGCCGGGATCGTGTGGTGCTGTCAATAACTACCTCCAGGGCGCGAGTATGAAGGCCTTTATCAAGGAAAAGGCATGTAAGCGGCTTGGGGATACATATTCTAGATTTACTTACCTGCCAGCACCACAGAGTTATACGATTACTGCCAAGCCCCAGGTTTCAATTTCCGGGGATAAAGGTTGTGATCAAACACTGGCGTTTGACTATTTTACTGTTCAATGTGGCCAGTGACTAAAAGTGGGTTACCTCAGTTTGTGCCCTGATCATAATTACTTTTTTTTGGCCTTATCCTGCCCAAAGAATCCTGCCCATAATCCCTGAAAAAAATGTTTGGCATTGGTGCCCAGGGTTTGTGTGCGGTAACCGCCTTCTTGCACTACAACGGTGTGGTACTTGGGTGCTCCGATTAATTGACCGATTTTAAAAAAGTCTTCAAATGTATGATCCCAGGTCCCGGTCGGGTCCGATTTGGCGGTGTCCAGTCCCAAACAGACCACCAGGTAGGCAGGGTTAAAGACTTTAATACGTTTTAAGGCAGTAGACAGCGTACGGCGATATTTCTCTGCAGTAATATGTTCCGGTAATGGAAAGTTAATGTTAAAGCCTTCACCATCTTTATTGCCAATTTCGTCTTTAAAACCAGCAAAGTGCGGATATGCGAAGTGCGGGTCACCATGTATTGACACCGTGAGCACATCATTGCGTTCATAGAAGATGTCCTGCGTACCATTACCATGATGAAAGTCGATATCGAGTATAGCAACTTTGCCATAGTCGCTGAGATGATGGGCCGCGATAGCCGCGGAATTAAAATAACAAAACCCGCCAAAGGCACGACGCTCAGCGTGATGGCCCGGCGGACGCACCAGTGCGTAGGCGATGTGAGCGCCATCTAATACCGCATTAGCAGCGGTAACGGCACAATCTACTGCGCCACGAGCAGCCAGATAGGCATTGCTGTTTAACGGTGTGAAAGTATCCAGACAATAGTAACCCACCTGCAATTCAATATCTTTTGGCGGGCGTGATAAATTACGCAACGGGAAGATAAGCGGGTACATAGATTTGCCTGGAGCCATTTGGGCACAGGCACGACGTAGGTAATCTACATAGGCAGGCAGGTGAACCTTTTTAATCAACTTCTCGCTGACTCGCTTGGGTTCAACACGCTTAAATAATTGGGTTTTATCGAGCGCGGTAAGGATGGTCGACAGGCGTACCGGGGCCTCGACATAACCACGGTCTTTTACGTGATGAATGCTATGGCCTTCATTTACGACCAGCGCAATGAATTCCTTGTCCTTGTGGCTTCGGTTAATGGCGACAGGTTTGTATACATAGCGTGGCTCGCGGAAACGCAGTGTGTCATCAGTAAATGAAAGCACGACATCATCGATTTGCGATCGTGATAGTACATCACCGTATTTGCGTTCTAAAATGGCGCGGATAATCTTCTGTGCAAGGGCGGAGTTTATTTTTCTTCTGGTTCCAAGGTCGTCCATCATCAGGTAATATAAATCCTGATCGCCAGGGTTCACGGGGGACGGATAAATATTGTTAATGATCGGGTAGACACCGTAGCGCTCATAAAACTTTAAGCGAGCTATGTTTTGTTTCAATATGGCAGGGTCTTTAATCTTCTCCGGGTCGTCGATGGCGCACTCAAAGAATAAGCCTTTTACCTTCAGTAGCTGACATTCCTCGCGCACATATTCATATAGCGTGCTGCCAATGCCGCCCCCGGTTCGCCCCGGGGCGGCTGAAATCAGTTCAAGATAGGCAATGCCGATATCCGGCAAATGTAGCAACATGGCAAAGCCCTTGACCTTACCAACACCGTTTTCTGCAACGAACAGGATTGAACGATATTCATATTTTAGTGGGTCGTGCAGCTGTTCCGGGAGTTTTTTAAATTCTTCCTTGCGAGCGGCCGGGAATTGCTCGGCAAGAATAGGCAGGACCTGACTTATAGCCTCGCGGTTAGCGCTGGAGGTGTTATCGAGAACTTTACGAATTCTGAACATTGTCGGTTAAACCCGTTCCTTTGTGTGTTGAGATAGATGGCTAAAAAACAGGCGTAGGTTATATCATCGTCTGGTTCATGGATAGCAAAATACAGCCCGGGACTGGAGAATTAAGTCTTTCTAATAAAGGCATAATATGGGGCAGACTGGAGTACTCCCGTTTTTTCCGAATACTCCATTAAGTTTATACAGTAGCCTTATCATGAATTAAATGACGCCACCGCCTTTAACTTGGAAATAAAGGGAGGGACCGGAGTCCCTGAGGGTAGACCGCTTATTATCCCCGATCCCTCATTACGCTATGTCAGTAATTATTAACTGGGCAGTGACCATCAGGTTCCCGGCATTCATACGCACCAGGTAAGCACAGTGTGCTCAGGCCTGCTCGAACGGAGCATACTCCGGGTATCGACTTTGTTAGCATTTTTAAAAAACCCAGACGATGGGTTCTGACAAAGACATACGGGAAGACGAGTAGTAAGCTGATAATCACAGTGAGGGTGAGTCAATAGAGTTCACTTGTTATTGGCATCAGTTGTCTTTTGTGCAATGGCCTGATCGCTGTTGGTGACGGACTGGCTAAATTGCGCCTGCTGCATTTCATCTTGCTGGGCCTCAAAAAAGAATCCCCCGATGATGACGAGTACTAAACTGATTCCGTAGGGGTCTATGATTCCGCGCATTTTTCTTTTCATGACATTTACCTCCTGGCTGTTATGGCTAGTGAGGTAAAGGTTAGAGTATGCTGATTAATATTATAATAGGGCATTTATGTATAATATTTATTCCATTTGGGAATGAGTGTGGTCAAGGTGGGGGAATTAAAGGGCGCGGTGACATACTGAAAAACTCCGCGGACAGGAAAAAACTTATCACCCATCCGGCGACTAATGTCGCCAAGCATGGCCTCGTCAAGGCAAAGATCGCATCCGCAATGGAATATGTGGCCTACAATGAACAGGCCAAGCACATTCTCGAACGCATTAAGCAACAGCTTAACCAAACCACTGGCTGCACATTCAGCCCGCAATTTTGCCCTGATCTCGATGAGCTCACCAATAAGATCGATCACACGGTAACAATAAAAAACTGCCGTAAATAGATTCGATATTTGGTGTTCGGGAAACAGGGTTTTTTTATCCCTTTCTATTTTTTCTATATATCACGTTGCTTGGCTTGTTGTTCTATATATGCCTCAATGTCTTGCATGTGTTTGCCGCCACCGACCATGCGCACGATGGAGCGCATTAAATTGTAGTGCTTTGATGCTTTCATCTCGTCGAAGTTGTTGTAACGAATCTCCTCGCCATTAACCGTAATCGTCGGCTTATCCAGAAAGGCATCGATCCTTTTTTTAATCTTTTCATTCATTACCGGCTGTATATCTTTGGGTGCTGCGGCCTTCTCGTCTTTGTCCCAATGATAGATATCCATGCCCGTCTTAAAAATAATGAGAAGAAGTAACCCTGTTAAAGGCTCATCCATTGCACCTAGTGCAAAGCCCGATGCGAGGATGGTGATATGCAGCACCAGAATACGTCGATACGGTGCGGTCGTTAGATCCTTAATGCCATCACTGCCAAACCCCCGCTCACTGGTATCCCTTATCCAGTCAATGAGTTGGTAGGCAAACAATGCCAGCACTGGCCAGAATAAATGACGACTTTCAATAAGCGGCAGTATAATTTCCGGAATGTGCATTCCAGCGAGTTCACCTTCCAGTCCCTTACCAAACAGGTTGATAATAAATGTGCCGTGGCCATAAGAGAACAAGCCGTAATGCAGGGTAAAGAAGGGCGCTAAAAAAAGCGGCAAGGCCAACTCAATGGGGTGGCTATAGCGGCGTGCCACTATACGAAGGATCATAAACACGCCGATAATGAGATTCTCAAGCCAGTAAAGAAAGATCAGGTCAAAACTCTTCCAGCCCCACTGGAACACGCCATAGACCGGTACGGCATTCAGTAACACCAGCAGGGTAATAAACAGAGGCTTGGGTATATTCAATGCTTTTCCTCATGGGGCTTGTGAGTAGTTGGGCAGAGTGAATCATGAGGGAGACAGCCTGTAGCGTATGTGGCTATTTCTCCATTTTCTTTATCAAGTTCGATAAGGTGACTTCCAGGGCATCGGCTATCTGCCCAAGCGAGCGCAGTGAGGGTGATTTAAGGCCTCGTTCTATCTGAGAAATATAGGTGCGATGTAGACTGGCACGGTCTGCCAGTTCTTCCTGAGAAATTCCCTTTTGTAGCCTAAGTTCCTTTAATACAGCCGGGAAACGTTCAGTCAAATCAGTATTTTTTGTTTTGCTCATGGGCCATAAATTGGCCCTTGCGTGACTATGCGTCTACAGCATATAGTATTACATACTATAGTATTCAATAGAAGCAAGGAGAGCTTACTCATGCTAGTACTCACACGCAGACCCGGCCAGGCCATTACCATCCAGCCAGGGCTTGGGGTAGACCTGACCGCGCCCCTTGGGGCCTTGTTCACCCATGGGCCGATAGAGGTGAGGGTGAACCATGTAGAAAGGGGGCAAGTGAATATGGGTATTACCGCCCATACGAGCCTGACCATCCTGCGCGACGAGATATCACTCAGTTTGCAGCCACGGCCCAGCCCGCCTGCTGACCAGCCCGGTATCAGCCCCAGCCATGAACGCCTGGCCCGCAATGTCTTTACCCTGCGCCGGCAATATCAGTGGAGCGTTAAACAACTCGCCGAGGCCAGTACGATGTCGATTAGTCGGCTGTGCGATATCGAGGCGGGCCTGTGCGAAATGAGTCTGACAGACCTGGACCGGCTGGCGATGGCCTTCGGCACGGATATCGCCGAGTTATTCCGGATAGAGTAAGTTTTCGAGGCTGTCTTGCACTATTTATCCTATCTATCCAGAAGTTAACGGTAATGCCATAGCAGGTTAGTGAGAAAGCGCTGCATACGGGCGTCATCCGGTGCTTGAAACAGCCAGTAGGAAAATGCCGCCAGATAAAGATTGGTGAGGATGATTTCCTCGGCTATGCGCCGTAGTCCGGTGTCTTTCATTGCGGCGGCGTGCAGCATCCATTGCACGGTGCGGCTGATGCGCAGAAGCCCCAGCACCTGTAAGTGGATATGACCGGGTTCGAGTTTGTAGCAAAGCATTTGCCTGACGATGGGCCGATAGGGGGCAAGGGTATCCAGCCAGGCAGTTATTAATAACTGCAAACGACCTTGCCGGGAGGCATGCTGAAAATTCTGTTGCGCCGTTTCGGCAAGCATCTGCCGGTCGGCACGATCGAACAGATACTCGGCAAGATCATCCTTCTGTTGAATAAGCCTGTAGATATCGGTCATGGGCACATGCAGGCTGTGAGCAATCTCTAACAGACTGAGCGATTCCCAGCCCTTTTCCCTGCTCAGGCTAAGGGCGGTATCTAAGAGCTGGTCTGTGGACAGCCCCGTATTTATCCTGGTGGTCATGGTATGTCCTCCCCGGATGCAGTGGCCTTTTCATAATCATACGCCGTTCGTTCGCTTGAGGGTGTAGAAGATTTTGGCGGTTTTTGGGCTTTTACCTGCCCAGACAGGGGCCATGAGCGATGTTAAGTGAAATGTGGTAATTACCACAAAGCTGAAAATACCCCGGATGTTACCTTAAAGGTCTGATTCAAGTTTGAGGTGAAATCAGGATGCTAGGGGAAAAAACGGGACCGCACGCCAGGCATGTCGCTGTGTGTGCGGACATGGCAAAAACAACAACAGCAGCGACCGCCAGCCATGCAAAAAAGGCTGCGCATCGGGCCGGGCAGTAGCGCGTCATGACCATCTACAGCACGTTGCTGTTCATACAATTTACGACCCTGATGATACAGGCGATAGCCTTACTCGTGAGCTGGCGGCAGAACCCGCGGGAAGTCGGGTTGCGTGATTGGGGTATCGCGCAAGCCCTGATGGCCATTGGCAGCCTATTGATCGCTGCGGCCATCCTGCTCAGTGATCAGGCGAGTGGTGCAGAGCCGCCATTGTTTGTCTTACTGGTGCGTGATGCCGGGGTCGGCATGGTCAATACCGGCTGGTTTCTGGCCTGGATGGGTATCAGGCATTTCTACCGCAGGCGGGCGTTCAGTTACGGCTTGCTGCCCGTCTTCGCGGTCATCTTTATCATGATTCTGTTACCGGGTGCACACTTACCCGGCTGGCGGGTTGCCGTGACCAGCCTGTCGATTGTGTCATTTTCTGCAATGATTATCTGGGAGCTGTACCGGAAAAAATCAGAACATTATATCGTCACGCACATGGCCGGCATGGCGATGGCCTTTGTTACGCTGGGCTGGCTGGCACGTGGGCTGTCACTGGTCGGCGACCTGCAACGAGCCAGTGGTTCGGCTACGGTCGACCTGATCTGCGCTTACAGCAGTATTGTCATGGGTATGGTGTTTACCTTTTCACTGTTGTTGATGACTAACCAACGTATCCTCCAGCGGCTGCGTCACCAGGCCGCCATAGACCCCCTGACAGGGGCGTTGAACCGGCGAGCATTCTTTGAGGCAAGCAGGCCATTGCTGGCGGCACTCAGGCGAGATAGAGTCAGTTTGGCCCTGGCTGTAGTGGATATCGATCACTTCAAGAAGGTCAATGACCATTACGGCCACGCGGTTGGCGACCAGGTTCTGAGGCATTTCTCCAGGCTAACCCATGATAGCCTGCGTGAGGGAGACCTGTTTGCGCGCTATGGTGGTGAGGAGTTCGTTATACTCTTTCAGAACAGTAGCCCGGAGCAGGCAGAGCAGGCCATCGATCGGTTGCGTGAGACCTGGTCGGCTCAGCGCACTGATGCAAGCGAAGCGACGCACAACGTGAAATTCAGCGCAGGCATCAGCTATGCCAGTGGCCCGGCGCCGGTCACGCTGGAGAGCATGCTGAAAGAAGCCGACAACGCCCTCTACGCGGCAAAAAATACCGGCAGAAATTGTACTGTCATCTCTCAGGAAAACTTCAAAATCAGAAGTATCGGCTTCGAAAGAAACGATGTGGCCATCAATGAGACAGAGTACTCATAATAAAGCTGACCGAGGATAAGGCGCTGCCTGCATCCATTTCACACGAAATGCCTGTACACTGAACGAAACTGTTACGGAGCCGACTATGATGCGAATTTCCCTACTCAAAACGATACTTACCGTCAGCTGTCTCTTCCTGTCCAGCGTCACCCATGCGGCTGAGACAGAGGCCAATGGCCAGAGAGGTAAAGCGTTGCACGATAAACTCTGTATGTCCTGCCACGTGGGTATGTTTGGTGGAGATGGCAGCGGTATCTATACCCGAGATGACCGCAGGGTGCATTCTTTACAGGGGCTAGAGGGTCAGATTGGGAACTGTAATCACAATTTAGGTTTTAATCTGACTAAGCAACAACTCGCGAATATACTGGATTACCTGAACCAGGCTTATTACAAGTTTGAGAAAAAGTAGAAGTTATCATTGTGTGAAATCAAGGGTCTGAGTGCTTGCAATATTGAAGGTTAGAGTAAAAACCGGGGCATAATATATTCGCATGCTGTGCTCTGAGGCATACTGAATTTAGCAGCTATTCAATAGGTTTTCCGCAGTGGGGGCATTTGCGAGGGGGGTCAATGATATGTTGTTTATTCAATTGATTTACAAAGCCAGAACTTATGATGCCGGCTGGTAATGCAACCATGCCGATACCAAGACACGATGGATTCCCATAGCGTCAGACTCGATTAAACGGATATTTAACCAAAGAGGCTGGTTAACGTTTTATAAACTTATTCCAGCCATGTATCACTGGCGATATAATTCGCACAGCTCATCGATATCGATTCACCGAACACCACGCTCAGACTTGCTGACGAAGGATCGTGTCTCGCTCGGTTGTTCCTGGGGCATGCCGGTCTTTTCCCTCGTTTCAGGTAGGTGATCCAGAAAAGCGGCGTAGGTTTGCGAATGAATTGATTTTTACATGGCTTCTTAAAAGCTTTTTTATTCCGGGCAGAGGGACGGTTAGGGGCGAAGGGCGTAACGACTCTACTCATTTGGGTTAGGGATAGTAAGGCGATTAGCCCAGGCCGGTTACGTTTGCCGCCATTGTTGAATATTAGCGTTACTGAATATTGTCACAAGGGTTTGGACAGTGATTGTACCTCTCCTCAACCGCACGGCATTATGATAGGTTAAGGTTTTCTACCGGTTCGTCATACACCACGGAGGGCAAGCATGCTGAAACTCAACATCAATGGCCAGCGTCATGATGTGGCCATGGAAGCCGACACACCTTTACTCTGGGCCTTGCGAGACGGCCTGCAACTCACCGGCACCAAGTTTGGCTGCGGCATCGCGGTGTGCGGTGCCTGTGTGGTGCTGGTGGACGGCAAGCCGCTACGCAGTTGTGTCACACCCTTGTCTGCCGTAGCCGGCAAACAAATCACCACCATAGAAGGGCTCTCACCTGATCGTTCCCACCCCGTGCAACAGGCCTGGATAGAAGAAGAGGTTCCGCAGTGCGGCTATTGCCAGTCCGGCCAGATATTAACGGCAGCCGCCTTGCTGGCACGCAAGCCAAAGCCGACGCAAGCGGATATTGAGGAAGCCATGAGCGAGGTATTGTGTCGTTGTGGCACCTATCCCCGTATTCGCACAGCGGTAATGAAAGCGGTGGAGTTGGCCGCCGGCAAGGTTAAGGGGGCGTGACATGAAACAGATAAAACTGAAACGCCGTGAATTTCTCAAAATCAGTGCCGCCACGGGTGGCGGTCTGCTGATAGGGTTTTCCCTCGGGGGATGCGATGAAAAGCCTGCGCCGCCGAAGACAATGCCTATGGCCGAGACAGAAACAGCGCCGACAGCGTTTACCCCCAATGCCTGGCTCACTGTCCATAGTGATAACCGTGTGACCATTCGCGTCGGCAGTTCGGAAATGGGCCAGGGTACCCTGACCGGTATTGCTATGTTAATCGCCGATGAACTCGATGCCGACTGGTCCAGGGTACGCGCCGAACATGCGCCAGCCGATAAGGCCTATACCAATCCCATTCTCGGTCGGCAGCATACCGGTGGCAGTACGGCGATTCGTGGTTTCTGGACTATTGCACGCAAGGCCGGTGCCACCGGCCGCGAGTTGTTATTGCAGGCCGCTGCTGCTACCTGGGCGGTGGACGTCAGCGAATGCCAGGCGCGCAACGGCGAAGTGCTGCACGAGGCCAGTGGCCGCCGTCTGCACTACGGGGAGCTGGCCCGGGCCGCTGCCGAGTTGCCGTTGCCTGATGCGGTGCTCCTCAAGGAACCGGACGAGTTTGTACTGATTGGACAACCGTTACCGCGACTGGATACACCGGACAAGGTCAACGGTGCCGCGGTGTTTGGCATGGATGTGCAGTTGCCGAATTTACTTATCGCTACCGTTGCCCGTTGCCCGGTGCAAGGTGGCAGGGTGAAGTCTTTCGATGCGCACCAGGCATTGGCGGTGCCCGGGGTGAAACAAGTGGCGCAAATCAGTGGCGGTGTGGCCGTCATCGCCGAGCACTTTTGGGCAGCGAAGAAAGGTCGTGATGCACTCCGCATCGAATGGGATAAGGCCGGCAATGACACGCTGGACTCGGCGGCTATCGAGGCGCAGTTCAAGGCCGCGGTAGATAAGGGCCTGGTCGAGCGTGACGATGGCGATGTCAAGGCGGCGCTAGCCGCTGCGGCCAGGACGGTAGAGGCCGTGTATACCGTGCCGTTCCAGGCCCATGTTTGTATGGAACCGATGAATGCCACGGCCGATGTGCGCGTCGATGCCTGCGATGTGTATGCACCCACCCAGGGTCAGACGTTTACCCAGGAAACCGCCATGCGCATTACCGGCTTAGCGCGTGATAAGGTCAAGGTGATTACCACGTTTCTCGGTGGTGGTTTCGGCCGGCGCTCGGAACAGGATTTTATCGTTGATGCGGTGGAGTGTTCCAAGCTTGCGGGTCAGCCAGTGAAAGTGATCTGGACGCGTGAAGACGACGTCATGCATGACCAGTATCGTCCGGCCACCTACAATGTGTTGCGTGGGGGTGTGGATGCACAAGGCAAGATTGTGGCCTGGGAGCATCGCATTGCCGGGCCTTCTATCCTGGCGCGGGTGTTTCCTGATAGCGCAGCAGACGGACATGACTGGTCGAGTACCGAAGGTGCTAAAAACATCCCCTATCACGTCAATAACCTGCGCGTGACCTATGCCATGAGCAATACGCCGGTGCCGGTAGGTTTCTGGCGTTCGGTAGGCAGCTCACAGAATGCCTTTATTACCGAGTGTTTTTTTGACGAGCTGTGCAAACTTGCCGGCCAGGATCCGCTGGCCGCGCGCCTGGCACTTATGACCGAGCATCCACGCCATGCCGGTGTCGTCAAGCTTGCTGCGGAAAAAGCCGGTTGGGGAACAGCCTTGCCGGCAGGACATGCCCGCGGTATCGCCGTGGCGGAAGCCTTTGCCAGTTTTGTGGCCCAGGTGGCGGAGGTATCCATCGACAGGGGCAGGGTGCGCGTGCATCGCATCACCTGTGCAGTGGACTGTGGTATGAACGTTAATCCGAACAGCATCCGTGCGCAAATGGAAGGCGGTATTGTCTATGGCCTGACGGCGGCGTTGAAAGGTGCCATTACGATTAGTGGCGGCCGGGTTCAACAAAGTAACTTTGATGATTATCCGCTGCTGCGCCTGGATGAATGTCCGGCCATCGAGGTGCATATCGTCAGCAGTGAAGAGGCCCCCGGCGGTGTGGGCGAACCCGGGGTGCCGCCTACCGCACCGGCAGTGGCGAATGCCGTGTTTGCCCTGACGGGTCAGCCCGTGCGCAGTCTGCCCATTACATTACATAGCTAATGGATCGCAACACCGATAACGAAGTCCTGCATACCGCCATCGGCTGGCTGGACGACGGCGCCGCCGTGACACTGATAACCGTAGTCCGTACCTGGGGCTCCTCCCCCCGGCGGCCCGGGGCACTGATGGCGATCCAGGCCGAGGGGCGCGTAGTCGGGTCCGTCTCCGGGGGCTGTGTCGAAGACGACCTCGTGCAACGGGTATTGCGCGGCGACTTTGAAGACCCGCGCCCGCAACAGATCGAATACGGCATCAGCACCGGCACCACCCGTCGTGTCGGCCTGCCGTGTGGGGGCCGCCTGGCGCTGGTAGTCGAGACCCTCCATAACGCCACCCAACTGCGCACCGTCCTGACGCACATGACCGCCCGCGAGCGCATCGTTCGCCGGGTCTGCCTGCAGACCGGCGCCACCCAACTGCAGCCCCCTACTACCGACGACGCCCTACGCCTTGATGGCGACCACCTCTACAAGGCCTTTGGCCCCGCCTGGCGCATGCTGATCATAGGTGCCGGCGAACTGGCCCGGCGCGTGGCACAACTCGCGCTCATGCTCGATTACGCCGTCACCCTCTGCGATCCGCGGCCGGAGTATGCCAACGGCTGGGAGGTCGAAGGCACCGTCCAGGTCAGCACCGCCCCGGAGACCTTCCTGCCAGCGTTTGCGCCCGACCCCCAGACCGTTGTCCTGGCCCTGGCGCACGCGCCACAGTTAGAAGACGCCGCACTGGCCGCGGCACTGCAGACCGAGGCCTTCTATATTGGCGCCCTCGGCTCACAAAAAAACCAGCAGGCCCGGCTGCAGCGCTTGCAACGCATGGGTCTCAGCCCCCAGCAACGCGCACGTCTGCATGGACCGGTGGGCCTCGATATCGGCAGTCGTACACCGGCCGAAATTGCCATTGCCATTACCGCGGCACTGATCGCAGCGCGCAACACGGCCGCGCAAACACGGCCACAGACCGCGCGTCAGCATGGCTGACATAACCGGCCTCCTGCTGGCCGCCGGTGCCAGCCGACGGTTTGGTACCAACAAGCTCCTTGTAGAGATAAACGGTCAGCCGCTCATTGCGCACAGCGCCACCGCACTGGCGCCCTGTGATCGTCTTATCGCGGTAGTGCGTGCGGAGGATGAGGCTGTTCAGTCCTGCTTGCAGGGGCTCGGTATCGAATGGGTGAGTAATCCGGAAGCGGGCAGGGGCATGGGCTATTCCATTGCCTGTGCAGTCAAGGCCAGTGCAGACAGTCACGGCTGGTGTCTACTACCTGCCGACATGCCCTATGTCACTGCGACGACTACAGGACAGATCGTTGCTGCCATGAATAACGGTGCGACACTGGCCGCGCCGTTTTACCACGAGCAGCGTGGTCACCCGGTGGGCTTCAGTGCGTCGTTTTATCCGGCACTGACGGCGCTCGATGGCGACAGCGGTGCGCGCGTTATCCTGCAGCAACACCTTGACCATCTTGTGGCCATCAAGACGAATGATGCGGGTGTGCTGCATGACATCGATACGCCCGCTGATCTGCGATCCCCCCGGTTCGAAAATAAGTAATATCTCGCACCCGGCTATGCAACAGCGAAAGTGGCCATCTGCGAGAGGGCACTGACAGACCTGGACAGTCTGCCTATGGTCTTCGGCACACATAACGCCGAATTATTACGGTCAGTACGGGCAGATGGAGTCTGAGGCTTTTTAGTTATAACTATTTTCCATTGGTCCCCGTTTGTTTTTTTTGTATATACTCGTCTCTACGGTTCAACGCACTGTTTCCGATGAGCCTGATGGAAGTCACACATAACACATGGAGAGTCGTCAAATGCGAAACCTGTTCTTTAGCTGTTACTGCATCCTAACCCTGTCCCTTTTAGCACCCTTTTCAGCTTATGCTGGCGATGATGAGTTATCGATAATCAATGATTCAAGAGATTCATTTCAGGTTGCCGATAATGTCCCTGATACGGTCACATTATTAAGTGATTTTTTACGCAGTGAGGGCTTTGACATTCTACTTACGGTTGACCACGCGGGGTCTGCCGCCGCTGTAGGTCTTGAACTTGCGCCAACACAAGTCATTTTCGCGAGACAACCTCGCCGCATCGAGCGGCGTCTTTTACAACGTAGCGAAACCATTGGCATCGATCTACCCTTAAAGTTTTTGGTCTTCAAGCGTGACGGCGAAGTACACCTCGACGTCAACGCAACGGGCTACCTGATTGATCGCCATGATGTCCGCTTAGAAGATCACCTGCTGGGTTTGATCGACAGTAAAATCAAGCGTGTGAGCGATGCCCCTGAAGGACTGCTCACTGTGAAGAGCCTGCAAAGCCTTGACGTTACCGTTGAAACCTTCCTGGCTACCATTTCGGCTATTCCTGCTTTCAGGATCCCTCTGGTACTCGATTACAGTTCTGCTCAAAACGAAGATGACGAAGACGATAATGAACGACGCGCCCCACTTCTTATTGTCATTGGCAACCCCAATGTCGGCACCCCCCTGATGCAAGCGAATCAGCGGATCGGTATCGATTTACCGCAAAAATTCCTGTTCTGGGAAGATCGCCATGGCAATGTCAATATTACTTATAATGATCCACGGTTTCTTGCAGAACGCCACGATGTCCAGGGTGTTGACGCCCGGCTTGCAGGGATTGCCAATGCGCTACGCAATTTTGCCTTAATTGCTGCGGGCATAAACTGAAAAGGCTTAACGATAGAAGGACTGAACTAAATAATAGGGGCCGGTGTGAGCCGGCCCCATTTTAATTTGCCCTGGCTAGGATAGAAATATCTGCAAGACCGGCCCGGATATTTCACTTATTCGTCTATTCGTGTGATTATTTCCAGAACTCCCACCACTTGCGGGAGGTTTCGCGTTCTGGCTCAGCCATGTCAGAGCCTTTACCCGCCTCTTTTTGCATTTCCTCAGTGGTGCGCATACTTTCACGTGTCTTACTGGCGTCATCGTCAGGTGATTCCTGGCGGGTACGCTTCTCCATTTCCATTTCGACGCGTTCAGGCCCTTGTCCTGCGCGATCGCTACCGCCCCCTTGTTGCGCTGCTGACACCGTGGTGCCGGTAAGTAACAATGCACAGGCAAATATCACTGATAATTTAGATTGGTTTTTCATATCATTTCTCCTTGCAAGCTTTTAAGAGACAAGATGCATATGCCACATTTAACGTTAACGCGGAAGTTATAGCCAGATGCTAATCATATGCACATTGTGCTATTACTTAACCTCGTAATATCACTAGGATTTTCATAATTAATCAATAGGGGGGTCTCAAAGTGCAAGAATCAACAATGTAGCATATGTCACATGCCCCAAGTAAAGGATGACTACTGGTCGGTTTGTATAGCAGAAACGCGACTCTTTTATGAAGTTTCCTTTACAATTCAGGCTAATGGACTCACCATGCTGGTGAAGTTGCAGGAATAAAAGAATCACTGCCAGAAATTAATGGCTGCTAATATAATTGTTGGCGAGTAATAAAATAAAAGAGAACGTTACATGATAAAACAGCTTACCTGGACCGGGTTCTTCCTGCGTTTCTTATTCGCAATGCTGGTGGTATTCGTCAGCTATAATCCTGAGGGCTACTCCTATTATCATTGGGCATTAGAAAATTTCTTCCCACTTGACCCACTTAAGATTATTGCCGGTATTTTACTGGCCATTGGCTGGGTGATCTTTATCCGCGCAACGTTACGCTCCCTTGGTGGAATAGGCTTGTTACTAGTAAGTAGTTTGTGTGTGGCAATACTGTGGTTTTTGGTCGATGCGGGTCTGAAATCTGAGGATAGTATCCGTTTCTATGCGTATGCCGGACTGATTATCATGACACTCATATTAGCGATTGGCATGTCCTGGTCGCATATTCGCCGCCGCTTATCGGGTCAATATGATACAGATGATGTGGATGAAAATGATTAGTTCTCATTAACAGAGGAAAAAAGCTTGCGAACCTTTACGTGTACATGCGGCAACACCCTGTACTTCGATAACAATCTTTGTCTGCAATGTGGCAAGACACTGGGTTTTGACCCCGCGCAGTTGACGATTCTACCCCTGCTGCAGGGTGAGGGGGATGACTGGCAGCCGGACTCAGGCTCTGCGCTACGCTTTCATAAATGTGGCAATTATCTGGCCGGCCATGGTTGTAACTGGTTGATCCCCGCCGAAGAGGACGAACACTTTTGTCTCGCCTGCCGGCTGAACGAAGTGATACCCGACCTGAGCAAGGACGAGAACGAACAGCGCTGGTATAAACTGGAAAGCGCCAAACGCCGTCTTATCTATACCTTATTAACCCTGCGTCTGCCGATCACTACCTATCATCAGGACAAGGATCATGGTCTGGCCTTTCGTTTTATGGAGGATATCAAAGGCTTTGATATGTTCTCTGAGGAAATGGTGACCTATGAAGAAATTATGACAGGCCACAATGCCGGCACCATAACCATTAATATTCTGGAGGCCGACGACAGTGAACGTGAAAAAATCCGCGAGAGCATGAATGAGGCCTATCGCACGATACTGGGTCACTTTCGTCATGAGATCGGTCACTATTACTGGGACCAGTTTATTGCTCGAACGGAGCGTCTTGATGAGTTTCGTGCATTGTTTGGCGATGAGCGCAATGATTACAAAAATGCATTATCACAATATTATCAATATGGCGCACAGGCTAACTGGCAGGATAATTTCATTAGTGCCTACGCCAGCTCCCATCCCTGGGAAGACTGGGCCGAAAGCTGGGCACACTACCTGCACTTTATGGATGTGCTGGAGACGGCCAGCCATCACCATGTGGGTATTCAGGGTGATGAAATTAAGTACACCCAAAATAATCTACGCGATTGGCTTGAGTTTCACGATTTCGGAAGCATCATCGGGCAACTGGTCAAACTCATGCGCACGCTGAACGAATTAAATCGCAGTCTGGGATTTCCCGATCCCTACCCCTTTGAGCATTCACCAACGGTAATTAACAAACTGGGATTCATCCATCGTGTCGTCATGTCGAGCTGAGACCGCCTAGTCTTCCCAGTCAAACCTCGGCAGGTTCTGAAATGCCTGTTGTAGGCCCTCCGCCCAACGGTTTTGAATATCGGTAAACAACGGAGTACTTAGGTCAATCTTGGTATAACGTGGTTCGGTGAGTGAATTTGCTGTGTAGATAGCAAGCTCGAGTGGCGGACCTACCGACACATTACTGCGCATGGTTGAATCCAGCGAGACCAGGGCACAACGTGCGGCATCGTTAAGGCTGGTTTTAGGTGTAATGATGCGATCCAGAATGGGTTTGCCATATTTTGTTTCACCGATTTGCATGTAGGGGGTCTCGGGAGAAACCGTAATATAGTTGCCTTCCGGGTAAACCAGATAGATGTCATCTTCTTCCTCACCAATCTGCCCGCCGACGATAAAATTTGCTTCCAGGGTTTTATGGTTGTCTTTGAAGGCTTTCGCATGCTCAGCCTGCTCCTGCTGATTAATGGAGCCAATGTAATGGGCGATTTCAAACAGCTTTTTTGCCTTACGCAGGTTAAAGTCTGCATTTTTATCGTCCAGGTCGTGATTAACCCGATTAATCACCGCCTGGGTGGTGGCAAGGTTACCAGAGGTCAAGATGACCAGTGTCCTGTCACCGGGCCAGTTAAAGGTATGCATCTTGCTGTAGGTGCGCACGTAGTCTACACCGGCATTGGTGCGCGAATCGGATGCCAGCACAATACCGCCATCTACTTTAATTGCTACACAAGCTGTCATAGTGATATTTCCCATTAAGTTGCACTGAAAGTGTGCGTAAGGCGCATAGTAATAACATAAAATACGCGGCCATGCGCAGTGATTTTACAACGTAAATTCAAGTTGATATAGTGGTTACAGGTTCATTACCAGCATGTTTTTATGTCTATTCGATGGGGGAGTTACAAGGTACAGGGCATCTATGATGAACTCATCCGTGCTGCGGGCAAACCGCGTGATGCAGCCAAGCCACTCTGCGATTACCTTCGCAACCTCAAAGACAGAGAAATAGAAGAATACAAAGCCGCTGCTGAACTGGCCATTCACGTTATGGGCATTACCTTTACCGTGTACAGCGAGGAGGAGGGTTCCATCGACCGAGCCTGGCCGTTCGATATTATTCCTCGCATTATTGATAAAAAAGAATGGAATCGGGTTGAGCGGGGCCTGAAACAACGTGTTCAGGCATTAAACTTGTTTATCGATGACCTTTACCACGAACAAAAAATCGTAAAAGACAAGGTCTTTCCCGCTGCGCTATTGCAGGACTCGGTTAACTTCCGACCTCAGTGCATGGGCATTACACCACCAAACCACATCTGGGCACATATTTGTGGCTCTGACCTGGTGCGCGATGAGCACGGCACTATCTATGTGCTGGAGGATAACCTGCGCGTGCCCTCGGGCGTGTCGTATATGCTGGAAAACCGCATGGTCATGAAACGCGTGTTTCCAGATTTGTTTGAAGACTACAATATACTGCCGGTAGATGACTATCCGTCCCAGCTCTATGACACACTGGCCTCGATCTCACCACGCGATGTGGCGCAACCCGAGATTGTGGTGCTGACCCCGGGCATTTATAACTCTGCTTATTTTGAGCATGCCTACCTGGCACAGCAAATGGGTGCGGAACTGGTAGAGGGAAATGACCTTTACGTTGATGATAAAGACGTGGTGTATATGCGTACAGTTGACGGCTTGTCGCGCGTTGATGTTATTTACCGCCGCATCGATGATCTGTTCCTCGACCCGGAGGTTTTTAACCCGGATTCGACGATTGGTGTTCCCGGCCTGATGCGCGCCTGGAAAGCGGGCAATGTCGCCCTGGCCAATGCGCCCGGTGCAGGTGTGGCAGATGATAAGGTTGTTTACGCCTATGTGCCGGAGATCATTAAATACTATCTGGGAGAGGAGCCTCTGATCCCCAACGTACCTACCTATAAGTGTAATAATAAGGATGAACGTAGCTACGTACTGGATAATATCGATCAACTGGTGGTGAAACCTGCCAACGAATCGGGTGGTTACGGCATGTTGATAGGCCCGCATGCGACCAGGAAGGAACATAGCAAGTTCAAACGACTGGTAAAACGTGATCCGCGTAACTACGTTGCGCAGCCCATGTTAACACTGTCGACTGCGCCTACCCTTATAGGTAACCGGGTAGAGCCGCGTCACCTGGATTTGCGCCCGTTTATTTTATCCGGCAGCGATACCACCTATGTCACTATGGGTGGGCTCACACGTGTGGCCCTGCGTAAGGGCTCGATCGTGGTTAATTCATCTCAGGGTGGTGGTTCAAAAGACACCTGGATCGTGGATATGGAAGCTAACTAGTCATGCTATCGCGTGTTGCTGAAAATATTTACTGGATGGCCCGTTATATTGAACGTGCAGAAAATACTGCACGCCTTATCAATGTCACGACCAACCTGGTGCTGGATATGCCACGTAGCGCCAATGTGGGCTGGGAGCCGATTATTGAGATCATGGGTGGCGAGGAGATTTTTCATGAACACTATGATAGTAGTGAGGAACGCAATATCCTGAAATTCATGATTGCGGATTTGCATAATCCCTGTTCTATAATAGGTTCATTACAGTTGGCACGCGAGAATGCCAGGACCATTCGCGATATTATCCCGCGCGAAACATGGGAAAGCATTAATGATTTATATATCTATGCCAAATCAAATGCTCAATCCGGAATTTCCCGAAAGAACCGACATTATTATTTGCAAAAGGTCATTCTTGGTGCGCAAACCATTACTGGGCAACTCGCGGGAACCATGTACCACGACCTGGGTTATGATTTCCTGCGATTAGGTCGAAACCTTGAACGCGCCGATATGACTACTCGTATTATCGATGTGCGCTCGGCCGACTTGCTTGAAGAGGAACACGAGAGCCTTACCCCTTATGAAAACATACAGTGGATGAGTGTTCTGAAATCTTTGACTGCTTACCAGATGTATCGTCGCATCGTGCAGGTCAGGGTACGCCGCCCCGATGTACTGAAATTCCTGTTACAAGAACGAAAATTCCCGCGTGCCTTTTACCATGCCCTGTGTGAAGTGGAAAACTGTCTGAAGAACCTGCCAAAAAATAAGCAGGGTATCGCGCATATCAAACAGCTACAAGACACCGTGCTTTCTGCCAACCCGGAAAAACTGAAACAGGCAGAGCTTCATAAGTTTATCGATAAATTACAGTTTGGCCTGATGAAGATCAATACTGACATTACTGACAGCTATTTTCGTCGCCATGTTTAGGACCCGTTAGTTCATAGCGCCCAATGATCCAAGAATACTAAAAAGCAACATCGCACCGTATATCGCGCGCCCTGATCGAGGCTGTCCTGTGGATCATTCGGACGTACCATAAAGCACTGATAACCACCAAATATTGATATGGTTTTTATCCAGGTATTGCCATCTCTTAAAAATGTAGTGACAGTGGAATTCACGTGCGTAGCTATAGCCACTGTTTACACCATTTCAATACATACTTGAGTCTTGACTTGGCGTCGTTGACGCTTGTCTATAGTAAATTCTTATAGCTTTCCATAAATTTTACAATGGCTATTATTTCTATTGCAGTTCTTAAAATTAGGTGTAGTTTATGTGTCCCGTCCACATAAGGAGATAGCTCTAATGAAAAACACCATGTTAATGCCCGCCACCGTTGCGCTGCTCTTAGGTCTGGCATTTAGTCCGATTATCATGGCTGAACACGGCCCTGGCAAGGGCGAAGGGTCAGGCCCTAAGATGATGCATGGCGGTGGTCACGGCCCGTCATGGAAGGAGTCACTGACTGATGTGCAGAAACTCAAAATCAAAAAAATGAAAGTGGATTACCTGAAGGTCAAGTATCCGATAAAGGCCAGAATGAAAACCATCAAGATTGATCTGGCGGTGCTGGTAACCGCCGACAAGCCTGATCAGCGGGCCATAGATGCAAAGATAGATGAACTACTCGTATTGAAAAAAGACCTGTTGAAGGCGAAGTACGCGCATAAGATTGCCGTGCGCAAGGAGCTGAAAGCGGATCAACAGGTGTTGTTCGACAAGCATATGTTGAATAAGGCAAAACGCAAGAAATGCAGGGGCCATCACCCTTAAGCATTAATGCCAAGAGCGTCGCATGTTTTTACGTAAGTCGGGCCAGAATAAGAACACTTAAATAGTCTTTAATCTGGCCCGACATACGATGTTAACTATGATATGTATTTGTATAGGTAGTTTTACTAGTACACCCTCATTTTTTCTGTAGTTATGATTCCCTATAAATTCACGAAAGTGGGTTTCTTAGTTGACTTAATCCCGCCGTGGGTAAAATATATTACGTGGCTGTGGGCACGGTTGCACAGTCGAGTTTACTTAGTCACGCCCGGATACTGATAAATACGATAAATAGTTACTCTCTTACGCTACTGAGTTAAATGCAGGACTGAGAAGGCTATTATCTTTCAACGGGTAAGAATCTTTATAGACGGCTTAAGTGGCATGGCCCACAGGGAGAGTTCTATGAAATTAGTCTTCATATTTCTGATAATAACCATGGGTCTTTCAGCATGTTCAAAAACCGAGGAACCCGGCAACGATTCGGTGGGTATTGCGCCTATATCTGAAGAGGATGTAGAGGCGCGCGCAACAGACCGCAGCAAGGTATGCACCGCGACGGTCGCCTCGGCCTCGGAGAATGATCTGCCGGGCGTGCATTTTTCCTGTAGTGACAGTGATTGCCAAAGCAGCAATCCAGTGGGAAAAAAACTTGATTATGCCTGCAGGGGTAATGTCTGCCCGGTTAGCACATCGTCGACTGATGCATTGGCGTCGTGTGTTTCCGGCGGCCAAGGCTACAGCCGCGCTTGCCGAGTAACCTTGTCACACGTCACGAGCTGCCATAACAGAGACGAATAGGGCATAACACAGTTGGCTATATTGCTTGCCAAAAGCGGTCGTAGCAAAACATAAGGAGGTGAGGTCTTATATCTGAAGACCATGGTTAGGGATCATTTTATGTAACTCTATTATTGAGAGTATTAATTCTTTAGTTTTGGCACAGGAGGATATACAGATGACTAATAACACAAAATCACAAGGAGCGACAAAACCTGTAAACACCCCACCGGGGCAGGAAGAATTTGCAGAGCAGGCGGAGAAGGAGGCTCTTGAAAAGGCTAAGGAGGTGGCAGAGGAGTTGACCAATATTGTGGCAGAATCTGTTTCCCCGCCGGGGACAAAAATTCCCAGGAGGAAGAAGTGATACGAATTATTATGTTAAACATCTGATTCTTTGAGAATCATTAGGAGGCAACGGGGGGATGAATGCATAGTCTCCCCGCTGTTGTTATGTTGATCCGAAATTCAGGCCGGAAT
This sequence comes from Sulfuriflexus mobilis, assembly GCF_003967195.1. Taxonomy (NCBI): domain Bacteria; kingdom Pseudomonadati; phylum Pseudomonadota; class Gammaproteobacteria; order Chromatiales; family Granulosicoccaceae; genus Sulfuriflexus; species Sulfuriflexus mobilis. The sequence continues at coordinate 2,775,859 of NZ_AP018725.1, read as the reverse complement.
AGTCGAATCAACAACGTACCATATACCATGCGCCCTGGTCGAAGCTGTCCTGTGGGTCGGCCGGCCGGACGATAAAACACTGATAACCACCAAAGATGGATGCGATTTTTATCCAGGTATTGCCATCTCTGCGTTGGTATTGTCTGGCCTGGTCGACCTGGCTGAAGATTGATAGGGGGGGCTCGATTTTTGTCTCGATTACCCGCGCATCGGTAATATTTGTATTAAAACCGGGATGGGGATTTTTCTCAAAGCGGCGTACCTCCTCCAGACTGCGCGAGATCAACAGCGCAGCATTTATCCGTGGTTTGACCGGGACAGAATTTATAATGGCTGGAGGTTTGACGGCTTGTGCCGGTTTGGCGGGTTGTTCTTGCCGGATAATCTTCACCGGGGGTGTCGGTTTGATGGTCACCGTGAGTGGATTTGTGATGCTAATTACGTTGCTTACGGGCGGGTACTGAATAAAGCCTAGAATAGACACATGTAGAACAACTGATATGACCAGCAGGTATACCAGGCGCCGTGGCCGGGGTGCAGATGCAGCCTCAGTCGAATAATATGCAGGCAGTCCTCTTTTCATTCATCCTTGTATTCCAGTAAATCACCGGGCTGGCAGTTCAAGTGCTTGCAAATGGCTTCCAGTGTGGTCAGGCGAATCGCCTTGGCCTTGCCGGTTTTGAGAATAGACAGGTTTTGTTCGGTAATGCCGATCAACTGTGCCAGCTCATTCGAACGCATCTTGCGCTTCGCCAGCATTACATCCAGATTTACAATTATCGCCATAAGCTTGTTACACCGTGTGTGCCTGTTCCTCTTCGAGTTTACGTGCCTCATCCATGACCCAGGAAATCAATACGACGATGGCACCCATAAGCAAGATGACGAAATCGCTCAGGCCAAGTTGTGCCGCGATCAGTCGTTGACCCGGCGGGTTCACTGAGGTCACTACGCCGCTGAGCATCGGCAGATACAAAAGACTCGCCAAGACCCAGAACATTAATACCCAGCCCAGTTGCCTGAAGCACTTCACTGTGGGGCTCGCAAAAACAATGCCCTTTTCATACAGGTTGAACAGTTTGGCAAGGATATACATAGCCGCAATGACCACGCCAATAGGTAACATACTAATAACGAAGCCGAGTAGACGCGCCAATAGAGATAATTCGGCCTCGACCCTGATGGGCAACGGCACAAATTCCTGGGGGAAGTGGTTAAAGCCCAGCCAGTAGATGAGCGATAGCAGTGGCAGTATCACCACAAGGGCTGAAAACAGTAGCCGGAACCGGCGGCTAACCCGTTGAATACGCATTAAATCCTCATTTTCCATGACGGCATTCTCCTGATCCTGTGTCCGATATGAAACGACTATAGATCAAAAATTATCGTAAAACAATAAAAAAATATCAATTATCATGAAGAAGAATGGGGTGGGGACAATATTTACGGTTATCCAGGAGCCCTTCTCAGTGAGCGTATTTACGCAGTGATCTACGGCAGGGTTAATAACACGGCCACCCTGGGCTGACCTGAATATCGGCAAATAGAAGAAATAACAAGAGACTGGATGAGCCCCACTTTCCTCTAATACATGTAAATACTGACAATAAGGGATAGAGACTTTTAACGTCTCAAATGCCCTATGCTACCTTGCCTATATGGAATAACAATAAACGGAATGGCTGCACCTCATGATAAGAAAGATGCCTTAATACTTCATCCTACCCTATAAGCCGGTTAGCGAATTTCTTCGTTACGGTATTTCTTCTGCAGGATCACAGGGCGCATGAGGGCATAGCCCTTGAGTTGCCAGTGCGCCAGCTCTGTCATGGCGGAGGGAATGACATCGATAAAGTCATAAAAGTCATCGACGGCATAGTCAAAATCGTTCGCCGCCAATGCGCAAACCTTGAACTCGACACCGAGCTCGGCGTAATAACGCATACGCTCGACGGCCTCCTTGTATTTGCCATAGTTTTTCTTCGCCACCGTGACGATCTCGGTGCCGTGGATGATAACTTTTATGGAGTTTTCATCAATGCTGATGTCATAGGGCGCCTCGCTGAGCGGGTTTAGATGCGAGCGCAGCCAGAACAAGGCGCTGTTGATGTCCTGGGGTTCATCAAAGTAGAAGTCGTAGACGACCTTCTGCGCGGTATAAGGGGTCTGGACAACATCCGCCTGTGCGCTGGACAGGTTCAGGAACAGGTATAGAAACAGCAAACTGGTTAAATAGATGCGTCGTGACATGATAGCCTCCTTGGCGGGAACCCATTCGGGATGCTTATTAATAATAGCCCTGTTTACGCCTGAAAACAGATAGAGTTTGTCGGGGATTTTGAGCAATAATTGGCGTAAACAGGGGGTTTACGCGACCCAAGGGTGAAAATAATAGAGGATAACGCCGAATTTACCTAGAATCGAAGCTGGGCGCGGAAAATAATAAAATAGGCATTTTAATGAAATCAGCGCTATGTGCATAGATGGCTTATTGCTTCAGGCGATAGCCTGACCTGAACATCCACCAGACGGTAACAAGACAGGTGCTGAGGAATACCAGCACCACGGTCAGGCTCAGCCAGACGCTCACATCGGCCACTTCGAAAAAGCTCCAGCGAAAGCCACTGATCAGGTAGACCACCGGGTTAAACAGAGTCACCGTCTGCCAGGCGGGGGGCAGCATATCCACGGAGTAAAAGCTGCCACCGAGGAACACCAGTGGCGTGATCACTAGTAGTGGGATGAGTTGCAGTTTTTCGAAGTCTTTTGCCCACAGCCCGATGATAAAGCCAAACAGGCTGAAGGACACACAGGTCAAAATCAGGAACGCGAGCATCCATACGGGGTGGGCAATTTCAATCGTGACAAAGAACCCCGCCGTCGCCAGAATAACCAGACCAATGATGAATGACTTGGTGGCAGCAGCGCCTACATAGCCGATCAGTATTTCAACGAAGGAGACGGGCGCAGACATGAGTTCATAGATGGTGCCGGTAAACTTGGGAAAGAAAATACCGAACGAGGCATTCGCTATGCTATGGGTCAGTAGTGCGAGCATCATCAGACCGGGGACGATGAAGGCCCCATAGGAAACACCGCCGACCTGTTCAATGCGTGAACCGATGGCTGAGCCAAACACCACGAAATACAGTACGGTGGAGATCACCGGTGAGGCAAAACTCTGCAGCAGGGTATTCCAGGCGCGTAGCATTTCATATTTATAGATCACTCTGACGGCGTAGAGGTTCATGATTTGGCACCTACCAGGCCGATAAAAATATCTTCCAGAGAACTTTCCGAGGTGTCGACGTCTTTCAGCAACAAGCCGGCATCACTAATGGCCGACAATAAACCTGCAACCCCTGTGTGTTGATTCAGCGGGTCGTAGGTATAGGTGAGTTGTCTCCCTTCGGCCGAGAGTTCCAGTGCCCAGGTATGTAGCGTTGCAGGAATGCTGTCCACGGCCTGTTCAAGTTCGATAATCAGCTGTCTTTTACCGAGCTTATGCATCAGCGCCCGCTTATCATCGACCAGTAGCAGCTCACCACCGTTGATCACGCCAACACGGTCAGCGATTGCCTCGGCTTCTTCAATATAGTGTGTGGTCAGGATAATCGTCACCCCCGACTCGCGCAGGCGCTCCACCAATGCCCACATGTCTTTGCGCAACTCCACGTCCACACCCGCCGTGGGCTCATCCAGAAACAGGATCGAAGGTTCGTGAGACAGCGCCTTGCCTATGAGCACACGCCGCTTCATACCACCTGACAGCGTCATGAGATAGTTGTCTTTCTTCCCCCATAGCGACAAATCTTTTAGCAGCCGTTCGAGGTAGGCAGGGTCGGGCTTTTTGCCGAACAGGCCGCGGCTGAAAGACAGCGTGTTCCAGACGGTATCAAAGGCGCCGAGTGTGAGCTCCTGTGGGACCAGGCCGATCAAGGCACGCGTGGTGCGGTAATCCTTGATGATGTCATGGTCGGCAACGGTCACCGAGCCTGAACTGGCATTCACTATGCCGCAGATAATCGAGATCAGGGTGGTCTTGCCGGCGCCGTTTGGCCCGAGCAAGGCCAGTATCTCACCGGGCGAGATATCCAGGCTGACGTCTTTCAGGGCGTGAAAACCGTTGGCGTAGGTTTTGGACAGATTCGATATAGAGACGATAGATGGCATAGTTAATTCTACATAAAATACAGTGCATTGACACGGTTGGGGCCGAGAAGTTCAAATGGACCGGGGGCGGTGACACAATGCCTCTCATTCTCATCCGAAATCTGATATTAAAGGGTATTCCTTTCTTAACCTATATATTAAACAATAGTGAGTCCTGAAACCTACTGACATAACGTTGTCAGTAGTGGGTTGTTAAGGTGTTGGCTCTACTCAAACACAAGGAAATAACAATGGACCAACAAACAATGAGGCAACATGGCGCGTTTAGCTGGAATGAGTTGATGACAACCGATGTCCCTGCGGCAAAGGCCTTTTATGGCCAGCTTTTTGACTGGGATATGCAGGATGAGAAGACCTGTGACATGTCATATACGATGGCCAGGGCGGGTCAACAGGAGGTGGCAGGGATTATGGCAATGCCCCCGGAGGCTGGAGGCGCCCCACCTGCATGGGGCGCTTATGTCACGGTAGATGATGTCGATCAACGATCCACACAGGTTGAAAAACTCGGGGGCAAGATCATTATCCCGGCACGGGATATCCCCAATGTCGGGCGTTTCGTGGTGATCGCTGATCCCCAGGGAGCCGTGCTGGCGTTGATTACCTACACGCACATAGGCTAGTGGCCATGGCGGACCCATACTTCAGCCCAGACTGCATGAGGTTTCTACGCAATATAGCGAAGAACAATAACCGCGACTGGTTCACTGAAAACAAGATGGTATATGAAGAGGTGGTCCGCACACCTGCTTTGCGGTTTATTGCAGACATGGCCGATGACCTGGCAATACTATCCCCTCACTTTCTGGCCCAGCCAAAGAAAGTGGGGGGATCGTTAATGCGTATTTACCGAGACGTACGTTTTGGCAGGGATAAGCGCCCCTATAAGACCAATATTGGTATCCAGTTCCGGCATGAACAGGGCAAGGATGTACATGCCCCCGGATTTTATGTGCATATAGAGCCCGGTGAATGTTTTGTCGGCGTGGGTATTTGGCGACCGGATTCTCCGGCACTGGGTAAAATCCGTGACAGGATTTGCGAGCACGGAGACAAATGGCAGTCGGCGATTAACCAGAAAACCTTTAAGAAGCATTACGAGCTAAGCGGTGATTCTCTTATTAACGCGCCTCGTGGCTATGCTAAAGACCATCCACTTGTTCATGATCTCAAGCGTAAGGACTTTATTGGGATATCCAGGATCGATGATGATAGCGTACTTAGTGCGCGGTTCAGGAACAAAGTATTTGATCGTTTTAAAGTAGCAGATAGTTACATGCAGTTTCTATGTCAGGCACTGGAATTGCGGTACTGAGCATGCGGCGAGCGGATCGGCTATTTCAGATTATTCAAAATTTGCATCATGATCGTGTCATAACGGCACATGATCTGGCTGAAGAACTTGAGGTTTCAGAACGAACAATATACCGGGATATTCAGGATTTAAGCCTGTCTGGTGTGCCCATAACGGGTGAGGCAGGACAGGGCTACCGGATAATGCGTGGCTACCAGCTACCTCCGTTGATGTTTAGTGAGGAAGAATTGGAAGCATTGTTATTAGGTGCGCGTATGGTGAGGGTCTGGACGGATAAGGGCCTGGCACGTGCGGCACATCAGGCACTGCAAAAGATAGAACACGTTATACCGGATAAATTAAAACCGGAACTGGCACGACAAGAGTTGGTTGTGCCGGATTTTCCCATGGAAGGCCAGGCGGGTGAGCAACTCATGGTTGTGCGCCTGGCTATCAAGCAGCAACACAAAATCAGTTTTGACTATAAACGTGAAGACGGGCAAGACTCCAAACGAACTGTGCACCCGCTCGGATTGTTCTACTGGGGTAAGGTATGGACCTTGGTGGCATGGTGTGAATTACGCGACGCGTTCCGGCACTTCCGGCTCGACCGCATGGCAGATATCGAGAAGCATGACGAAAAATACCAAATTATCGAGGGCAGAAGCCTGCAGGATTTCCTCAGCAATGAGTGTAGGTGAAGAATACTGTGCACTGACCTGATTTTATTTTGTTAAGGATGTTTTATAGTCAGGTTATTACAATATGTTTCTTTTATACGCAGTGCGCCGATAAAGGCAATAATGGCAAAGGCCAACATGAGCAACATGGCATCCTGATAGTTTTGCCAGCTATAAAGGTTAATACCTTTGGCGGTTTTTCCATCCCAACCCAGGTCCAGCACCCAGCCAAATAGGGGTTGCATGATAGCAGCGCCGAGAAAAAGCCCGGTGTTAACCAGGCTGATTGCCATACCAGAGAGTGCAGGTTGAGTGACCTCCTTGGCACAAGGATAGGTCAACACAAAACCACCACTGGTAATACCAATCAGCATAAACAGGGTCATGGCAAGGGTGCCCGGTTGCCAGGGGATATAAATCAATGCCAGCCAGGCAAGTGTATAGACGCCTGCGCTGATGAGGATCACCGGTTTGCGCAGGCCGATGCGATCAGAAATCCAGCCGGCTAATAATGTACCGACCGCCAGGCTTATCAGGGTGATGGTAGTATAGACTGAGGCCTCGTCACGACTGAGATGAAAGCCGTCTCGGAGTAACGGGATGCCCCACAGGCCGGCAAACGCAAACAGCCCACCGGCCATGCCAAAGTTTATCCAGAAGCCGGGCCAGGCGGTAAGGTTACTGAATACCTTGAGTAAATCCTTGACCCAGTGCTGGTGACGTTCTGCATGCGCAAGCATACCATCCATTTCACGCACGGAGGGGAAGCCGGCATCTTCGGGGCGATTGCGTACATAGAGTAGCGTCAGGGCGGCGAGTAGCAGCGACATGATGCCCATGGCAATAAAGATCTCACGCCATGACCAGATATTGAGTAAGACGGATAAGGGTTTTGCCGCCAGTACAGAACCGAGGTTGCCCATTAAAAGGGTCAAACCGGAAACCAGCCCATAGACCCGATCGCGAAACCAGACGCTGTTATTTTTCATCAAGCCGACAAAGATAACCGATACGCCGAGGCCGACCAGAAACCGACCAGCTGAAGCCAATTCAATCGTTTCCGCCGTGGCAAAGACTATCGAACCCACACCGGCAATCAGATTACCAGTGGTTACCGATGCGCGGTTGCCGAGTGTATCGGCGAGTACGCCCGCAGGGATCTGCATCAATGCATAAATGTAGTAATACATCGCTGCCAGTGAGCCCAGAGCGGTAGCCGAGGTCTGGAAACTGGCCATGAGTTCAGCGGATACCACGCCGGGGGCCATGCGATGAAAATATACCGACATGTAAGCCAGAATAAGGATGATGAAGATTGTGGCGCGTGTCCATTGGAAGCGTCGCTGTTCATCGGTATGCATAATGGGCCTGATCTTAAGACAAAGACCTCATCCTAGGCAAAAACAGCTGCCATGTAAAAAGTGATGATAGAGACCGGGGGTTCTGCACACAAAAGCCTTCAAAGGCAATGAGTTAACAGGGGTTAGTGAGAATCAAAGAGTCAGCGTGCTTGAAATTAGGTACCCGGTTAAATAGGGGGAGGTCAGATTGTCATGGATTGTTTTTTTAATTCGCTCTTGACAGGTCTAAATATAAATAGAAAAAAAATTCAGATTCCAGTTGGTTTTGGGACATCAATAAATAAAATTATCATCGACCCGGATAACGTTGATTTAGGCGGAATGTGTTCTTATAAAAAAGTATTAGTTTGCAAAGGAACGCGTTATGTTGAATCTCCGTATAATTATTCGTAACGTCTGTCGCGCAATGAGGAGAAAAAATGCAGCCAGGGCAGCGCTATATTGGCATTCCTTTAGAAACGAACCACTGATTCTCCACCCTGTTCGATCCAGCCATGGATCATCTTCTTCGTGGTAAAGCCGCTGGAGCAATTACCGTTATGATCGATGACAATGACCCCGCCACGACCGTTTACCTTCCGGGTTAAATACGCCATGCCGGCTTGTGTGGCCTCTTCGGCATTCATATCTTTCATATAGATAAAGTCGGAAATTGTCTTTGATATCACTGAGCGCATGAACTCTTCGCCATAACCGGTAGCCGAGACGGCACAGGTTTCATTGTCGGCATAGACGCCGGCACCGATGATGGGTGAATCACCCACTCGCCCCATACGTTTGTTGACGATACCGCCTGTCGATGTTGCTGCGGCAAGGTTGCCAAGCGGGTCACGGGCTATGGCACCAATGGTGCCGTATTTCTGATCCTCGCTGTCTCCTTCAGTATCGTCATGATCGAGCATGATCTTGTTATGCAGACGTGCCTGCTTTAACTGCTCGATACGGTCTGGTGTATAAAAATAGTCGTCTGGTGCAGGAGTGATGCCGCAATGCTCTGCAAAGCGCATGGCACCCTCGGAAATTAACATGACGTGTTCACTTTCGGACATGACTAAACGGGCGAGCTGGATCGGGTTGGCAATATTACCGACTGCCGCGACAGCACCCGCAGAGAGGTCTCGACCATCCATAATGGCGGCATCCATTTCGACCTTGCCCTTTTCATTCAGTACCGAGCCGCAGCCAGCATTGAAAATAGGATCATCTTCCAGCAGAGACGCGCAGGTCTCTACCGTCTGTAGTGCAGAACCGCCGAGTTCAAGGACTTCACGGCCATGTTCAAGAACCCGCCGTATCGCCTCAAGATATCTCATTGCTGTTTTGTCGTCTTTGACGTTATCGAGTGCTCCGGCTCCACCATGAACCATGAGTGAATAGCTAGCTGTTTGACTCATAAAAGGCTTCTTGATTGTGACCAGGCTCAGATGCCCAGGCACCTGAGTGTACTGTTACTGACCATATCAAAGGCGTGCATCAAGTTCTACTGCCAGGGCTTGCTGATAAGCGGGCGAACCGGCCAAAAGGATGACTAGCTTACCGAGACTAATGGTACCCCAGTTGACGATAATGGCCCCCTCACCGGTCTTGCTGTTGAACTCAATATCACTGAGGTCTATAGCCGCCAGGTTTTTATGCCGGGTCGATAGAGTGATCGCGCTCCATGTAGGTATATTGAGCTTTTGTGCGATCAGGGTTGGATAGGTGGCACCATTAAAACGCGGGTTGCATTCAATGGCTGGAAAACGCAGCCCCATTTTTGTTTGTACAATGGCGACATCAAAGGCGAAGATTCCCTTCATTCCATGGTCTTTTAGCCAGTATGCCATGGCATCAACGGCCTCCCAGGGTTCATGGCTGGCCGGTACACGATTTCCCTGATGGACAAAACCATCCAAAATTTGTTCACTCGCGGCAAGACGAACAAGGTCATCGCCAATGACAGTATATTGCAGATTCAGGAAGGTCTCGGTCTTAACCTCTTCCTGTATTTGCACCGGCACCTCATGATCAAACCTTACCATTGCCAGAATTAAGGCTTCTTTATCCTCACAGCGGTAAATACCCACACCGGAAACCGAAACAGCCGCCTTCAGATAACAGGGATAGACAATCTCCTCCAGGGTGTCAGGGTCTATGTCGCCGACTTTGTCAAAGCACCGTGTTTTAGGCACATCAATGCCGAGTTTATCGGCTAAGGTCATAAAATTATTTTTGGAATTGATATAGTCAACGGTTTCCAGCCACTCGGCGTCACCCCAGTATTTATATTCGTCGGGACCAAAATAGAAAAGCGAGGGCTGGTAATTGACATGCATCATCAAGTGTTTTAAATCGAGATCCCAGATGACGTTCTCACTATAGCTGAGCCCGATACGCTTATAGTGACTAGTAATATCCTGCCACAGAGGTTTCAGGTCCGGATGTAATTGTATAATGTCCCAGGGTTCTGAAAGCCCCAGGGCTCGGGCTGAATAGAGATGATTGCCGACAACACCCTCGGCAGTGCAATGCATAATGTCGTGATTAATGACATAACGACGCGTTGACTGATAGTCGTGTTTGATGGCAGTTGACATGACTTACTTCCTCTAATTTCTCTGCTCTTTATAAGAGGCATCTGGAGTTATAGTGGCAAGTTTTGTGCCATGTAAAAAACGGCAGTTATTACGGAAAATTGCACTCTCGGTGTGCGCGGTTGCTTAAAATAGCTATACTCGCTCATGATTGGTGCGAACCAATGATGCTTTATTACGTGAAAATAAAAGGCCAAGGCTGCGGTGACTAATGATAATCATTTGCATTAGTATGAAACTCTGAGAGTTAACCCGTCACAGCGCCGAATAAAAGGGGCCGGTACGAGCGAGTTCATTACCACGCTGAATGGGGCTGTTCCACTTATTGCTGTCGAATAATAACCAGAATACCGGGACAGGTAGACAGGATTTCATGCAGGCTAAGTCAACTTCCGTTATTTCGCAGGATGCGCTTCTGAAAAAGCAGGAGCAGCATCTCTTCAAGTATGCCGTGAAGGCACCGGTATTCGTAATGCTGCTGGCGATTATGCTGTTCACCACACAGTTTTTTGTGTTTGGCGAAAGCTACCTGTTCGAATGGTTTATGGTTGTCTCCGCGGTCAGCCTGGCGCGTCTGCTGCTTGCCATTGCCTACCGGGCACAGCGTTTCCCGGGCGTATCATCAAAGCGTTGGATTAACCTGTATATCTACGCGGTTTGTCTGACCGGCGCCCTGTGTGGGGTGGCCGTGTTTTTGATCCCAGGGGATAGGCTCGAGCTGCATTTTCTGACCCTGTTAGTGGTTAGCGGTGTCATGTCGGGTGCCATGCCGATGGTTGCGATCATTCGCAATGTCTATCCGGTGTATGTGGTGTTAATACTTGCGCCCTATATAGTGCAATATATTCACTTCGGTAGTCCCATATACCTCACCATTATCGTCTTTATGGTGATTTATGGCCTGTTTATGATCCTCACCAGCCGAGAGACGCATGAGAATTACATCGAGATAGTCCGCCTGCAAATAGCTGAAGGGGAGAATGCCCGCCTGGACATGCTGACCGGGGTGGCTAATCGTCGTGCCTTCGTGGAAATCTACGCCAATGAATGGAAGCATGCGCAACGTGCAGGCTACCCACTGTCGATCATGTTAATCGACGTAGACGAATTCAAGAGTTACAACGACCACTATGGTCATATTATGGGCGATGAGTGTTTGCGGCGTATCGCCTCCACGATTAGTAACAGCCTGGAGCGTGATACCGACAAGGTTGCCCGCTACGGCGGTGAGGAATTCACAGTGATACTGCCGAGTACGGATGCGCGGGCCGGCCAGACGATCGCAGAGCGGTTGCGCGGGGCAGTTGCCAAACTGGCAATACCCCATGCGCGCTCAAAAACGGCAAACTATGTGACGATAAGCATTGGTGGTATTACGCGCATACCCACGTTGGATTTAACACCAGGCGAGTTTCTCACTGAGGCAGACACCCTGCTTTACAAATCAAAACATAACGGCAGAAACCGGGTTAGTTGGGCGATGAATTCGGCTTAAGGCCTCATGAGAAATACACGCTGTTGCTTGTTCCCAGTCTTTAATTCTTTATCTAGCGGTTTCCTTCTGAGCTAAAATAGGGTACAAGGGCGCCATGAAAATCCCAAAGAGAATCCAGCCTCTGGTTGATAGCGGTCTGGTGGATGAAGTCATTAGCCGCCTGATGAGTGGCAAAGAGGCAGATGTCTATGTCGTCCGCTGCGGTGCGGATATCCGCTGTGCCAAGGTCTACAAAGAGGCGTTAAAGCGTAGCTTCAAGCAGGCCGTGTTATACCAGGAAGGCCGTAAGGTGCGTAATAGTCGTCGCGCCCGCGCCATGGAGAAGGGTTCCAAGTTCGGCCGTAAACAGCAGGAAGAGACCTGGCAGACCGCTGAGGTCGATGCCCTCTACCGCCTGGCCAGCGCCGGCGTGCGCGTTCCTCAGCCCTATGACTGCCTTGACGGTGTCTTACTGATGGAGTTGATCACCGATGCCGAAGGCCAGGTGGCGCCGCGCCTGGGCGATATATCGATGACCGCTGAACAGGCGCTGGCAGACCATGCCATGGTCATGCGATACGTGGTGCGTATGCTCTGTGTCGGTCTGGTGCATGGCGACCTGTCAGAATTTAATGTACTGGTGGATGCAGATGGCCCGGTCATTATTGACCTGCCACAAGCGGTTGATGCGGCCGGAAATAACAATGCCGAGTCGATGCTGGCGCGAGATGTTAACAATATCACCAACTACTATGCCCACTACGCCCCCGAATTGCTCAACAGCCAATATGCCAAGGAAATCTGGGCGCTGTACGAGAACGGCGAGTTACACGCTGATACCGAGCTGACGGGCCATTTTGCGGAAAGCACGCAAGCTATCGATGTGGATGCGGTGATGGACGAAATCAATGCGGCCTATGCAGAAGAGCAGGAACGGCAGGCACGCCTGCGTGAATCAGAAGAAGCGGGTTAATTTGCCTTTATTTTTGACAAGGGTAATAACAGAGTCGGTATCATGGGGCAGAGAATATTGGGCTCTGGTATTTTAGCGTATTGTCTGCTCTGAGCCATATCTATCCCTAGCCCCATTTTGCCTCATGGCACAGCAAGATAAATACCCCCTTAAAATACAATAGCATAAAGGGCCGAGGGAATTTGGAGGGCGCCTGGCTTTGAATTATACTAAAGCGAATATTTCCTTTCGCACATACGGGTGTAATCAGATGTCGATAGAAGGCCTGCGGTCTATAACTTCGCGATCAAAAGAGATGCTGGATCTGGCGCGGCATTATGCCGAACAGATAGAGTCGTTACCAGAGGGTGACGACAAACGTGCGTGGCTTGAAGAAGAGGCAAAACGACTCATACAAGAGGCGCGAGCTCTAACGCAACAGGCCAAAGAACAAATGACCAAGATCAACAAGTGAGGAAACACGATGGCTACCTTGCTCGAGCAGATCGCTGAACTCCAATCTGAAAATCTGTCGGTAGAGGAAGAGGTCAATGACTTTATAAAACGTCAGCGGGCGAAAGATCAATCCAAGATTGCCTGGCGTATTATTAATGTCTTCGTGGCCGCCATCTTGGCAATATTTCTGTTGGTAATTGGATACCTGCTGTTCGGCCAGACCGAAGGTGGATGGAAGGCCCCGGCTGAGTTTCTCGTTACTTTTATCTCATCGGTACTCCTGCCTATCGTTACCCTGGTGTTGGGCTATTATTTTGGCAAAGTAAAGTCCGAATAAGCTGCTCTGGGCCAGAGCACATTTATATAAATATCTAATTTGAAAACCGCAGTAAATAGCGCCGGCAAATTCCAAGGACTTCATTCCATATCAATCTAGCAACGCTTTCGCGATGGCATATACGACATCGCCATTATTAGCGAGTGCACTTCCTAAACTATATTTTTATGCAAATTGTTATCATGCCGCGTGTTTGTATTGGTTTTACTGGTCGCCTTTTTTGTAGGTACCCACACTGAATCAGTGTCCTGAGTGGTTACCGAAATGACTTATGGAATAATCGTCTTTGTTGCAAAAGGAGCCGGTGCATAGGAAAATGGTTTTTTTAGCCTAGAATAGTCTGTTGAGAAGTGAAAGGACTAGATATGTCAAAAGCCAATAAACAGCTAGTACTTGACCATATCTCCTGGTCATGGAATGAAGGTAAGTTTGATCAATTCAGAGAGGTGGTCTCACCAAGTTTCTATTATCAAACGACCTTTACTAGCGAAATCCTGAATCTTGAGGATTATATTGAATTTATTACTGAGCTTCGTGAGGCCATTCCCGGGTTAATCGTAGAGATAGAAGAGATCATGAGCGAAGGTGATCGCGTTATGACACATACCAGTTTTATAGGTGCTGTCAAAAAGCCGGTATTTGGATTACCGGTGAGTGATAAAATTATCGCATTCCCGGCGGCCTCATTTTGGGAAATACGCCACGGAAAGATTAAAAGCCTTAATACGATGATCAATATCTCAGAAATAGAACGACAAATAGGTATCGATTTGGAATTCGACAGGCCGTTACTGAAACAGCCGGAATAACCGTATTTTGAGAGAAGCTTCTTCAAATATCTAAGAGAATTTACCCTTAACCCTGTGTAATGTAGCGATGAGAAGCACCTTTCGATGTCTACAGTTGCCATAGGGGTCGCTGTTACGCAGAAGGGCTGTGGAGAAGAGCAAGGGCCCGGGACTTGTTTGAATATCAGCCTTCTACGCAAAGCGCCTGGCTTGTCGCATCTTTTTTCTACTTTATTCACTATGTTCTCCTTATATGAGGCTCATTACAGCCCCTGTCATTCGAGGCCGTTGCCAAGATGTGAAAAATGCCGCGCGGATGACTGGATTAATATCTAAATGATAACTATAATCATTTGCATTAGTATTTGTGTTGTTGCGAGTATGAGGGTGTTGTAGTGAAGTTATTGATTGGATTGGTATTTATACTCTTGTCCGGCTTGGCCAATGCGGTTGTAGATACTGGTCGCTTTATGCAACTCATTGATTATATTGGTGTAGATTACCCCGGCGCGGTTCAGGACGGCAAGGTTGTCAACGCGGCAGAATATGAAGAGATGCAGGAGTTTGCCGCGACCGTCATGACGCAGGCCGCTGAATTGGCTGGCCAGGTGCCAAAGGCGGACCTTGTCTCGCAGGCCACGCAGTTACAGTCTTTGATCGCACGGCATGCGGAGGCGGGCGAGGTCGCACAAGTCACTTCGGCATTGCGCCATACTGTGCTCACGCATTTCAAACTGTCAGTGATGCCCCGTAACGTTCCCGACCTGAGGCGCGCGCAAGGCCTGTATGCAGAAAGTTGTGCCGCCTGCCACGGCGAGACTGGACTGGGCAATGGCCAGTTGGCGCGTGGCCTGGAGCCTGCCCCGACCAACTTCCTCGATGTGGCCCGGTTTCGTGAACGAACAATCTATGGTTTGTACAGCACGATTAGCATGGGCGTGGAGGGCACGGCCATGCAGTCTTATACGGGGCAGTTGAATGAAAATGACCGCTGGGCCCTGGCATTTTATGTCGGCAAACTGGCCGTGTCAGAGGCGGAACGAGACAGGGGTAATACACTCTGGTCTGTCTCCAAGCAGACTTCGCCACTGGCCGAGCTGAAAACACTGACTACCCTGACACCGAATGAGGCATCACAGCGTTATGGTGAGGATGGCCTGGCGTTGATGGGTTACCTGCGCTCTGAGCCGGGCGTATTGTTTTCAGGCAAGTCGTCTCCCCTCCAGTTTGCCCGTGAAAGGCTTGCCAGCAGTGTGCAGGCATATAAGGCCGGTAAGCAAGATGTGGCATATAAACACGCCCTGGCAGCCTACCTGGATGGTTTCGAGTTAATAGAGCACAGTATTGATAACGTTGATCATAAACTGAAAGGCGATGTTGAAGTGGCCATGACCGCCTACCGGGAATTGATTAAACGTTCTGCAGGGATTGATAAGGTTCAGGCGCAATCGGAACATGTCCTGGCATTATTGCAACGTTCTGCGGAGGTCCTTGAGACCCACACACTGTCGACGAGTGCGGCCTTTAGCGGTGCGTTAATTATTCTTTTACGGGAAGGTCTTGAGGCGTTACTGGTTATCGCTGCGTTGGCGGCATTCCTCATCAAGACAGGCCGCCGCGATGGCATGCTGTATTTGCATATAGGCTGGGTTGGGGCATTGATACTCGGCGTCTTTACCTGGTTGGCTTCACAATATCTGGTGACCTTCAGCGGCGCAAGCCGGGAAATTACCGAAGGGGTTGCCGCACTCATTGCGATGGCGGTTTTATTCTGGGTTGGCCTCTGGTTGCACAGTAAAACCAACGCAAAGCAGTGGCAGCGGTTTATCGAGGGCTCCATTAACAAGGCGCTCAGTGCCGGCACAATGTGGGGGATCGCGGGTCTCTCCTTTATTGCCGTATACCGGGAGGTATTTGAAACGATACTTTTCTATCAGGCAATGTGGGTGCAGGCAGGGACGGGCGCCAAGGCATCAATGGTGGCAGGGATGGGATTTGCCGCCGGCGCACTGGTATTGCTCGCCTGGTTGATCCTGCGCTACAGCGCGCGCCTGCCATTACGACAGTTTTTCTCCTTCACAAGCGTGTTCATGTTTGTGCTGGCCATTGTGTTTGCAGGCAAGGGTATTGCAGCACTGCAAGAGGCAGGAAAGTTACCATTAGACCCGGTTAGCTTCCCGCGTATCGATATCCTGGGTATTTATCCGAATGTCGAGGGTCTTTCACTGCAATTGATATTATTAATTGTGGCGCTCATTACCTTCTTTGGATATAGACGCAAACCGGCAGGTGTCAAAAAAGACTAACTAAAAAGCCAGCAGTATTTTTATCGCCTATCAGAATAAAGGAAGAGTACGTTTATTCCCTGGGCACTTTTCCCTGATGCATGGCGTCAACCTCGGCTATTGCCGGTGGTGGGATTTCAAGCTCATAGGCACCGCTTTCCAGGTGATCGGGGAGCTCACCCCTGAGGATGGCCTCCAATAAGGCGCGCGGATCGTAGCGGAAGTGGATGTATTGATTTTCCTGGGTAGCCAACGCCTGCATTGAGGCTTCTTCAAAGCGGATGATATCCTCCAGGTAGGGAACGGTTAAGGCGGCCTTGTGTAAATAACACAGAAAACCATTGCACTCTTCGGAGGCGAAGGCTCGCGGCTTGGTTTGTCTGAAATAACCATCAAGCAATGTCTCGAGATGGCTATCACCGGCATGGATCATGATCAACCGGGTCAACGTGCCGAGGTTTTTGACAATGGCACCGGCCCGAAATTTCCAGATTAATTTTTGCATCAGTTCAATGCCCGGGTCCTGGCGTAGTTGTTCTGCCAAAGGCCCGGTTATCTCTCCATGTGTCACTAGTTCACCGAGGGTCTGTTCCCATAGGACCGGTGTAATGGGGTTAGCTTTATGTTGGGGAGTGGAGACGACATGCGTAGCAGCTGTGCGAATATATGCGGGTGGCGGCGTTGAGGTATGACGCGTTGACCAGAGTGAATGAATGTCCTGCAGCTGGGCTTGAATTGCCTCGAGGCCGAACAGCGGAATAAAGGCCGGGAAGATTTCGTAGGTAATGGCTTTGACATGAGGCAGGTATGGCAATATCTCTTCAGTGAGGGCCAGTACCGGTCCGGGTACGGCACCTGAATGTGCATCGAGCCAGTAACCCTCGTGCTCAAAACCGCCACCCAGATGTACTTCCCAGACACGCTCAAGCGGAATGCTGGCGAGAAAATCCCTTGCAGACTGTCGGCCGTTTTGCTCATTGGTCCAGATGTTATGTAAATCGAGTACTATGCCACAGTCTGCCGCCTCAACCGCGGCGGCAAAAAACTCACCATCTGGCATATCGTCAGCGCGTGGTTGCAGGTAATTAACGCCGGTTTCAACCGCTAATGGCACGGGTAGCTGCTCACTGAGACGGCGTATCGTTGCTGCTGCAACATTGACGCCCTCAGGTGTTTGCAGTGATGGCAGCATGAAACTCGTATGAAAGCCTGCCTGGGCGCTGCTGACCTGGGTGATACTCAGGTGTTCGCTTGCCCAGGGTGCATCGAGTGTCTGGATAGTAGCCGCAAGCGCCGCGGCAAATGCCGTGTCGGGTTGATGGGTGCCGCCCAGTGCATTGCCGACACTGTGCACAAGCTTGCGCTGAGGCAAGGCCTGAAGGTGACGCAAGGTGTAATCAGGAAGGACATACGATAGTTCACCGCCGGGCTGATACTGCCAGAGTGTTTGTGGCTCTATTTCGAGGAAGTCAACGCAGGTGGATCCGGGCTCGAGCAAAGGCTCGAGTCCGGGAATATAGACGATACCGACACCGAGTTCGGGCAGTGTCCGCGTCATCAGTAAAAACTCAATAGACGTTGCTTGACGAGTTACCTGAGATTGAGCTTTTCATCGAATTCGAATGATCTAATGATATCAAAACGGATATCCCATCCAGAGCAGCATGCGGTACAGCCAAGCTTATCGAGAATCGTGGCCTGGACTTTCTGGAAACGATTAAGATCATAAGCCACTGAGGCGGGTAAACTAACGCGTACTGTTCGCTCAGGAAGTGGCACTGTGTCGATGGCTACGGATTGGTGAAGTGTTTTAGCCATGAATATTTCCTCCATGAAAAAGCAAATTACATTAGATTGATGGTGACAGTGATCCTGTTTTAACCTTCAGTAACGACAACACCTGATACCAGGTCCTGGATATGCAGGTTTTCATCAACAGCAAAATTTCTGACGATGTCGAAACGAATATCCCATCCGGAACAGCATGCAGTACAGCCAAGCCGATCAAGTATCGTGGCTTGTGCCTTCTGAAAGGCATTCAGGTCGTAGGCTATTTTGCCGGGTAGGGATACACGGATAGTGCGCTCTGGTGTCGGCCAGGTACCAATAGAGACAGAGCCTTTGAGACTTGGGTCCATAGGTGTTTCCTCCATGATCAGGTTTGTGATATCCATCCACATGTACCGTACTGGTACGGTAAATATACTCGGTTACGAGTAGGTGTGAAGTCAAGGGGTTTTCTGCTGGTGAACCGGCGGCGTCGGGGAAAATGGATCAGGGAGTAATGGTTTCTAATATTATAAAATAGTACTTTCCAATCCATGATTGGACACAAATTAAAGACCTTGATGGCCGAGCTCGCGGAGGAGTTGTGTTACTGCAACGCCTTGTGCTCTGATTTAACTAATGCACAAACAATAATAACGGATGCTTTCTGCGGGGTGATTATTTATTAGTCATTAGTTCAGACCCACGACCATCCCCTCTGCCAACCAGGTCTTCAGCAGACCGGCGCTACGCAGTGCGATCTCGAGTTGCCCGTTTTCATCCTCGGCGGCCGGTAAGACCCGCGTCACGATCTCACACAGCTCGGCGAACCCTGCGCCTTGCCGGGCGGCCTTGAGGGCCTCGGCCTCATCGGCCTCAAGGATGCGATAGCGCGTGGTAAGACCTTGACGCCAGATGAGGCACGTTGACGTTTCACGCAGTGCCTCGGGCGGTGGGATGGTTTCCTCGTCGCGTACCGTGCGCCACAGGTCGAGGATGTTCCAGTCATAGTCGACGAGCTGGAGGGAGGGATGGAAGGTGATAGTGATCCCGGGCCAGGCCTCGGCGGCGATGGTCGTGACTGCGCCTTCATCCAGCACCTCGGCATCGGCTGCATCAAAGGCATTGATAAAGGCCCATTCCAGGTTGGCCAGCTCGGCCAGAAAGGGCCGCCCCCGGCTGTCCGCGGCCTCGGCCAGGAAGGCCGGCAGGTGCCGGCCAAACCAGCGTAGTGAATAATGCGTGGAGGGGTGGGCCTGAATATAGTCGTGGCACAGGACGGTGAACGCCTCCTCACCCAGCAGGGCCCGCACGGCCGGGTAATCCCCCGTCAGGGTCTCGACCAGACGGCCATAGTAGGCATTGGTATAGGTGTTCAGGCGCTGTTCGTTGTTGGCGTTTTCCATGCTCACGATATGCCCGACGATATCATTGTCGCCGTTGAACAGGTGGCGCTTGAAGGCGGCCTGTAGACCCCTCAGATCCTTCAGGCTGTGCATTGCTGCTTGCCGAGGACGTGGTCACCGATGGCGCGGGCCTGGTCAAGTTCGGCCATGAGTTCGTCGAAGGGGGGGAAGTTGTCATCGCGTTCGATCATGGTCGATATCGCGCCGAAGCGTTCAACGGCCCGGGCATACAGGTCCCATACCGGATCGACGACGGGGTGGTCATGGGTGTCGACAATAAAATCACCATAGTCGGTATGGCCGGCAAGGTGGATCTGTTGCACCCGTTCCCGTGGCACGCCGTTAAGGTAATCGAGGGGCGCAAAACCGTGATTGACGGCGCTGACATAAATATTATTGATATCCAGTAACATCAGGCAGTCGGCCTGCTCGACGATGGTGGAGTAAAACTCCCATTCGCTCATTTGCGAGTGGGTGTAGGTGACATAACTGGAGACGTTCTCCATGAGGATCTGGCGGCCGAGAAAGTCCTGCACCTGCTTGATACGGTCGACGAGGTGACTGACGGCCGGGGTGTTATACGGCAGTGGCAACAGGTCATGGACGTTGTGGCCACCCTGTCCGGTCCAGCACAGGTGGTCCGATAGCCATACCGGATTGATGCGCTCGACGAGGCCCTTCAGGCGGCGCAGATAATCCTGGTCCAGCGGGTCGGTGCTGCCGATGGACAGGCTGACCCCGTGCATAACGATGGGATAACGCTCGCGGAAGCGGTCCAGATAGTGCAATGCCTTGCCGCCATCGACCATGTAGTTCTCGGAAATGATCTCGAGCCAGTCGACGTTCGGTTGTTGTTCGAGGATCGTGTCGTAATATTCGGTGCGCAGGCCCAGGCCGTAGCCCAGATAGGGCCGCGAAGTCGGGTGTTCGGGTATATTTGGCTGCTCAACGTTCATAACCGTCATTATTATTTTAGTTAATTGGGAAAAAAAGGGGCGGGCATCCTGCCCGCCCCTCTATTTCAGCCGGACTTACTTACCGACCTTACCACCGATTTCATCACAGGCATGCTTGGACATACCAACAAAACCTTCACCCTTGCAGCTTGCATGGCCCTTACAGGCATTTTTGTCGGTCTTGCAGTCGTTATGACCCTTACACTTGTTTACCCCATAACAATGGACCTTGGCATCACTGCTACCCTTGTCGCTTCCAGCCATTGCTGACATGGGGGCGGCGGCAAACATGGCGGCGGCGGCAATGGCCAGGGCAGCTCCAGTAGTTTTTTTCCCATTCATCGTTATTTCTCCTTTAAGATATCTTATTAATATTAATTATAATTCGCTATGGTGTTGTCTGGCATAAATCCAGACAAGGACTATAGACTATTACACTTGGATTTTGTTCCCAAAAATAATGTACTCGTAGAATATAATGAAGGGCTAATATAAAAGTGACAATACGGGGCACTACTAGATAGCCCACAAATTAACAGGGGATACACTGGGTCATGCGAATGGACAGGCCGATTGTGCCAAGACCTTATTTATACATAAAGAAATTTGACACTTAAGATCAACAGGAAAAAACCGAAGAACAGGCGCAGGCGACGTGGTGGAATACGGTGTGTAAGTCGTGCACCCACTGGTGCAAACAAGGTGCTCGCGACGACAATACTAAAGAATGCCGGGATATTCACAAATCCCAGGCTCCATAGTGGCCGATGTTCTACGCCCCAGC
Source organism: Sulfuriflexus mobilis (assembly GCF_003967195.1). Lineage (NCBI taxonomy): Bacteria > Pseudomonadati > Pseudomonadota > Gammaproteobacteria > Chromatiales > Granulosicoccaceae > Sulfuriflexus > Sulfuriflexus mobilis. The sequence continues at coordinate 2,754,573 of NZ_AP018725.1, read as the reverse complement.
CGGTCAATATAAAGCCGCTTACCCCCGCGATAGCGATAGGCAGACCAATGGCAGAAGAGGTAGCGACCGCATTACGTATGGCGATATTGCACCAGGTTAGGAATGGCACACTCATAGAGCCGCCACCCACACCCATCAGGGAGGATATAGTACCAATTGACGTACCGGCCATAAACATACCCAGGGTTTTGGGTAATTGACGATGTGGCTCGGTGGTGTTGCCAAAGATCATTTGTGCCGCAACAAACAACATAAACACACCAAAAATAACCTGCAGATTATCGCCAGAAATAAATTTTGCCAACAGGGCCCCCAGTAGCGCACCGAATAATACCCCTGGGGTAATCCGACGAAACACCGCCCACTGAATGGCCTGGTGTTGTTGGTGCGCGCGTATGGATGAAATAGATGTGATGACAATAGTGGCAAGTGATGTGCCAATAGAAACGTGCATTAAAACATCGACATTAACGCCCTGGGCACTAAACACCAATGCGAGTACCGGCACGATAATAATACCGCCACCTATTCCCAACAAGCCGGCGAGCGTGCCGGCAATGGCACCCATGCTAAACAGTATTAAAATATCCAAGAACGATCCTTATGACAAGAATTAGTATGTGCCTGTTCCATCAAGCAGTCAGGTTGCAGGTTGCCAAACCAGGGAAGATAATTAGAAACACACAGAAAAAATCAAGTCAACAATAAAGGCACTGGGCATTTGACAAAAATTTCTATTATTTCATGTTTTATACTGGCAGCGAATATCGGCAGCACCTTGGCCGGTTCGTTGCCGCCGCTGGCAGATGTGCATGTGCACTATAAATGGAGCCAGATTGAGGTGACCTCGCCACAACAGGCAGTCGAGGCCCTGCAACGTAATGACGTCACCCTGGCCGTGGTCTTCGGTACGCCACCGGAACTGGTACTCGACCTGCATAGCACGGATAACGTACAACTCGTGCACTTCTACCAGCCTTATTTGCAGCCCTTTCTTAAGGCCAGCTGGTTTCTGAACAAGCAGGCGCCCAGGGCGGTACGTGAGGCACTGGCCAGTGGCAGGTATCGGGGGGTTGGTGAGCTACATGTTTCGGATGGTATCGGTCCACGCATGGACAGTGAGGTTTTTAATAGCATTCTGCAAATCGCCGCCGATTTCAATGCCCCCGTCAACCTGCATACGAATGCCTCGAGCTTTGAATACATGCGACGCATCTGTAGCAAACACACGAGGACGCGCTTCATCTGGGCCCATGCCGGTGGCCTGCAGGCGGACGGCGTCGGCAAGCTGCTGTCACAGTGCGACAATGTCTGGGTAGAGTTCTCCGCGCGTGACCATCTGAAAAGCGTCAGTGGTGTGCCGGTTGCGCATGAAGATGGACGCTTGCGTGAAGGCTGGTTGGCGCTGATGCAAGCCTACCCGAACCGGTTCATGATCGGCAGTGACCCGATCTGGCCGGTCTCTGAGATTGATTCATGGCATTCGGCCGATACCGGCTGGCAAACAGTGGATGAAGTCTATGCCTATCACCGTCGCTGGTTAAAGACCTTACCGCCCGAACTCGCGGAGAAGGTACGTTACCAGAACGCGGTCGAGCTGTTTAAAGAATAATATAAATATACTGATACGACAGATTCTTACCGGGTTGTTATTGTATTAACGGTTTGCCAGTGGACTTTTTCTGCATGTGACGTAATTCGTTCAGCAGTTGCTCATCATCCCATGCACGGCCACCAACGGCACGATGGGTGACCTGACCTTCTGTACTGATGATATACGTCGTCGGCAGTCCCATAACCGGATAGCGTTTAATCACCTCACCGTCTCGGTCCAGCAGCAAGGGAAAATCGACCGGGTAATCTCCGGTAAATTTAAAAATGGTGTCTTCATCCTCGCCGACGTTTATTGCCAGGATGACGATATCATCATGGATGAGCTTTTTGTGGGCCCGATCCATCGAGGGCATTTCCTCACGACACGGCGGGCACCAGGTGGCCCAGAAATTCAGTACCACTATCTTGCCCCGATAATCTGACAAGCGGTGCCACTTGCCATCCATATCCATTACACTAAAATTATAAGCACTAAAGGGCCTGGCGACCGGCGGCAGTGAGGGTTTGTCTGCGAACAGTAAGGACGACTGGCATAACAGCAACAGCCAAAGCCCGTGTGGAAGAAAATCTCGTCTCAGTTTCATTGTGCCTCCGGGCCAGCATGAATATCGGCAGCACATTGCATACCAGGGATCACTACGTTGTGTCGTGTATCGAATTGTTGCCAAGTCAGCTTCAGCGTGAATGGACTGGCGGGTGCCAGGTTAAATATCGACATCCCCCAATTATAGTCGCCGGGCTGGTATGTCTGCATGGTCGGGAGCAGGCTCCATTCAAATGCCAGCCTTGCCGGTGCGGGAACGGCTAATTGTTGCCATTGTTTGGCCCAGTCCTCACGGGTCTTCATCACAGCCTCCCTGCCACGATGGGAGACCACCCAATCCATCAGCTGGTAGCGGATGGCCGCAGGCCTGCCCTTGTCGGAAATGTTCTTGAATACTGTCTGAAAGACACAGCTTTGTGCAATCAATTCGGCATGCTCGGCTGAAAACCCGCGTGCCAGAAAATAGCCGCGCGTTTGATCGGGGAGGCGCTGCACAAAGCGAATCGAGAGTCCCTCATCCTGGTATTGCCAATAGGGAAGCCGCGCCTGCTCATCGATGCCAGTCGTAACCGTGCCAGCCCGGGCGATTGTCGGTAATACCAGTAATGCCAGTAACAGGCAGCGGTAAAGCATAAGCTGGGTGCTCGAGTTCCGATTTTAGACATTATATAGTCATAGGGAAATAATAATAGATAGACCCCAATTCATTAGAGTCCATTCGCCAGATGGGTTATCCTTAGGCTGCCTTTCATGGAAAAAGACAAACGGGCATCGTGAACGACCAGACAGGTATCACATTTCTTCGCTACAGCTTGCTCGGTATGCTAATTGGCATGTTGTCTGGCTGTGCCTCTATGATCGCCGGGGACCTGGTACGTGACCTGCAAAAGGGCATTATGAACCAGGATGACCCGGCTATTGTCATGGCCGGTGCCCCCGCCTATATGTTGATCATCGATGGTAAGATCCAGAGCCAGCCGAACGACCGGGAGTTGTTGATAGCCGGTGCCCGACTTTACGGGACTTACTCGTCCATATTCGTTCAGGATAAGGCACGTGCAAAGCTGTTATCCGCACGTGCACGTGACTATGCGCAGCAGGCTATTTGCCTGGTTCGGGAAGAACTGTGCGAGACGGGTCAAAACGGCTTCGACAGGTTTGTTGCGGTGATCAATACTCTGCAGAAGGCTGATATTGATATGCTCTATACCTATGCAACGACCTGGGCGGGCTGGGTGCTGGCAAATAATGAGGACTGGAACGCGATCGCTGACCTGCCGAAGATCGAGGCGATGATGAAACGTATCGTTGCACTTGATGAAAATTACGAGCATGGTCAGGCGCATGTATACCTAGGTGTCTTGCAGACCCGCTTGCCTGCCAGTATGGGCGGCAAACCGGAGCAGGGGCGTGCACATTTCGAACGGGCTATCAGTCTGTCCGCTGGCAGGAACCTGATCGCCAAGGTGGAACTGGCGCGTCGTTATGCGCGGCTGGTGTTCGACCGGAAACTGCATGACAGGTTATTAAACGAGGTTCTCGAGACGGATCCAAAGCTCCCCGGCCTGACCCTGAGCAATGTACTGGCACAACAACAGGCACGGCAGTTACTGGAATCTGCCACGGAGTATTTCTGATGCGGCGATTACTGTCTCTTTTATGTCTGTTAGGTCTGTCTGTATCAGTACAGGCGCAGACGTTCAAGATCGCGACTATTTTCCCGGATGGTACCAGTTGGATGAAGAGCGTGCGTGAGGGGGCAAGAGAAATCGCACAGCGCACCGACGGCAGGGTGGAATTCCAGTTTTATCCCGGTGGGGTCATGGGCAACGATACAACTGTGCTGCGCAAGATTCGCATTGGCCAGTTACACGGCGGCGCCCTGACAGGTGGTGGTGTGGCGGAGATATATGCCGACAGTCAGATCTACAACATCCCGTTCGCCTTCAATTCCTATGCGGAAGTGGACTATGTTCGTCAGCATATGGATAGCCAGATCATCGAGGGCCTGAAACAAAAAGGTTTTATTAGTTTTGGTCTGAGTGGGGGTGGTTTTGCCTACCTGATGTCGAGTAACCCGATTGCGTCTATTGACGATCTGAAAAACCAGAAGGTCTGGTCGCCACAAGGGGACCGCATCAGCCGTGCGGCGTTTGAGGCGATTGGGGTGTCACCGATACCCTTGCCTCTCATCGATGTGTTGACCGGCCTGCAGACCGGGCTGATTAATACAGTTGGTTCATCACCTATTGGTGCGATCGCCCTGCAATGGCATACACGAGTTAAATACCTGGCGGATATTCCGCTACTTTATCTCTATGCGACACTTGTGGTGAAACGCCAGACATTTGAAAAACTCTCGGCGGCCGATCAGAAGGTCGTATATGAGGTAATGAGTAATACGTTTAATAAGATTAGTGAACAAAATCGTAAGGATAATGACGCCGCGCGCGAGGCGCTTAAGAATCAGGGTATTCAGTTTATTACGCCGGAGACCAAGAGTCGGCAAGAATGGAATGACAAGGTTTCCCAGGCCATGACTGACCTGACCAGGCAGGGACATTTTTCCGAGGCCATGTTACATACACTCAGGAATCATCTGCATGACTACCGGCAAGGAATCAGCAAAACAAAATAAGAGTTTCCTGCGGCGTCTGTTGCACTACACGAACGTAGTCGAAGACGGCTTGCTGGTGTTTTTGCTGGCGGTCATGATCATTATTGCGACAATGCAGATTTTGTTACGCAATGCCTGGGATACGGGTTTTGTCTGGGGTGAACCACTGCTGCGCATACTGGTCTTATGGGTTGGTCTGCTCGGGGCGATGGTTGCCACGCGCAAGGACAACCACATCAGTATCGATATTCTTAGCCGCTACCTGTCGGCACGCATCAAGCGTATTAGCGGGCTGCTTGCTAATGTTTTCACCCTGTGTGTCTGTGCCCTGCTGACCTATGAGGGCGCACGTTTTGTCATGCAGGACCAGGCAGCCGGTATTATTGCCTTTTCCGGGTTGCCGGCCTGGTGGTTTGAATTGATTATCCCTGTCGGCTTTGCCGTGATGAGCCTGCGCTACGCAGTGCGTTGTGTCGCTGGTGTGTGGGGGCAGCCATGACGACCCTGACCAGCCTCGGACTGATAGTGTTGGCGTTATTGCGCACCCCGCTGTTTGCGATTATCGCCGCGGCAGCGCTGCTGGGTTTCTATCGTTCGGGGATTGATCTGACGGCGGTGGTCATCGAGTTTTACCGTCTCGCCGAAATGCCCATCCTGCTTGCCATACCATTGTTTACCTTTGCCGGTTACCTGCTCAGTGAAAGCCGGGCGGCGGTGCGGCTGGTGCACCTGACTCAGGCACTGCTTGGCTGGATGCCAGGCGGGTTGGCGATTGTTGCCTTGCTGGCCTGTGCCTTTTTTACAGCGTTTACCGGCGCCTCGGGCGTGACGATTGTGGCCCTGGGCGCCTTGCTGGTACCGGCCATGGCGCAGGCCGGTTACGGGGAAAACTTCAACCTTGGACTGGTTACGACCTCCGGTAGTCTTGGCCTGTTGTTTGCGCCGTCGGTGCCGTTGATCCTGTATGCGGTGATCGCACAGCAACTCGGTGTCGGTGAACCGGTTACGGTCGATGACATGTTCCTGGCAGGGGTCCTGCCAGGGCTGCTGATGTTGGCACTGTTATCGGTCTGGGTCGTGTGGGTCAACCGTGGCCAGCCCCTGCGGGCCTTTTCACGGACTGAGGCCGGCGCGGCGCTGTGGGAGGCCAGGTGGGAAATCCCCTTGCCGTTTATTGTGCTCGGCGGTATCTACACGGGCTATTTCGCGGTATCCGAGGCAGCCGCTGTCACGGCGCTTTATGTATTGATTGTCGAGGTCGGCATTTATCGTGAAGTCTCGTTGAGAAAACTGCCCGGCGTTATGAGAGATGCCATGGTGCTGGTCGGTGCCATCCTGATTATTCTCGGTCTGTCGCTGGCATCGACCAATTACCTGATCGATGCCGGGGTGCCAGCCAAATTGTTTGCCATGATCCAGTCACATATCAGTGACAGGCTGACCTTTTTGATCCTGCTGAACATTTTCCTGCTGGTGCTGGGGACGATGCTGGATATCTTCTCGGCACTGGTCATCATGGTGCCGTTGTTGTTACCGATCGCGACGGGTTACAACATCCACCCGGTGCATCTGGGGATTATTTTCCTGGCCAATATGCAGATAGGCTATTTCACCCCGCCGGTGGGCATGAACCTGTTTATTGCCAGTTACCGATTCAAAAAACCGGTTATGCAGCTATACCGTGCAACGCTGCCGTTTTTCATTATATTATTGCTGGCCGTATTGATGATTACCTACTGGCCGGGCTTGTCGCTTAGCCTGCCAAGCCTGGGGTAATTGACTTCAAGGCGGGAAATAGTCATATTGGAACGGTCCGGCCTGATTGTAAGGTATAAAAAGATTAACCTGCTACTGAATGCTCGGGGCATAGCCATAGATGCCTTAAAATTAAAAATAATAGCAGCAGTGTGATGTGTAAATAAAAAACGAAGACACGGGGATTTGTAATCACTAATAAAAATTATTAGCTATTTCCCAATCACGCCCTGGTTAATTTATATTACGTGTTCTGGCTAGCTTGTATCAAATTGGCGTAAATAGTCTTCACTGACGTAGATAATGGCACTTTAATTTGTTAGCAATGAAATCTTAACCATATTGGGAGATTGAGCAATGAATGAAGATACCAGTTTTTTAAAACGCTACAGCAGGGTCCAATGGTCATTCTTCTGGGCTGGCATCACGTTCGGTGTCGCGCAAGTCATCTATATGATCGGTTTATGGGTCGAAAAGGCACAGGCGGGGAAGACTGCCACGTTGACACCCATTACGGTGACTACCGACCTTGGAAAGATGTTTCGCAGCATGGAGGTCACATTCTATCGTATCTTTGACCTACCTGATTTTCAGCTTTATGGAAAGGCCATTGATGGTGTGGCGGCAGCCGGTGGTGCATTTATTCCGGGCATAGGCTGGCCAATTGTCGGCATGATCCTCGGTGGCTGGTTAGTCACACGAATGGAAAAGGAAAGTCGGGCCTGGGTGTATTATCCGCCCAAGGTGCTCCTGATCTCCTTTATCGGCGGTATGCTTTTCAGTTATGGCACGCGACTCGCTGGTGGTTGCACCCTGAACCACTTAATGGGCGGTATCCCATTAATGAATATTCATTCGTTTGTGACGGTATTTTTCATGGCAATTGGCGGCGCGGTGGGCTTTTATGTTCTTGGGCGGGCGGGCATGGCCTCCTATTTCAAGCATCAGGAGACCCGTTCCTATGTATGTGGAAATGATGCTGGGGAGGCGGCCACTTGCCCACAGGGGAAATCCGGTACAAGTAACCCGCTTTATTGGGTCGGGTTTATATTCGCCGTGCTCTTTGTCGGCATCGCGGTGTATGGAGGTATCTATAACCCCGAAAGTCTGCAACATTTAAAAAATGGTGAACTGGCGGCATTTGGTAAATCGGTGGCTGACAAGGGCTGGTATTTTGTTATTTTGACCCTGATTGCCGGCATCATCGGTGGCATTGGTTTGGCCAAGAGTGGTATGGGCACAGAGTGTGCGTTGGTCTCATGGGAGGCCGGCGGCATGATGAAAAAACACGACAGCTTCTATGCCAAAATGGGCGTGCCTCGCATTACCCGCACGCTGATGCGTAGCTACTTACCCATGATTGGGTTGATGGCGCACTGGGTGGTCATGCTCGGCTTTGTTGTGTTTGCCTGGATTTTGTTCGATGTTGCCCCGGGGTTTTCCGGCGCACTGAAATTCCAGACCACCGCAGGAAACCTGATTGGCGGCGTTTTGCTGGGCCTTGGCGCGGTGATGCTCATCGGTTGTGAAATTCGTTCTTATATGCGAATTGGCATGGGCTATCTCAACACACTAGTTGGTTTTATGGGCTTTGCAGTGGGTTACTTACCCTTCACATTAAACTATGCGGCACACAAAGAGTTCCTGTCTGCATCGCTGATGATCGAAACCTATAAATGGTATGACTATATATTTCCAAATAGTATTGCCGGGCAGAAAGCCGTGCTTGCTTTGTGGTGGGTAGTACTGTTGTTCGGTCTCATCTATATGATTAAGGTTGGCGCAAGGAATACCGGCGCATCGACAAGCAGCCTCGTGCATAGAAATACCGAAGACGTCCAAAATGAAATTGATGAAAAGGGTAGACAAGAAGGCGGCAATATTGGTGGGGTGAATGTACCTGAACCCGCCAGTGCCTGAATAGGCGGTGTAGGGCCCGGTGATAAATCCCAGCATGGCGGTTTGTCACCGGGCCTTTTTTACCCCTTTATCCTGTCTGCCTCGCAGCCCCAGCCAGCCATAGATAAGCAGGTTGATGATGATGACGAAACTGCCGAGTACGATCTGCATGTCATAGTTGAGGTTGGCTGGGTAGATCAGGGGCATCAGGTAGTGTTCGAGAAAGCCCGTGTCATAGCCGGCCTCGCCAGCGGCACGACGAAATTGTATCTCCCAGGGGGTGAGCGGGCAGCGCCAGCCACGGAACTCGATCAGTGCCCCCCATGTTGCCGCCGGCAGGTGCAGGAAAATCAGCCGGCGCCACTTCAGTAGCAGCAGACCGCCGAGCACGACGAAACCGATAAATAAAAAATGCACAACAAGCAGGACATCGGCGGCAAGTGAATAGAGCACGGGCTATTTCCCCCTGGGTATAGGCTGCTGATTATGCTCGCATGACCCCCTTGAATGCGAATAATGGGCCGTATTGCCGCGGTCTGTCTGGTTATTGACGGCTAAAAAATACCCATCGGGAGAAAATCCTTTTTTGTTCCATGCATCCGAGTGGATATGGGCACTTAACGGGCGCAGGCTATTTATATAGCCATATATAGTACATGGTTATAATAAAGGGTTACAGAACATGGCTGGTCCGGGGGTAGTGGGGATGGGCCTTGCGTCACTGTGGAATATTAGTATATTAGTAACTATTATTATTTATGCGTGTAGGCATAAAATTTTATGTCCGATAATAAAGCGAACCAGCAAGGACCTCTGACCAGAACAACCTGCCCCTACTGCGGTGTAGGTTGTGGTGTGCTCGCACAAATGAATGACCGGGGTATCGTAACGGTCAAGGGTGACGAGACACATCCGGCCAACTTCGGGCGACTTTGTTCCAAGGGCACGGCCCTGAGCGAAACGGTTTACCTGGATGAGCGGCTTTTATATCCGGAAATACTCGATGAGCAAGTCAGCTGGGAGCAGGCGCTGTCGACAGTGGCGGGGCGTTTCCAGGAGATCATTGCTGAACATGGTCCCGATGCGGTGGCATTTTATGTTTCTGGCCAGTTATTGACGGAAGACTATTACGTCGCCAATAAGTTAATGAAGGGCTTTATTGGCTCTGCCAATATCGATACCAACTCACGCCTGTGTATGTCATCCGTCGTCGCCGCCAATAAACGTGCCTTTGGTGAAGATGTTGTGCCGGGTTGCTACGACGATCTGGAGCGTGCCAAGTTAATCGTATTGACGGGCAGTAATACTGCCTGGTGTCATCCGGTGATATACCAGCGCATTGTACGGGCGAAAAAGGACAATCCGGATCTACTGGTGGTGAATATTGACCCGCGGCAAACACAAACCTCGAGTATTGCCGATCTGCACCTGGCCCTTCGGCCGGGTACGGACAGTATACTGTTTAATGGCCTGTTGGCCTGGCTGGATTCAGCGGGCGAGCACAATGCCCTGTTCACGAGTCATTTCACCAATGGGCTGGAAGCCGCCATGAAGATGGCGAAGGACACTGCACCTTCTATTGAAGTGGTAGCAGAAAAGTGTGACCTTGCGGTGGATGAGGTGAAAAAGTTTTACCGTTTATTTGCGCGTACCGAGCGTAGCGTAACTGTATTTTCACAAGGTATTAACCAGTCCAGTAGTGGCGTCGATAAGGTCAATAGTATTATCAATTGTCACCTGTTTACCGGTCGTATCGGCCGCCCGGGGATGGGACCCTTCTCTCTGACCGGGCAACCGAATGCCATGGGCGGGCGAGAAGTCGGTGGCCTGGCAAACCAGCTTGCGGCACACATGGAGCTTACGAATGAAGGCGACCGTGAGCGGGTAAAACGATTCTGGCAGTCACCGCAAATCGCTGACAAGGAAGGTCACAAGGCCATAGACTTGTTTAACGCGATTCATGTCGGTAAGGTAAAGGCGGTATGGATTATCGCCACCAACCCGGTGGTGAGTTTACCGGAAGCCGACAAGGTAAAGGCAGCGCTGGAGAAATGCGAGTTGGTGGTGGTTTCCGACTGCGTGCGCAAAACAGACACCGCCCAACTGGCCCATATCCGCCTGCCCGCCACGACCTGGGGCGAAAGGGACGGTACGGTAACGAATTCAGAACGCTGCATCTCCCGGCAACGATCGTTCCTGCAGGCACCGGGGATGGCAAAACCCGACTGGTGGATTATTACCGAGGTAGCCAAAAGAATGGGATTTGCCGAGGCGTTCCCTTATACCCGGTCTGCGGATATTTTCCGCGAACATGCACGTCTCTCCGGTTTCGAGAACGATCATTCGCGTTTGTTTGATATCAGTGGCCTCGCCGATATCACCAATCAGCAATACGATGCGCTTGCACCAATACAGTGGCCGATTACAAAGCAGGACCCGCAGGGTAGGGCACGGCTGTATACGGATGGGCGTTTCAATACCGCGGATAAGAAGGCATGTTTTATCGCAGTAGAGCCACGGCCACCGGCGACTGTGCCGACTGATGAATATCCCTTTGTCCTCAATACCGGGCGGGTACGTGATCACTGGCACACCATGACACGTACCGGGATGTCGCCACGATTATCGGCGCACACGATAGAATCTTACGTTGAGATCCACCCTGATGACGCCCGCAGTCACGCCATTGATGACGCCGAATTGGTCGAACTGGTCAGCCCACTGGCGACATCGATCTATGTGCGAGCGCGGCTCAGTGATAAACAACAACGTGGCAGCCTGTTTGTACCCATACACTGGAACCAGCAATTCAGCAGCCAGGCGGCTGTTGGCAGTCTTATCAGGGCCGTGCTCGATCCTATCTCCGGCCAACCGGAGTTCAAGCACAGTGTCGTCAGGATAAAACCCTGCAAGGCCCGTTGGTACGGTTTTATTATTGCACGGCGTAAACCGGCCTTGAAGTATGCCAAGTACTGGGCACGTTCACGGGGTAAGGGTTTCTGGCGCTACGAGCTCGCTGGCGAAGACCTGCCGGAAGACTGGTCTGAGCACGCCCATGCCCTGCTTAACCAGCCCGGCGAGGATGAAAGCTGGGTGGAATTCTACGATAAGGCAAAAAATCATTATCGCGCAGCGCGAATTATCAATGACCGACTCGATAGCTGTATTTTCATCTTCAGCAGTCATGTCCTCCCCCCCCGTGACTGGTTGATCAGCCTGTTTCAGAAAGACACTATTAGCTCTGAAGAACGTGCCAACCTGCTAAGGGGAGAGGCGCCGCATGAGCAAGCGGATACCGGTCGAATCGTCTGTGCCTGTTTTAACGTCGGCGAAAAAACACTCCGCAAGACCATCGACGAAAAAGGTCTGCGAAGTGTTGAGGAGATTGGTGAACAATTACGAGCAGGTACCAATTGCGGCTCATGCAAACCGGAATTGGCAGAATTACTGAAATAAAAGAATTTTATGGCTGAATGAATAGATCGGAATACACATAAAGCCTCGGGCCTTATCGCAGAATTTCTCCCACTACTGCCCAGAACCCCTTTTAGTTTACAGACACAGCCTGCACATCATGGAGGCTGCGGCAGGGATTCTCTGGGCGAACCGAATAGGCCTTGGCCGCCTTATTCCTGATAGTAAATAATATTCCCACCCCAAACCCGTTCGTGATGACCTTATTTGTTATTTTTAGGGAATTATGTTGCACAACCAGCGTCTACTACTTTGTGATAATGGAGGTTATATAGAAATGGAGACAAGGCAAGCTGATATCTGGGCCGAGACCTGTGTTGATCAATTTATTGGTGAATTCAATATAGACACTGAAATATGCGACAGTTTGGTCAGTCTGTTTAAGAAGTCAAAAATAAATGGTCTTGTCAGGCGCGGTCAGGTCGGTGGGGAGCATGGCTATGGCGTCAATCCTGAGTTGAAAGACTCATGGGATTTAGGCCTGATCATGGTCCCGGATGATATGCAAATAAAATTTAAGATTCCCGACTACTATAATGCCCTCAAAGAATGTGTAGATAAGTACTTTTCGAGTTACCCTTCACTCAATAACTCCGGGCAGTTTTCACTGGTGGAATCGCCGATTATTCAACACTACATGCCGGGAGGAGGATACTTTTTGCCACATTATGAACGGGCGAATTTTCAAACGACTACCCGTATGCTGGTCTGGATGACATACCTGAATGATGTAACAGAGGGGGGCGGCACGCATTTTACCTACCAGAATCTGACCAAGGAGGCACGTAAGGGACGTACCCTGATATGGCCCACGGATTTCACGCATACCCACCACGGCATTGCCTCTATGACCCAGGATAAATACATCATCACCGGCTGGTTGAATTATTCTGAATAATAGTGAAAACGCTGTGAAACTAATGCAGGGTCTCAATGTAATGGGAGAGCATCTCTATTCCCCTATCACTGAGTTTGGCAGCAATATTGCGCATTAAGCTTTGCGGGTCATTACTACGCTCACCACTGCGAAAATCTTTTAACGCCTTGTTTATATATTCTCTATGCTGCCCAGCCAGCGCCGGGTACTTCACGGTCGGATTTCCCAACGCTGTTATGCCATGACAGCTGGCACAGGCGGCAACACCCCTGTTCTTTATGCCCGTATGGTAAAGCCGCTTGCCAGGATATGTGCCGTTATTTACGACACCGACACGCTTACGTTTTTGGCTGGAGAAGTAGGCCGCAATATCGGGGATGTCAGATACGTCGATCGTCTCAACCATTGAAGTCATGTGTTCTTCGTTGCGGGCACCCGTTTTGAAATCATTAATCTGTTTGGCGAGATAAGACTCAACCTGTCCGGCCAGTTTCGGAAAAAGAGAGCTGCTGCTGTTGCCATCGATGCCGTGACAGCCTATACAGAGAATGACCTTGTCTTTGCCCGCCACCGGGTCACCACCAGCAACTGCTATGTCGGAAATTACGAGCAGCAACAGGGATAGAATTATAAATCGCATGTAAATCCCGCCGATCATTTGATGCTGATATTCCCTTGCATGCCGGCTTCTGCGTGACCTTTTATCGTACAATGAAGCCTGGAGGATTTAAGTGTCTTAACAGGCACGAACCACCATTCTGCCGTACCACCCGGGTAAACTTCTATTTCACTGATATGCCCCTTGACCTCAGCAATGGTCTCGTTTGCCTGACTGACGACCTGCACCTTTCGTGTAAATACAGCCCGGGACATGTCCTCAGCAGTGAAATAATGTTTTTGATTACTGGGGTTCTTAATGACGAGTTTGTATAGTTTGCCGGTTTCGAACTGCAGGCTGGACGGATAAAAGCGCAATTGATTATCCTTGTTGCCCAGGTTGACGACGACCTCAATGGCCTGTTTCGCAGTCATATCCCCGGCAGTAAATCCAGAGACGGGGAAGGTCAGCCACAAGGCCGGCATCAGGTGCGTTATAGTAGTTTTCAGGCGCATAATGGCCCCCTTTGATGCTTGAAATGAAAAACAATGGGGAACACAGAGGTCCCCCATTAGTCGTGGTCAGACCTCAAGCACAGTCAGCCAGGTGTCGTGCAGGTTACACACACTTAAGCCATACACCACGCTGGTCTGACCAGACAGGGCGAAGTTGGAGATAGCCGCCTTGTCCTTGTTTGGGTCAAAGATGTTTTCAGCAATAAATTTAAAATCACTATCCAGCAGCACGTGCTTAATAATCCAGTGATCGTTTGATTTCATGGGGTGACCGGTTACAATGCGTACTCCAGCATCGGTCTTTTCAAGAATAGGTGAGTGCGAGCCGGCCTTTTTGGCCCAACGCCCCGGTGATTCCTTGGTGTAGAACAACCCCCCCGCCATATCACTACTGCTTATATTCTTTCCCTGCGAACCGGCCAGGACGATTTCCGGTGCAATAATGCCTGTTGCCGCACCTGCCATACCAATACGAATAAACGAACGTCTGTCCATGGGTTGCCTCCTGTTCATGGTTATTGATGCTTCCAATAAACTGGCTCAGAAGCTTGTTGATATATGTCGAACCAGGGAGAAGATTTATTCCCGTTAAGGGGATTTTTAAATGGCATAGGGTTTTCGGGCCACAGGGGTGCTTGGTGAGTGGCAGGTAACCAGACTGGCTTATAATAGATTGGCAGGTAGTGCCTGTATCCCCGCTTTTCCTGAGATTAATGCCATGTCATCAAGCCCCTATAAGTACTTAAGAAACAGGTTTATGATGAGGCAATGTTTTAAAATATGACTACACATGAAAGGGGTTGCTTATGTGGAAGGTAAGGGATCGGTGTGTTCAGCAAGGAGAAAACCCATGTGGATGAATAGGCAAATGATGATTTTTCTTTTCACCGGATTGGGCCTGTTTGCTAACCCGGTGGCAGCAGATGAACTCGGGAAAAAAATCGCGATGCAGGGCAATGGCAAAGGCGCCACCGCATGCATCGCCTGTCACGGTGTGGATGGCGGTGGCCAGGCTCAGGCAGGTTTTCCTCGCCTGGCGGGCTTAAATGAAAACTATTTACTCAAACAGATGGAGTCCTTCACCAGTGGTGCTCGGCAAAACCCGATCATGGCGCCGGTGGCCAAGGCCTTGTCGAAAAACGAAATGACCGCAGTTGCAAGCTACTTTGCAAGACTACCCATCCCTGGCGGTAGTTCTCCATCACCAGCGGATAAGGCCCTGCTGAAAAAGGGAGAGCACTTGGCGAAAAATGGCAATTGGGACAAGAATATCCCCGCCTGCTTTGCCTGTCATGGTCCGCAGGCCTATGGGGTTGGTGAACATTTTCCGGCCCTGGCGGGGCAGCCGACGAGTTATATCTCGCAGCAAATTCAGGCATGGAAGTCCGGCCAACGCAAGAATGACCCCAACCAGTTGATGCAGGGGGTGGCCGAGCGCTTGAGCGAGGCGGAAACCATGGCCGTCAGTGCCTATCTGGCCAGCCTGCCCGCCAGCAGACAATAAAGGCACAAGGAGCCGATAATGATGACGTACATAACGTGGAAAGGGCTATCTCTGGCAGGGTTGCTGGCAATGTTACTTGGGGCGAGCAGCGTGTTTGCGCTAGAAAAGGATTACCAGGTAGAACTGCCCGCTGCCCCCAAAGGGCCGATAGGTTTTACGCCACTCAGTGAGGCGGATATCCCTGACAACCAGTTCGGTGAGGCAGTCCGTTACGGTAAATCGCTGTTTGTGAATACCCAGAAGTTGCGGAATAAATATGTGGGTAACGATATGAATTGTGTCAACTGTCACCTGGATAGTGGCCGCAAGGCGGATTCTGCACCGCTATGGGCCGCTTATACGATGTACCCGGCCTACCGCAAGAAGAATGATCATGTGAATACCATCGAGGAGCGTATTCAGGGTTGTTTTACCTATAGCATGAATGGCACACCGCCACCGTCTGGCAGTAAGGAACTGACTGCCCTGGTGACGTATCATTACTGGCTGGCCACCGGTGCCCCGGTGGGTAAGGCCTTACCCGGACGAGGTTACCCAAAGCTGTCCAAGGCCGCCAAAGAACCCAGTGTGGGCCGAGGCAAGAAGATATTTGAGGCCAACTGTGTCATCTGTCATGGTGACAAGGGACAGGGCACCAAGACCGCCGGGGTCTATATCTTTCCGCCCTTGTGGGGCAAGGGGTCATTCAACTGGGGGGCAGGAATGCACCGTGTTAATACAGCGGCCGGTTTCATCAAGGCAAATATGCCGTTGGGTAAGCCCAACAGTTTGACGGATCAGGAGGCATGGGATGTAGCGGCCTTTATGAATGCCCATGAGCGGCCCAAGGACCCGCGCTTCAACGGCAACATGACAGAAACGGCCAGTACTTATCACAAACACCAGTGCTTTTATGGCAAAAAGGTGGATGGAGCGCTGCTTGGGCAAGGCACACAATAGGTATTTATCGGCGGCGTAGCGTAAATCACGCAACGCTTAACGGGTCGCCGGAATGTTTCCGGGGAGATTATTATTAAAGTACCACCCAGCTTTATTACAAGAATAAAAAATGCCGTCCTTGGCTGCGGGAATGGCTGTTCAGAAGTTGTTTACGATCATCACCTCGTCAAGCGGTAACTGTCCGGGTTTTGGCCAGACCTCCTTGACAGGTTTGCCGATAGCAATCATGAAGGCAATTTCATGTTCTGTCGGCAGGCGTATGATCTTACCAACCTCAGCATAATCAAACCCATCCATCGGGCAGGTGTCATAGCCAAGTTCTTTTGCCATTAACATGATGGTCTGTGCCACAATCCCGCAAGAACGCATACCTTCATCACGTTCTATTTGTGGTTTGTCACGGTAGTAGTCACCGAGAGCCGGCAGCAGGAAATCCTGTACCTCCTGCGGGGCATTGACCCAGTAACGCTGTGGGTCATGCTCCCAGGCCTTGCGGTCAAAACACAATACCAGTAACTCAGAGGCATCCGTTATCTGTGCCTGGTCCCAGGCCGCCTTACGAATGGCTTTGCGCTTCCCGGGATCGGTAATGCGTACAAACCGCCAGTTCTGGATATTAAATGCCGTCGGTGACAAAATTGCATGCTCCATCAACTTCCTGAAAGTCTCCTCAGGCATGCTGTGACTTGGGTCATACCACTTATAAGCGCGACGTGAACGTACAGCTTCACTGACCTTCATGCTTTACTCCTTTTTTGCATCGTGCGGTTACGCCTGACTCAGGCAAATACACCTTGTTGCTCGACGTTGAAAGTGCGTAACAGGTTATTGAACGCACGATTATTGGTTGCCTGGGCAACGGCATCAAATATCTCACGATCACCCCAGCCCTGCGCATGGGCGGCATCCATGTCGGCATGATTGACACTCTGCGGGTCACTGACCGAACGCAGGGCAATATCGAGTAATACCCGCTCCTTATCCTCGACAGGTGCTACGGCAGGATTGTCTCTTGCCTGGCGCGCGCGATCCAGGTCAACACCCATATGATCAAGAAAGCCCTCGTTCATATCAATACAGAACTGGCACTTTGCCTCAGAAGATACGAGGTAACGAATCATTGTCGTTAACACGGGTGACAAGCGGGTGCCGCTGCGGAAATAGCCGACATTGGTAAAAAAGGTTTCCAGCAGTGGCGGGCTGATACTGTACAGGCGCAGGCCGTCGGGTATGAAACCGAGGTGCTCCTTGGCCATATCCAGGATCGTGCTGACACGCTGTTCCTCGCCCGCCGGGGCGGCAGGGATAAGCAGGGGTTTTTCGTTCATGACTTCTTGGCTCAGAGTGCTCATTGTCGTTCTCCTTTTACAATAATATGACCAGTAGTAGACCGGTCGGTAAAGACGCGAAGAAAAGTCTATTCGACGCATCCGGGTTGCGTTTATGTCTTTTGTAACGGTATCTGGATGTTTGTAATGGCCTGGGCGAGTTCTTTGATCACGGCAGGGTCATTACGCGTCTTGGCAAGCAAGAGGATGCCCTCAATGTAGGCGAGCATCGCCTGTGCCGTGGCAGTGACATTAATCGGACCGATTTCGCCCTGTTTGATGGCCTCTTGCAGGGTATCGGCGAGGACCTGTTCGGTGCGCGTAAACACGGAGGCCACCTTTTGCCGAATGGGCTCATTCTGGGTGGATAACTCAACGGCCAGGTTCCCAAACGCACAGCCCGGCAAGTGCCCACTGGCATCAAACATCTGTTTCTGAAACTCGTACAGGAGCTCACAGAGACGGCCTATGCGAGCCATCGGCGAAAGGCCTGTATCGAATGCCATGTTGATAATATTATCTTTAAAATCGGCAGAATACTCATCGATAACGGCAAGTGAAAGGGCCTGCTTGCTGGGGAAAAAGTGATAAAAGCTACCCTTTTTTACGCCGGCCTCATCACAGATGGCCGCGACTCCAACATCGGCATAACTGCGTGTGAAGATCAGGTCACGGGCGGCATCGAGAATTCGCTGTTGTGTGTCAGGTTCTGGACTCATAACCGCATTATAGTAGACCGGTCGGTCAAGTCAAGTGCGATATTCGGAGCAAACTAAAATTTGGGCTTAGGGCGGTATGACAAAATACCAATCAGTCGCTGCCAGGTCAGCGCAGTGAGGCTGATCGACGCCGATAAGGGGCTGACACTGCCCTGCCCCAGGGCTTACCGGTGAACCAGGACGTAGGTATCATATTGTTCGAGCAGGCTATCGAGTGCCGCGGTGGCGATACTGAAAAAGGCCTCAGGGGCAATGGATGGGCGCTCACGCAGGATCTGTTCATCAAGGCAGCGCATAAAGTCCTCGACCCGGGCCTGCTGTTTAGCATTGGGCGAAATATCTGCCCAGACCCGTTGTGTCTTGGCCTCAATCTTTTGATACAGGTATTTCAGCCTGATTGTTGCAATGCTGTCACAATGCCCGGCGGCGGAGACACCCGTGCCAATCGCACGGGCCTGGCCAATGTATTCACTGGCGGTAAGCAGTTCTCGCCATAGCAGGTGTAATGGCTTGTCCTGTTCATCTTTTAACAATAATAAGTCATGCCGTTGCGCCATGTCGTCGATCAGATAAAGAATGGACTGTATCAGCGTGTTGTGTTGATGCAGATTCGTATCAACGCTGTGGTTTTTAAAGTCTTTGGCAAGGCCCGACCAGTGTTGGCTGATATCTTCCCAGCGGGGCTGGGTTTCAATCCAGGTGCCGATGCCGGAAATATCCTGTAGTTGTCGAATGACCCGTTTTTGCAGGGGAGCGATATCCTTGAGCAGGCCGTCAGCCCCGTTCAGGTAGCCTGTCGTCATGCCGCGATGCTGTTGTATGTATGCGAGCAGCTCGCGTAGGCCCGTTAGCCATTGCAGGCCGGTTTGTTGGCGCTTGCGCAGCTGTTTTTTTCGCCCCCTGTCGCTGGCGATGACAAATATAAACGCCAGCAGAAACGAGAGGCTGATGGTTAGCAGGGGTAGTGCATTATCGGTCATCATAATTCAGCCTCCGACTGGCAAAGCTGATAGAGGTGTCCGGCGATCCTGGAAGATTGCTTTGCCATGTGACTGTTTTTGTCAGCGACCTGGGCAACGGCCTCAATGTTGGCGGAGATTTCCCGCACGGCCTCATTTTGCTGATGGGCAACGGCGGCGATGGCATTGACCATGTCGGAAACCGATTGTGTATTGCCTGCGATGGCATGCAGGACCTCTTCTGCTTCCAGTGTTTTATCGATAGTTTGTTCTGTGCGGCTGACAACCGCATCCATGCTGCTTTTGACGGCGAGCACCTGTTTTTGTACTTCATCAATATTGTTATTGATCTCACTGGCGGAGCCATGACTGCGGTTGGCCAACGCACGGACTTCATCTGCAACAACGGCAAAGCCACGACCATGCTCGCCTGCTCGTGCCGCCTCAATGGCGGCATTGAGGGCAAGTAGATTGGTTTGTTCGGCAATTTCACGAATGATGGTAGAAATAGATGAGACATTACGGGTGCGTATCTCCAGATCAGCAAGCAGCTGATAGGTTTCCTGAATAAAATGGGACACGGCTTCCATATTCGCGCGTACGGCCTGCATGGTTTGTGTGCCTTGCTCGCCGCGCCGGGAGCTTTCATTAGCCGATTCGTAAGCGCTGTGGATGCGCTTGGAGATTTCACCAATACTGTAACTGATCTCGGTAACGGCTGAGGCAATGGTGCTGGTGGCCTGTGATTGTTGCTGGATATTACTCGCCAGTTGTTCCGAGGTGCCATTTAATTCATTTGCAGAATGGCTGATTTCGGAAAGGGTGTTGTAATAATGCTCAAAGCTGCGGCGCTCGCGGCTGGCAACGGTCAAGAGTGTGTTATCAAGACTGGCCAGTGGGCCGGTGAAGTGTTCGATCATCTTTGCGTGGTCGATGGAACTGCTGTCGGCGAGGAATCTCTGCAGGGTCTGGGCATCCATTTGTGTCGCCAGGATAAAGGCGAGGGAGAAATACGCCGCGAGCAGACTGAGCAACAGGCTTGTCGTAACGGCCAGACCGAGCAGCAGGGAAAGCCACAACAATATATAAATAGCCGACAGCAACCAGGTGGTGCGGCGTGGCCCAAGGTTGGCGAGTATTTTTATGGCGGGAGTAAACAGCATGGTATTTGTCTTTGATATCCATTCACAATCGGTACGTGACTGTTTCGCAATATCTATGCCATGTTGCTTTGCCAATAAAAAAAGTGAGGGTAGGCATGTGGTTATCGCCTTATAGTGTTGAGCCCGTGGCGGGGTTTGACGTCGGGTGTTCCAGAATGATGCAGATAAGGGAAGGGGAAACATCTGTCTGCACCGTGTGGGGGCGTGGCGCATCTTAGCCAGGATCTTTTATTCCCTATCAAGTCACTAATGCCACCACAACCGCAGTCCAGGCCCTGGCCAGGTTGTGAAGGTCATAACCGCCGCCGCCCAGTGCGAGCAGGCGACCCTGGCAAAGCCTGTTAGCGAGTGCCTTCAGGCGTTTGGTGACATGGTCGTGCGCGGCCTCACTGTATTGCATCTGCGTGATCGGGTCGCCGCGGAGACTGTCGGCGCCGGCCTGCAGGATAATAAACTCTGGCTGGGCCTTTTCTATAAAGGCTTCAGCAGCGGGCCATAACTCCATTAACAGTGCATCATTCGCTCCCGCTGGCATGGGTACATTCATTTTTGTACCAGCGGCATCGCCCGTGCCGGTTTCACCGAGTGCACCGGTGCCGGGGTACAGCGTGCGACCATCCTGATGAAAGTCGACAACGCAGAGGTCTGGATCGTCTTCAAAGGCGTAGAACACGCCATCGCCATGATGGGCATCGATATCGATATAGGCGATCTTGCGGATATGGTGTTTGCGACGCAGTGTCTCAATGGCAATGCCACAATCATTGAATACGCAAAAGCCGGCGGCCGAATCACGCCGCGCATGATGCAGACCGGCGATCGGCACAAACACCTGTGCGCACTGGCCGCCCAGGATTCGGTCGATGCCATCAAGGACGCTGCCGACGACAAAACGTGAGGCCTCGTACATGCCCCTGAACGCCGGGGTATCGCCAGCATCGAGCAGACCCGTACCGGACTCGGAAAGCATGATGACCTTATCGATATAGTCCTCGGTATGAAAGGCCTCGATGGCGGCGCGTTCGGCCATGACCGGTGTGCAGATACACACCCGTTGCTTGAGCCCCTGGCGTTCAAATTCCCTGACAAAGGCGGCATGCCGTTGCGGGCCAAACGGGTGTATGGGTCCAAAGTTATAGCTGACCAGTTGTTCTCCACTGTAGACACAAACCGGTGCTGGCATGACTATCTCCCTGGCGAAAAGAAGCAGCGCAGAAAATAATGGTCTTTATAGACTATAGAAGATTAATGGCGCAGGGGTTGCCAAAGAATGATCCCCGGCTACCCCAGCAGGTAACAAAGTTCGGTATAAATATCCTCAAACATGGTCTCCACCAGGGCATGGCCCTTAGTCGCGCTGGCCTTACGCGGGTCACCATAGACGCCGTTGGGCGCATAATTGGCTTGTGTCGGGTCGTTACGGTTCAGCGGGCCGGGGACCCCCCCCGTCAGCAGGCCGGGCGAGGCGAGCTCCATGTGTACAGACTCCGGATGCATGGCGAGCATGATAGAGGTTTCTTCTTCGTTGGCATGGCCGCCTTGCTGGTTGTCAATATATTGCTCCACCGCGGCCCGGTAGCGCTCGCCATGATAGACATTGATCAACTTGCAGGGATTTTGCATGGCGCATTGAGCAATTGCCTGTTCTAATGGTTCGATGGTGCTAATACCGGTATTGATGAGGGCACAGTGTTGCGCACCGGCACGTTGCATAGTGTGCAGGATAGATATGACGCTCTGGATAAAGGTCTCACGCTCGAGACTGCAGCTCCCCGGGTAGTCGGCAAAGGCGGGGTAGTAGCCGTAAGCCAGTGTCGGCCAGACCAGGATATTCAACTTTTGGATAAGCCGATCGACCAGCCATTCTGCCTGCAGATAATCGGTTTGCATCGGTAGGTGCGGGCCGTGTTGCTTGGCGCTAGCCCCAATCGGCAGGACTGCTGTGGCACCGGACTGCATGATTTTAGTGACCTGCAACCAGTTAAGGTCGGCAAGACGTACCCCTCGGTCATTTTTGCTTCCTGCACACATAGCAATATCATAACGAGAAAAGGGCAGGCAGGGGGATGAATTTTCAATCCCCCAGTTTCTGAGCCATATGTGCGGCATGCAGTGCGGACTAATATGCCGGCACAAAACATCCGATACGACGATGTTAAATATATAATCAATGAAATCCAGAATAATACTGACTATATTGACCGGGTATGCAAACGATCAATGAATTACTCAACCGGATACATTGGGACCCCGAGTTCGGGGAAGGCGAGTTTGAGGTTGCCTTTCTCGATCGGGTTGAGCAAGAGATGATTCGTCTGCCGTTTCGAAAGATATCCTTTGTGCCGGGTGAACATTTTTTCTTTTATTACTTTGACGACGATGCGGTTGAACATAGTGTGCCGTTTCACCGCATCAAGGCCGTGTATAAAAATGACGAGTGCATCTGGCATCGGGAGCGCTAGAGACTGTGAATAGTTATTTTCCAACAACACCCATGGACAGGGAGCAGTGCTGAACATTGATGGTGACGTCGGCGAGGGTGGCGGCCAGATAGTGCGCTCGTCACTGGCGCTGGCCATGTGTCTGGACAGGCCTTTCCGTATTACCCGTATTCGCGCCAGAAGAGAACGGCCCGGTCTGCAGGCGCAACACCTGGCCGCGGTGAGTGCCGCGGCGAGTGTTTCACAGGCGCATGTCGAGGGGGCGTATAAAGGTTCGCAGGAACTCCTGTTCAAACCACGCAAGGTGATAGCGGGGGATTATCACTTTGCAATCGGCACGGCGGGCAGTACCTCACTGGTACTGCAAACCGTTCTGCCCGCACTCATACTGGCAGACAGGGAATCGAACTTGCTGCTGGAGGGAGGTACCCATAACCCCCTGGCGCCACCGTTCGATTTCCTGAAGCATGCTTTTTTACCTCTGCTTAACCGGATGGGTCCTGCCGTCACGGCAACACTGGAACGCCCCGGTTTCGCCCCGGAGGGCGGGGGCCGGGTACGTGTGCATATAAAGCCGGTGGCACATCTGCAGGCACTTGAGCTGCCAGAACGTGGGGATATTGTGCAGCAGCGCGCAGAGGTCCTGTTGGCGCACCTGCCGGAGCATATCGCCAACAGGGAACTGGCCGTGATACGCGATGCCCTTTCGTTCCCGGAGAGCAAACTAAACTTTCGCGTCGACAATACGGCCAACGGACCCGGGAATGCCGTATCGATCATCGTCGAGAGTGCCTTTGTGACCGAATGTTTTACCGCGTTTGGGCAGCGCCGATTACCTGCGGAACGTGTTGCCGAGAGTGTGGTGAGAGAGGTGCGACGTTACCTGCAAGCGGGCGTCCCCGTTGGCAGGTACCTCGCGGATCAATTGTTGTTACCTTTAGCACTGGCGGGCGAGGGCATGTTTGTCACCCTGCAGCCCAGTTCGCATGTCATTACCAATATGGCCGTTGTCAAAAAATTTATGCAAGCCGAGTTTGCCTCAGAGAAAATCGACGAGGATGCCTGGCGAATAAGCCTGTCTTGAAAAAAGGAACGAAGTCGATGCAAGCAGCATTCAAGGTGGAATTTGTAAGTTGGGGAAAAATCTCAAACCTTGTACACACCCTGGCAAACCGGATCCATGCCAGCGGCTATCGACCGGACATTGTCGTCGCTATAGCCCGTGGCGGTTATGTGCCGGCAAGGCTGTTATGCGATCACCTGGACATCTATAACCTGACCAGTATGCGAATCAGCCATTATACGAGTGGCGCCGAAAAGGGCGAGGCCGCGCGCCTGTCTATGCCCCTGAATACTGATATTCGAGGCTTACGCGTCCTGCTGGTCGATGATGTGGGTGATACGGGCAATACCCTGCAACTAGCCCTTGAGCATATTAATGCTCTGCATCCTGCAGAGATAAAAATTGCTGTCCTGCATCACAAACATATCTCGCAGGTTGTACCGGATTTTTACGCGCAGAAAATAATAAGCTGGCGTTGGCTGACTTACCCCTGGGCCATCATTGAAGATGTGCGCGGCTTTATCCGGAAAATGGAGCCGCAACCCGCGACTGCCGAAGAAGCGTTACAGCGCCTCAAGTCTGAATACGGCCTCAAGCTCCCCCTGCGGATTATGCAAGACGTTTACCGGTAAAAAGAACAAGCGTGCAGGGACGTAGCCGTCCTCTACTCCTGATGGGCGGTTACTTTTCCTCTTCCGTCCATTCGTCCGCGACAGTCCCCGGGGCACCTTCCTGTCCGGCTGGCCTGTGTTCCTGCAGTGGCTCAGACCAGTCAGCGGCCCTGGTGTCTGTTACCTCTGTGCCGAGATCATCCTTCTCGGCTATATCCATGGCACCTGACCAGTTCTCCGGCTCTGCACTTAACTCAATATTCATGCCGTACCAGTCAGTCAGGCTCATCTCCTCGAGGTCACCATCAAAATACTGGATATCGACGCTATCGTCACCCACCTCGACAACCGTGAACAACTGGCCCTTGTCGAGGTGGGAATACCAGTTATCAACAATCGGGTCATTTTCGGTCGGCATGGCACGTACTCCCTTGATTTATGCTAATTACAAATTACCAACTAGTTAAATTATGCACCATGCAGCGCAAAAAAAAAGTGCATGGCCCTTGCCGGTCAGCGTTGGTAGGTACCAACCAACTCGGCCTGTGCCAGCACATGCCCCTGCATGGCAGCCTCCAGCTGTGCCTTGTCGGGTTGCTGTAAGTCGGGCAAAAGGCTGTCCAGTGCATAGAGTTTGAAAAAATAACGGTGCCGGCCAACGGGCGGGCAGGGCCCGCCGTAACCCGTTCTCCGCCAGTCATTTGTGCCTTGCAAGGTGCCGCCAGGTAAGTCGGATGCAGGCAGCGCTGCATCCAGACCGGTGGCCGACACCGGTATGTTGTACAACAGCCAGTGTACCCAGGTCATCCTTGGCGCCGCGGGATCCGGGGCATCCGGGTCATCGACGATCAGGAGCAGGCTTTTCGCCTGTGCCGGAACACCCTGCCATGCTAGTGGCGGTGATAGATCCGCCCCGTCACAGGTGTACTGCGGGGGTATGGCGCCGTTGTGGCCAAAGGCGGATGACGTAATGGACATACTCATGGTTAACCCCTTGGGCATGAATAAGGACGGCATGCCCCGTTTTTAGCGATCTGTTTAGCGCCCCGTTATCCTTTCTACCTGCCGACAGGCATCAGCAGCAGCGGTTGTGTATCGGCGGGCAGGTCCAGTACCTTGCTGACCCTGTCGTCCCGGAATGCGCCCACGACCACGCTGACAAGTGCCTGTGCCTCGGCCTGCAGAAACAGGTTCTGCGCGGCGTGGCCGACTTCCATATGCACATAACGTATGCCGCGTTCGCCATACTTGCGGGTCGTGCGGGCATAAATGGCGGTAAACACGACAACGACCGCGGCATCACTTAGCCATGACTGGTCAAGCGCTGCCCCGGCCAGTGCCTGGCGCTGATCACCGGTGGCGGTTTCCAGCAGCCGATGTTTTTCTGGAAGATAGCGATAGACAGCGGACGGCAAACCCTCTACCTCACCGGCCACGACATAAAGCTCCAGTGGGTACAGTGCCCCGGCCGAGGGGGCTGTGCGCAGGCCTTGAGGATGTGATATCCCCTGTGCCGCCCAGAGCAATTGTCCCAGTTCGGCGAGACTCAGCGGTGCCTTGCCGAATGTGCGTATTGAGCGACGCTGTTGCAAAAGCCTTTCGAGCGGCTGCCCGTCTGTTACCAGCGTCGCTGGTGGGAGCGAAATATATTCCCCTTGTGCTGCCATAACGTCCCCTCTCGCCACATAACACATCAGCATCAAGAAAACCGCAAATGGCCACTGTCGGTTCAGTCGTGCCATAGTCGGGTATTTACCAACCTCATCCTGACACCCTCCCAGCAATATATCCCTTTGTTGATGCGCTGTCAGGCCCATCTTGCCCCCCTTTGTTTCGGTGGTATATTCAGTCATCATGATCATTATCATCTTCGCCGGATGGATCGCGCCGCCGACAGACTATCTGCGGCATTTACAATAACAGGGATCTGCCATGCAACGACTCACACTCACCGCGCTCAGCACATCTTTAGACCAGCCGGTAGAGATAGTTGAGCGCAAGGGCATCGGTCACCCCGACACGGTGTGTGATGCCCTCGCAGAGGAGCTGAGTCGGGCCCTGTGCCAGTTTTACCTCGAACGATTCGGGCTCGTCATGCACCATAACGTCGACAAGGCCCTGCTCTGGGGGGGCAGTTCACAACCGGCCTTCGGCGGCGGCAGGGTGCTGGCGCCCATGGAGATTTTTCTCGCCGGCCGGGCCACCTGCGAATACCAGGGCATCAAGGTGCCGGTTGAAGAACTGATGAGAGAGAGTTGCAGCAACTGGCTGCGGGCGCATTTTCATGCCCTCGACCCCGATCGGCATGTCAAGCTGCACTGCCTGGTCAGGCCCGGTTCTTCAGACCTCGTGGACCTCTATCTGCGCCAGGAAAAAACGGGCATCGCCCTGGCCAATGATACCTCCTGTGGTGTGGGTTATGCGCCATTGAGCGAACTCGAGCGGGTCGTCTTGCAGGTGGAGAAGACCCTCAACGCCTCGGAGATCAAATCCGTGCACCCGGAGATCGGCGAAGACATCAAGGTTATGGGGGTGCGCCGAGGCGAGGTCATCGAATTGACCATCGCCTGTGCGTTTGTGGATCAATATATCTCGGATGCCGATGACTATGTGCAGAAAAAGACCCGCCTCATCACGCTGGCCGAGCAGGCCGCGAGACAGGAAACAGACCGGCAGCTAAGCATAACGGCCAATGCCGCCGATGACGTGGCAACGGGCAGCCTGTATCTGACCGTGACGGGCACCTCCGCCGAATCCGGCGACGATGGCGAGGTTGGCCGCGGCAACCGCGTGAATGGTCTCATTGCCCCTTACCGCCCCATGAATATGGAGGCGGCGGCGGGCAAGAATCCGGTGACCCATGTCGGCAAGCTCTACAACATCGTTGCGCAGCGGATTGCCGAAAGCCTGGTCCGGGAGGTCGCTGAGGTGCGTGAGGCGTACTGCTATCTGGTCAGTCGGATCGGCAGCCCTATCAATGAACCCCAGGTCGTGGACCTTCGGCTCTGTATGCAGGACGGCATAGCTGTCGAGGCAGTGAGGTCACGGGCCGAAGAGGTCGTGCAAGGGCAATTTGCCAGGATGTACCAGATCAGGCAGGAACTGGTCGCAGGGGCCATTCACGTGTACTAGCCCCGCCGCATTTGGTGATCAACAGGAGTGCCTTGTTATAACGCATTTTTCGTTGCCGATGATAGTTTAGAAGAACCTCTCTTTTTATGTTCCTCGATTACTTGCAAGCGGTCATTTGCCGAACGATTTTGACTGAGTTTATATTTGCATTGAATATCTGTGATTTTTATTTTAATGCCAATAATTGCATTAAGCATAGATTCTTTGTATTCAGGCTCCCAAGGTTTTTCGAGTGAGGATTCATATATCCCCGTAAGTTCGTTAACGATAGTACTAAGTTGTTCTGTTTCAGTAATTAGTTGGGGCCTTCCATAAATATGAACTGATTGGTAGTTCCAAGTGGGTACACCTGATGAGGAATACCAAGATGGTGATACATAGTCGTGTGGGCCTTGAAAAGTTACTAAGGCTTCTTGATCTTCAATGTTTTCCCATTGAGGGTTGCGTTTGGCTATATGACAAATGAGTGATTGGTTGTCGTCACTCAAAAAGAAAGGAATATGCGAAGAGAAAAGCTTTCCTTCGACTAGGGATATTAATTGACCGAAAGCATTAGCTTTTATAAAGGCTAATATCTCTTCTTTGTCGGTCACATTAAAATGTTCAGGTATGTACATATCTTCCTTTTTGAGTCGGTTTCACGAAGAACCGAGGCAGATACCAGATCACCCTATATTAGCGAATACTAGGATCTGGCACGGATTATTCATATTTTATAGCAGGCCTTCTATGGATAAATAGTTTTATTGATAGCCTTTACTGTGTACTTACAACACTTACCAAGCCCTCTCAAGCAAGTACATTTTTTCATATAGATTATCAGAATGGACTACATTCGTCTTATGCTGTTCACTCCATAACCATCTTTCTTTAACAAACAAGCCACTCATCGCCTGGATGTCGCAGTGAAACGGTGGGCCACTTTCTTGCCCAGTTTGCATAAACTGGGCAAATAACCTCCCCTTTGGTTTTAACCAGTTATACAGGCATTGTTCGTAGTCCTTCCATTGCCCAGGGTGTAAAGCACATAAGCTGGTTTGCTCGTAAATAGCGTCAAAACTTTTTTCAAATTCACATGTAAAAAAATCAGTTTGTATTAATTCAACACTTAATTGCTTATCCTTAAGCACTTTTCTAAGGTTTTCGATAGGTGTTGGGGCAATATCAATAGCAACAACATCAAAACCTTTTTCTGCTAGTGTTAAAACCTCATGACCATTACCACAGCCTGGAATAAGAATACGGCACGGTTTCAGGAATTCGCGTTCTATCCAATAGAGTAAATTGGGACTAGGTTCACCTCTGTCCCATCCAGTCTGCCCCTGTTGGTAGCGGTTTTCCCATTCATCACAGCTCTGCATGGGAGCCGTCACAATAGGGGGGTGTTTTGGTGTTTTTACATTGGCAGAAATAAGTTGTTCCCGATTTTTCAGGTGTGAATGCTGTTGGTGTAAAGCTTGTCCCTTCATGTGATCCATTGCAAAAAGGCTGAGTCGTGCTGTTGCCACAGGTGCACCAGTAATATTCCTTACCGGCTTCAACGTCGACTGCTATTGGGGCGATGTTTTGTGAGTCGCTCATAGTTTGGTTTCCCTGGTTTTATGTAACGAATAAATTTGTAGAATAAGTCTATCATTGCAATATTGGAAATAAACGCGATAATAAGGAAATTACTGTTCTTCAATGGTGAACAATGGATCGTTTCGAAGAAATGCTGACTTTTGTCAGAGTGGTCGAGGCGGGCAGCATGAGTGCCGCCGCCGATCGCCTCAATATCGCCAAGTCGGCAGTAAGTCGCCGTCTGGCTGAACTCGAAGGCAGGCTAGGCGTACAACTACTCATACGCACCACTCGCCGCCTTAATCTGACTGGAAATGGGCAGCAATTTTATCAACGTTGCCTGGCAATTTTGGCTGACCTGGAAGAGACTGAACAGGCTATTTCCTGTGAACAGGTCTTATTGCGTGGCACCATTCGCATCGCCATACCGCTTACCTTTGGGATTAAGCACCTGTCACCGCTATTGAATCAATTCCTCAAGGAACACCCGGAGCTCAGCCTGGATCTGGATCTTAATGATCGAACACTGAATTTTATGGAAGAAGATATTGATTTGGCCATTCGAATTGGCCGGTTGGCTGATTCAACCTTGATCGCCCGTCAGCTAGCAACAACGCAACGTATCGTTTGCGCCAGCCCTGATTACTTGTCTCAGCATGGCGAACCAAAAACTCCGGAAGAGTTGGAAAACCATGTGGGGCTTAATTATAGTTATTTGGCTGAAACTCAAATCTGGCAATTCTTGCAACAGGATAAAACAAGAGTATTGGCACATGTGCCCTGTCGCATGCGAGCCAACAATGGAGATATATTACTTAAAGCCGCCATTGACGGTCTAGGTATTCTGGTAACAACGACCTTCATCAGTTCTGAGGCAATTGAACAGGGATTGTTATGCCCAATCCTAACAGATTATACTTTCCCTGAAGAGGTAATCTATGCCATCTATCCTCAGCAGCGTTTTTTACCCCGGCGTGTCAGAGCCCTGATTGATTACCTTGCTGAAAAATTCGATAATGATCCCTATTGGAATCATGCGGTAAACAAGAGTAACCAAATATTTTCATAATACTCTCTATGCTGTGAGTGAGTTACAAGAGACAACTATCACATAAATGGCCGCTGTGGGTCGTTTTGAGACCTCTGCCATATGAAATAAATCTGATGATTTTGGTCAGGTCACGTCGCAGGAACTGCACTTTATATTACCCCATCGTTGCCTTGAGCCGCTTGCGCAATTCACGTAATGAACACGTATTGAGGACGTCGTTTTTCTCCAGCCAACCGCGTCGGGCCTGGTTGATGCCGCCCTCCAAATAGTCAAAGTTATCCGGGCTGTGGGCATCGCTGTTGATACTCACCAGAACACCCTGTTGTTTGGCGAGCTGACAATAGGTGTCTATTAGGTCAAGGCGTTGGGGCTGACTGTTGAGTTCGAGGTAACAACCACGCTCACGTGTTGCCTCAATAATGCGTGGTATATCCACCTCGTAGGCATCGCGCTCTTCCAGCAGGCGTCCGCTCGGGTGCGCCAGCATCGTAAAGTATTTCGAGTCGATGGCACGCAGGATGCGTGTGGTTTGCTCGCGGAGTGACAAGTGAAACTTGTGGTGTATGGCACCAATGACTAGGTCCAGTTGCGAGAGCACATTATCAGGCAAGTCCAGGCTACCATCCTCGAGGATGTCGACCTCGATGCCTTTCAGGATAGTAAACCCTTTGAGTTTAGCGTTGAGGCGGTCGATCTGCTCAAGCTGCTGGTGAAGACGCTTTTCATCCAGACCGTGGGCGACGGTCAGGTGGCGGGAGTGATCGGTGATGGCAATGTATTCCAGGCCACGTTGTTTGGCGGCGCGTGCCATTTCTTCAAGGGTGTTATGACCGTCGGTAGCGTCAGTGTGCACATGCAGGTCGCCCTGTAAGTCCTGCCGCGTGATCAGTTTGGGCAGCCGTTTGGCCTCGGCCGCCTCGACCTCGCCATGCGCCTCGCGAAGTTCCGGAGGGATGAAGGGTAGGCCCACGGCCTTGAAGACGGAGGCCTCGGTTTCTCCGGCGATACGTTTGTCGCCCTTGAACACGCCATATTCGTTGATCTTGAGACCGCGTTGCTGCGCGCGACGTCGAACCTGGATGTTATGTGCCTTGCTGCCGGTAAAATAATACAGGGCTGCACCGAAACTGTTTTTTTCCACTACGCGCAAATCCACCTGCAGGCCGCTGTGCAAAAACACTGTGGCACGGGTCGGTCCTTTTGCGACGACATCCTGGACTTCATCGTAGTCGACGAAGTGTTGCATCACCGGGCTGTTAGCCTTTGCCGTAACGAGGATGTCCAGATCGCCAACGGTCTCCTTGCCGCGCCGGTAACTGCCGGCGATCACCACCTCGTGCACACCGGGCGCCGCCTCCAGCCAGGCCCGTAAGGGTTCTGCATAGGCGCGCGCGGTGCGGTACAAAAAACGCCTTTCGGTTGTGCGATGGGCGGAGACCGTTGCCAGGATCTGCTGTTCGAGCTTGGCGCCAAAACCCGGGAGTTCCTGCAGCTGCCCCTGGCGGGCGGCGCTTTCCAGTTGCCGGAGGGTTTTTATATGCAATTCCTGGTAGAGGGCCTTGACGCGCCTGGGCCCAAGCCCGGGGATCCGGAGCAGGGCCTCGAGGCTGACCGGCACCTCCTCGTGCAGGTTTTCGAGCGCCTTGGCGTGACCGGTGGCCACTATCTCAATGATCTTGGCGGCCAGGTCCTTGCCTATCGTTGGCAGGCGTGTCAGGTCCTCACCGTCGGCCACCATCTCGGCCAGCGGACGCGCCAGCCCGCGTACGGTCCGGGCCGCATTGCGATAGGCGCGGACCCGGAAGGGATTGGCGTCTTCGATCTCGAGTAAATCGGCCATCTCCTCGAAGATCACCGCGATGTCTTCATTGTGTACCGGCATTGGCTGTCTCGCCTTGCTCTCATTTCCAATAATGAGACTGATTATCAGCTATTAGGAAAAATACAGATTTCCTCTACACTGTTTACTATTAAGAGAATTATTGGCTGTATTGAAACGGTACCGCCCATTCATACATCATGCAATGCCTAATCATCCAGATCAGTTAGCAAAGGAACCGGGATGCCCGATAGTAAAATCTGGATCGAACACTTCGGCGAAAGCCCGCTCATGGCAACGGCCATTCACGCCGGACACAAGGTTCGCCACGAACTGTTGCCATTGTTCGCTCTGGACGATGCTGAACGCGCCCATGAAGAAGACCCCTATACGGACTACCTCGCCAAGGTAGTACCTACCTGGCTGGTTCCTGACCGCTCACGTTTTGAAGTCGACCTGAACCGGCCCCGCGATGAGGCCGTCTACACGAGCCCGGAGATGGCCTGGGGGCTGCACCTGTGGAAAGAACCCCTTGGCCAGGACATGATAGACCGCTCCCTGGAAGAATATGATGCCTTCTATGCAGAATTAAGGTTCCTGCTCGACAAGCTGGTGGCACACTTCGGCCACATCGTCGTGTTCGATCTGCATGCCTATAACTACCGGCGTGCAGGTCCTGAGCAAGCACCCGCCGATCCTGCCAGCAACCCGGAAGTGAATGTGGGAACCGGCACGATGGTGGATCGTGAGCGCTGCTTGCCCACTATTACGCGTTTCATTGCCGACCTGCGTGCGTATGATTTTATGGGCCGGCAGCTGGATGTGCGTGAAAACATCAAGTTCAAAGGCCGGCAACTGGCCGAGTGGATCCATAACAATTACCCGGACAACATCTGCGTGCTGTCGATCGAGTTCAAGAAGTTCTATATGGACGAATGGACCGGTGTAGGTGACATAGATCAAATTCAGGCCATACGGGATGCTATACAATCAACGATACCTGGCATCCTGGAAGAGCTGAAGAAAATCCAATGAATGGAAGTGCTGACTACATTAGCGACGCGCTCATCGGCTCCATCACCGATGCCTATCAGCGTAATGAGCCTGTCCGTTACAAGCTACGTGATGGCGGGCGTATTCATATCGATCGCCAGCTGCCGTTCCTGGCCCTATATCGTCGGCCGGCAACGCGCGCAGACCTCGGTACGGAACGTCTGCTGCTGGGCGAGGCCTCCTATCTGCTGGCCGATGACCGGCCCGAACACCAGGCCTCGCTGGTCAAACTGATAAAAGAAATCCTCAGCATCCAGCACAAGCAATTCGGTGCCTGCTTGCTGCTGGAGTTGTGGTCCGGCGCCGAGGTGACTGACGAAACCCGCCAGCCGGCCTTTCGTATCATTGCCCCCAAGCATGGCTCGCCATCAGCATTCCTGGAACGCATGGAAAATGCATTGCTGAATATCCGTATCGATGATGATCGCCCAGACGTGGCGATCAGCTACGCAGAAGACGTCACGCCACCACAACAGTCACTATTGTTAACCAAACAGGAGCTCACGCGGCTCAACTGCCTGCATATCGGTTTGGAGGTCAGTCCTATCTATCGTGATGCCGAGACCAACACACTGCTGCCATTTCGCTGGCGCAGGCTACATTATGCCCTGGCACATGGACTCAAGCGCAGTTTCTATGCCTTCACACGCCATTGTACGCCGCTGCGCCCTGCCCACTACCTCGAACTGGGACATCGCACCATGAACCGGGCGGTTTACGAAACAGACGAAAGACTGACTCGAATCAATCAACAATTTGAATTGCTCTTGCATGTTTCACCGGTCAATGCACACGCTGCCTGGCAGGCATTCGAGCAAGCGAATTGTGCAAGCCCTCCCGAGTTCCTGTACCGCCCGCGCAGAGTCGATCCGAGTCTGATGAAGCGTGAACTGTTCGCCATCCCTCTGGAACGGATCGAAGATCCGACCCTGGCGCATATCTTTGCCCAGAAACGCGAGGAACTGGACCGGCAGCTCACGCTGATCGCTGATCGCAACACGAATCGTTTCCTGCTTGGCAGTCGTCAGCTGTACGGTGATGTCGATGCCGAATTGCTGGAACTCGCCAGGCAGGTACTCGGCATAGAGACCGAGACTGCTCACAGCCAAGACGAACGCGGTTATCTGAACCCTGCCGAGTTAGTCGAACGTGCACGCCAGGAAATCGAATACTACCGGCAACAGGATGCCGGCCTGCCTGCGCGAGTGGAACTGCGTGATGATGTGCCGGGTATCATGGTAGCAAAGGGTAATTTCCTGGTCGGCACAGATGCCAGCGTTTCTCAGGCACGGATTAATGCCACACTTGCCCATGAAATCGGCACGCACGTGCTCACCCACTACAATGGTAGCCAACAGCCCTTTCGGGAACTGTATGCGGGGATGGCCGGTTATGAATCCATGCAGGAAGGCCTGGCTGTGCTGGCGGAATACCTTGTCGGGGGGTTGAGTCGTTCACGCCTGCGTCTACTGGCAAGTCGGGTGCTGGCCGTGCATATGATCACCGAGGGTGCCAATTTCATCGAGACCTTCCGCAGCCTGCTCAGTGATTATGATAATACGCCTTACACAGCATTCACGATTGCCATGCGAGTATTCCGCGGTGGTGGTTATACAAAAGACAAGGTTTACCTGCAGGGACTGGCCCAGGTTCTGAGCTACCTGTCGGGCGGTGGTGACCTGGAACGGCTGTATCTTGGCAAGATCAGTTATGACTACCTGCCACTCATCGAGGAACTTCAGTGGCGCCAGGTGCTCCTGCCACCGCGCCTGCGACCAAGGTTCCTCGACGCGGCTGAAACGGTTACGCGTCTCGAGTACCTGCGTCAGGGGGCAACGGTCATGGATCTGATGAAGGAGGCTGTGTAATGCGTCTGGGGATGGTCGTCAACAATATCCATACCGAGCTGTCGGACTATACCACCACTGGTCTGGCCATGAATGCCACCAACATGGGACACGAGGTCTGGTATATCGATGTAGGACAATTCGACTATGCTCCCGATGAACGTGTGCATGCCCGGGCACGGCGGGTCCCTGACAGGAAATACCGTTCGCATAGCGTGTACCTGGAGTCGCTGCGTAGTGATTCCGCCTACCGGGAGCGTATTTCTGTCGAGGATATGGATATCCTGCTGCTGCGTAATGATCCGGCAGAGGACGTCCTCGACCGGCCATGGGCACGTCTGGCAGGTATTAATTTCGGGCGGCTGGCCATGCAACATGGCGTGATCGTGTTGAATGACCCCAACGGTCTGAGCCACGCCATCAACAAGATGTACCTGCAGTACTTCCCGGAAGAAGTCCGGCCCCGCACCCTGATTAGCCGTGACAAGGGCGAGATAAAAGCCTTCATCGATGAACAGGGTGGACGCGGCGTCCTCAAACCCATCACCGGTTCCGGCGGCAGGAATGTCTTCCTCGTCCAGCCGGAGGACAAGCCCAATATCAACCAGATGATCGAGGCCGTGTGCCGTGAGGGTTATGTCATTGCCCAGGAATACCTGCCCGATGCCAGTCATGGCGATATCCGTCTGTTCCTGATGAATGGCGAACCGCTCTGTAGCAAGGGCAAGTACGCGGCCTTCCGCAGGCAACGTAAAAAAGGCGATCTGGACATGCGCAGCAACATGACCGCCGGGGCCATAGCCATACCGGTGCAAATCAACGATACCATTCTGGCGCTGGCAGATGCGGTACGTGCCAAACTGAAGCAGGATGGCATGTTCCTGGTCGGCCTGGATATTGTCAGTGATAAACTCATGGAGATTAATGTGTTCAGTCCCGGCGGCCTGAAGAGTGTGGGTCAAATGGAAGAACGTAATTTTTGTCGCGAGGTCATCCTGTCCCTCGAACGAAAAGTCGATTATCTGCACAATTACCCTGACAGTTTCGATAACGTGGAACTGGCAATGCTTTAACCGGCCTTCATCCATGCAACTTGAAACCCTCGAACAGAATCTGCGGCGCCATGTCTATCATCTCGCCGATGAGATCGGCGAGCGTAATATCTGGCACCCGGACGCCTTGCACGTCGCCGAAGAGTACGTGACATCCATCTGGCGCGAGCAGGGCTACACGGTTGAACGGCAGGCCTACCAGGAACACGGTGTGCCCTGTGCAAACCTTGAGGTTACGCGGCAGGGAACGTCTCAAGAGGAACAAATTATCCTGCTCGGTGCACACTATGACTCGGTGCAGGGTAGCCCCGGCGCCAATGACAATGCCAGCGGGGTCGCCGTCTTGCTGGAACTGTCGCGCCTGTTCCGAACACTATCACCCGCCATGACGATCCGTTTTGTTGCCTTCACCAACGAAGAACCGCCGTTCTTCTTTTCCGGTCGTCAGGGTAGTCGTCTTTACGCGAAGGCCGCACGTCGCCGCGGCGATGACATTCGACTCATGCTGGCGCTGGAAACCATGGGCTATTATTCGGACGCCCCGCACAGCCAGCGTTATCCGCCTCTGTTCCGCTATTTCTATCCGCACCGTGCTGACTTTATCAGCTTAGTTTCCAACTTCGGTTCGCGCCGGCTCATGCACAGGCTCGCGCGTGCTTTTCGCCATTCAACTGACTTCCCGCTCCAGCATATCGCTACCTTTGCCGTTATTCCCGGCGTGGCTTGGAGCGATCACTTATCGTTCTGGATACAACGCTACAAGGCGTTGATGGTGACCGATACGGCCTTTTACCGTTATCCTTACTACCATAGCGCACAGGATACTGCTGAAAAGCTGGACTATGCCCGACTCGCACAGGTCTGTGACGGGCTTTTCAGGGCCGTCAGCCTGCTGGCCGATGAGCGCCTGTAGCTGCGCCCCGCTTGAAGGGCGCCAGCAAGACCGCCATCTCGGTACTCAAACCGGAAGAGCTCTTTTCGGTTGTGCTGGAATAAGGCAAACACAGTATGTTATTAATTGGTCTTCACGTCGCCATGATGTGACAAGGGAGTGGAGACCGCTGGTCAAAGGGACAGTTCTATAATTTACCGTGGCTAATTACTGGCAACATTTTGAACACGGCGCGGATATCGGCGTACGTGGTATCGCGGCCAGTAAGGCTGAGGCATTCGCCCAGGCGGCCCTTGCGCTGTGTGCGGTTATCACCGATCTTGAACGTATTACGCCTGCAAAAAGTATTACGCTAAGCTGTGACGCCCCTGACGATGAGTTGTTATTGGCCGAGTGGCTGAATAGCTTGATCTTTGAAATAGCCACGCGCAATATGATATTCAGTCGCTTCGAGGTCAGGATTGACGACCATCGCCTTTCCGCCACCGTTTGGGGCGAGCCGTTACAAATCGACAAGCATCACCCCGCCGTGGAGGTAAAAGGCGCCACCTATACCTCTCTGCAGGTTAGACAACAAGCCGATGGAAAATGGCTGGCACAATGCGTGGTGGATGTCTGAATCGCTAATGAGGGGTCGTTATGGACCTGGGTTTGTTTACGCAGCACAGTGACACGCGCTGGGAGATCGCTGCCCACGGTAACATGCGTGTGCCGGCCGTGATCTATGCAGATGAACCGCTGATCGGCGACATGGACCACAAGGTTTACGAACAGATCTGCAATGTCGCCACCCTGCCGGGGATCGTGCAAAGTGCCTATGCCATGCCGGATGCCCACTGGGGCTATGGTTTCCCGATTGGCGGCGTGGCGGCATTCGACCCGGAGCAGGGCGGGATTATTTCAGGTGGCGGGGTCGGTTTTGATATCTCTTGCGGTGTGCGCACCCTGCACACCGGCCTGCGGCGTGAAGATATCCTCGCACACCAGCAAACACTGGCCCACGAATTGTCGCGAGCCATCCCCGCCGGTCTCGGCAGTACCGGCCGTATCCACCTGAACCACAGTGGCATGAAGGCCATGCTCGAGGGCGGTGCGCAGTGGGCGGTTGAGCAGGGCTTTGGCGTGGCGGAAGACCTGCAACGTGTTGAGGAACAGGGCTGCATGGCGGGTGCCGAACCCCAGCAGGTATCCGACAAGGCCAGGCAACGGCAGGTCGATGAAATGGGCACGCTCGGTTCCGGTAACCATTATCTTGAAATACAGCATGTCACGGCCGTTTATGATGAAGACATCGCCGATGTTTACGGCGTGCATGTCGGTGATGTGATGGTGAGTATCCATTGTGGCTCGCGTGGCCTGGGCCACCAGATAGGTACCGAGTTTCTGAAGGAGATGGCGATGAGTGCCGCGGGGTACGGCATCCACCTGCCGGATCGGGAGCTGGCCTGCGCACCGATTCTCTCCGACATTGGTCAGCGTTACCTGGGCGCCATGCGTGCAGGTATTAACTGTGCGCTGGCCAATCGTCAGATCATCACCCACCTGACGCGCCAGGCATTTGCCAGCGTGATACCCAAGGCCGACCTGCACCTGCTCTATGATGTCTCGCACAATACCTGCAAGGTCGAAGAGCACGAGGTCGAGGGCAAAAAACGCCAGTTGTTCATCCATCGCAAGGGTGCGACGCGCGCCTATGGCCCCGGGCATCCGGATATTCCGCAAGCACTACGTGCAGTGGGGCAACCCGTGTTGATCGGTGGCTCCATGGGTACCGGCTCCTACATTCTGGCAGGTACGGTGGAAAGTGAAAAGCAGGCCTTCTCCTCTGCCTGCCACGGTGCCGGGCGTGCCATGAGCCGACACCAGGCCAAGCGCCAGTGGCGGGGGCGAGAGCTGGTCGATGAACTGGCCACACGCGGCATCATCATCAAAAGTCCCTCGCTGCGTGGCGTGGCCGAAGAGGCACCAGATGCCTATAAAGATGTGGCCGCGGTGGTCGATGCTGCCGACAAGGCCGGGCTGGCACACAAGGTCGCACGGCTTGAACCGCTTATTGTGATCAAGGGCTGAGGCCTTGAATCAATGATGACTGCCGATTTGTCGTAGCCATTGCATTCAATGGCTGGCCGTATCGGGTATTAACCCATATACTTTATTTATTGAGGTTGATATCAGATTTTCTGCGCACTATGTAATAAACAAAATGTTTACGTCGGCACTGGCCTCACGCATTTTGCAGGCGACTGGTTAGCTGACTGTACTAGTCAAGAGTTTTCAGTAAGGAGATAGGCAATGTCTAGAATTTGGGTCCTTGTGGCAGACACAAACAGTGCACGCGTTTTCACCGCCAGTACACCCACTGGCGAACTGCTTGAACACGATGATCTTACGCACCCGGAGGCACGCCTGCATACGCGTGAGATCACATCGGACCTGCCCGGCAAGCTGCATAGTGCCGGTTCGGGTGGGCATCATGCCGCGGAGCCAAAAACGGATGCCCACAAACAGGCGAGCGTTGAGTTTGCCCGCGAGGTTGCCGGTTACCTGCATAACAACCTGAATGAAAATCATTACGATTCACTGCTGTTGGTATGTGAACCGACGTTTCTCGGCGAACTGCGTAATGAGCTTGATGAGCAGGTGAAAAGGCATGTGACGCTGGAAGTGACAAAAAACCTGGTTAAACGCTCTGCCAAAACGGTCCGCGAACACTTGCCAGAGTTTCTGCCAACCCTTAAGTCTTAAAGGTTGGCATGTATAGAATGCATGGGGCTCGATTAAGATAAAGTTGGGTATTCAGTGTGAGCCGTTGCAGGCCTCTTCGGTCTTACGGCGTCCGATCTCGATGAGTTCTTCCGCACGGTAGAATTCATAAAAGGTACAGCTATTGCTCGGGATATTGATAATCAGGTCGGGGGCGTAGGCGGCGAGCTTGAAACGGGCAATGGTATTTTGCATGGCGTCGAGCGAGTTGGCAATAATGTCAAACATACCCATGTCACCAGGCTCGTCCCTTAATAC
Source organism: Sulfuriflexus mobilis (assembly GCF_003967195.1). NCBI lineage: Bacteria > Pseudomonadati > Pseudomonadota > Gammaproteobacteria > Chromatiales > Granulosicoccaceae > Sulfuriflexus > Sulfuriflexus mobilis. The sequence goes on along the minus strand of NZ_AP018725.1, from coordinate 2,714,526 downwards.
TCGTCGTTGCAGGTCATCGATGAACTGAAGAATTTTTTCGTGGTAACTCTCCTGCTCAGGTTTTTTTACCTGTGGTGTGGCAGCGGCGGCTTTGGCACTGGCCGGGGCACTGAGGTTCACCGCGATGGTGAGATCCGTTTTGTCTTTCAGGGTCGGCGCGATGGGGATCGGATTGAGCAGGCCCCCATCAACGAGTCTTTTGCCATGGTGGTCAACCGGGGTAAAGATAGAAGGTATTGCCATAGAGGCACGTATCGCATCAAACAGTGAGCCCTCGTTTAACCAGACCTCTTTTTGATTATCCAGGTCAGTCGCCACGGCCGTATACGATAGTGGCAAATCTTCTATGCGATGGTCACCGATAAGGTCGCGCAGGACCTTGGTGATCCGTTCGCCCTTTATAAGGCCTGCCTCGCCGAAGGAAAAATCGAGCAGGCGTAAGACATCCAGTTTTTCCAGCTGGGTGACCCAGTCAGTATAAACCTGGAGTTTGCCGGTGGCATAGATACCGCCAATCAATGCGCCCATCGAGGAACCGGAGATGGACTTGATATCGTAGCCTTGCTCATCGAGCCAGTTAATAACACCGATGTGCGCCAGCCCACGGGCGCCGCCACTACCGAGTACCAGTGATACAGTTTTGTTTGCCATGTTCGGAGTATAGTGAATATTGTCAGGCTTTGGTGCCTTTATCTGCGTAGTAATCACAGTGCCACGATTGGCAGCTCAGGGAAAAAACTGATTAAATAGTGCCTGAATACCGTTGGCCCTATGAGTGAGGCATGGCATTGAGCGAAAAACCCAGTTACCCCGGTAATACCATCATGGTCCGACCTGATGGGCCTCTGATTTGCGGCAGTGAAACACAGCTGACGGTGGAGGATGCCGAGGGAATTATCCTTGCGCAGGAAAAAGAATTGGCCCTGTGTCGTTGCGGTGGCTCGGCCAACAAGCCCTTCTGTGATGGCAGTCATAAGAAAAATGGTTTCCAGGCCGGCGAAGAATTCACTGATGAACGCGGTGAAGATATTGTCGGGCAGGGAGGGCCGCTTGTGATTACGGTTAAAATAAATGCGATGCTGACCATCAAGGGCCCGGTGACGATATTCAGCCGCAACGGGGTGTCGGTGACGACACGAAGCAAAGGTGCCTTGTGCCGTTGCGGTGCCTCAGCCAATAAACCCTTCTGCGATGCGAGTCACAAGCAGTGTGGTTTTGAGGGCTGATGGGGGATACAGACAAACCTGCGAAGAGTGGCGAGGCCTGCCTGGTCAGTGCCGGTGTGGACCTGTCCGGCGTAGAGGTCGTTAAATTGTCGCCGGCCCCGGCATTGCGCGACTATGAGGCCGCGATGAGCCTGGCCAATACCGAGGCCGAACTGCGATTAGGGGCTTACATGCTGCTCTCATGGTACGACCGCGACCGTGATTTTGAAGCCCCGCAACACTCGAGTGAATGTCACCAGGCCAGTGCCATCCCCGGCTATGTCGATTACGGCCTGTCACATGGTGCTAGTCTGATGGTGGATATTGAAGACGGGCGGTTTGTGTTTTTTTACTTGCCGGTCTAGTCAATAGCCACTGTTTGAAAACAGCAAAATATGGCATAATAGCGCCTGCGTTCCCCCTGCTATCGGCTCCAAACCAATAGAATTGCCATACTTGGCGTTATTTTCAGTCAACGCTTTCATGTGTTGCCGGGCCTGTGTGAAAGCCCGGGTACTTTGGTATTCATGCAGCCCTGTCGTCTGGAAATGGCTGGTCGGTCGAAGATCTTGCCCGGCAAGGACTCTTATGGCTTCAAGCGAGGTCGGTTTTGCCAGCGGTTGGGAACATCCCTGGAAAATATTTAACATAACGTTATAGATGCAAGAATATGAAAGCAGAAACAATTAAGGCCTTGTTCCCCTTTTTAAGCTGGTTTGGCCTGATCAACCGTAAAACGCTACGTGCCGATTTTATGGCAGGGGTAACTGGTGCCGTCATCGTCTTACCGCAGGGTGTGGCATTTGCCACCATTGCCGGCCTGCCGCCGCAATACGGCCTGTATACGGCAATGGTGACACCCATCATCGCCGCCTTGTTCGGCTCGTCCAGGCACCTGATATCCGGCCCAACGACGGCCATTTCCATTGTAATTTTTGCCTCGGTAAGCCGCCATGCCATGCCTGGGACTGAGGAATTTATTACCCTGGCGCTGACAATGACCTTTCTTGCCGGCATCTACCAATTGGCATTCGGGCTGGCCCGAATGGGAATGCTGGTGAATTTCGTATCACATACGGTGGTGATGGGCTTTACCGCGGGTGCCGCGATTTTGATTGTAACCAGTCAGATGAAAAATGTTCTGGGTATTGAAGTGCCACGCGGTGAATCCTTCGCCCATACCTGGGTAAATATTGCGGAGAGTATAAATAGTATTAATATAATGATCCTGGCGGTGGCCATGATCACCCTGGTGACGGCAATTGTGGTTAAGCGCCTGTATCCGAAACTTCCGCATCTATTAATTGGTTTGATTACTGGCGCGTTCGCTGCGATTGCACTCGGTGGTGAGGCATCAGGGATCACCTTTATCGGCCAGATCCCATCTCAGTTGCCGCCCTTTTCGCTACCTGATTTTTCCATATCAACCATACGTGAGATGGCGCCAGAGGCCTTCGCGGTAGCACTATTGGGCCTGATCGAGGCGGTTTCAATTTCCCGTTCAGTAGCCACCAAGTCTCACCAGCGTATAGACGGTAACCAGGAATTTGTCGGGCAGGGTCTTTCAAATATCGTCGGTAGTTTCTTTTCAAGTTACGCCGGTTCAGGTTCATTTACACGCTCGGGGATTAACTATCAGGCGGGTGCAGAGACACCCATGTCTGCCATTTTCGCGGCGGTATTACTAATGGCCGCGGTATTATTGATTGCACCTTTAACGGCCTATCTTCCGGTGGCGGCAATGGGCGGAGTGATCTTGTTGGTGGCGTATGGTCTGGTTGATTTTCATCACATTGAATCAACAGTCAGGAAGAACCGATCTGAAACAATGATCCTGGTGGTGACGTTCCTGTCAACATTATTCCTCGAGCTTGAATTTGCGATTTATCTGGGTGTCTTGTTATCCATATTAATATTTCTGGCACGCACCTCAAAACCAGAAATGACCGTACTGGCGCCAGACCCTCAAAGTCCAACAAGAAAGTTTATTTCTGTTGATACCAAGCCGATTAGTGAATGTCCGCAGATAAAATTTATTCGCATTGATCGCTCGATCTATTTTGGCTCCTTGAACTATATTCAATGCAAGCTGGGCCTGATTGCAGACAAGGAAGGCATAAAAAACATCGTGATAGATGCGTCGAAGGTGAATTATATAGATGCCGCCGGCGCCGAAATGCTGGTAATGGAGAATGAACGTCTGCGTAAAAAGGGTGGTGGTCTATACTTTTATGGGCTTGAGTCCAATGTCTGGGAGTTTTTGGCGCAAGGAAAATACATCAAGAGCATAGGTTCAAATGCATTTTTTGATCATAAATCAAAGGCGGTAGCATTTATTTACAAGACGCTTGATATAGATACTTGTGATATCTGTACAAAGAGAATATTCAGGGAATGTAGCAAGGTTTCAGGGTGAAGTTGAATGAATATTAAGGATGATCGTTTGATCTCATGAAAAAATGATCTCGCGCAATATTTATAATATTTCCACCAATAAGTTGCTGGTGCTGGCATCACTGATGCTGGTGGCGATATACAATATTTCTTTTTTTAGCCATGTCGTTGAGGTGTATCCACTAAACACTAAAAATATTGGTTTTGTTGCATCTTTGGCGCCGTTTCTTGGCAGTATTATCATACTGCTACTAATGCCATTCAGTTCTCGTTACACCATTAAGCCTGCCCTGGTACTGGTCTTTCTACTGTCATCGCTGGCGGCCTATTTTATGGATAGCTATAACGTCATTATTGATGACGGCATGATAGAGAATATTGTCGGCACGGATATTGATGAAAGCGCGGACCTGCTCAGCCTCAAGTTGCTGGGGTATTTTCTTTTGCTCGGTGTCCTGCCGGCCTATCTGGTCATCAAGGCGAGGATAAACTATGCCCCGTTGAAAAAGGAACTCCTCGCCAGGATAGTCACCACACTGGTGGCGATAGTGGTGCTGGTGGTTGTGGTGTTATCATTTAGCAAGTTTTACGCCTCATTCTTCAGGGAGCATAAACCCCTCCGCTATTACGCCAACCCGGTCTTTTATGTCTATTCAGCCGGAAAATATATTAAAAATACCGTCATGGCCGGGCCACATGAGCTGCAGGCCGTTGGGCGTGATGCGCGTATACCGCTTACGGATAAAGATAGAGAGTTAATCATCCTGGTGATTGGCGAAACAGTACGTGCAGATCGCTTCTCGCTAAATGGCTACAACAGAAAGACCAACCCACTGTTGGAAAAAGAGGATGTGATCAGTTTCTCTAATGTGCTTGCTTGTGGGACCTCTACTGCCGAGTCTGTACCTTGTATGTTCTCTGTTCTGAACAAGAATGATTACAGTATCGCCAAAGCCGTGGAACGGGAGAACTTGTTAGATGTGCTGAAACATGCCGGGGTGAATATACTCTGGCGTGACAATAATTCCAGCTCAAAGGGTGTGGCAGATCGGGTTACCTATGAAAGTTATAAACATGCGGACAAGAATACGATCTGTAATCCTGAGTGCAGGGATGAAGGCATGTTGGTCGGCCTGCAGGACTATATAAATAAGAATACGTCGGGCGATATATTTATTGTTCTGCATCAGATGGGAAACCACGGCCCCGCCTATTACAAACGCTACCCGAAATCCTTTGAGAAATTCAAACCGGTGTGTGCGACCAATCAACTGGAAGATTGCAGTGTAGAAGAAATTAATAACGCCTATGATAATGCCATCCTCTATACGGATGACTTTCTGAAGAAGGTCATCGATTTGCTAAAGACCAATAATCATGGTTTCGAGACGGCGATGCTTTATGTTAGTGACCACGGCGAATCACTGGGCGAGAATGGGATCTATTTACACGGCATGCCATACCTGTTCGCACCGGGTGCACAAATTCATGTGCCAGCCATTTTGTGGGTTGGCGATAGCTATGACGAGATCGACATGAGCCGGGTGCGGGAAAGGCAGAACGAGCAGTTCAGCCATGACAACCTGTTCCATACGATACTGGGCCTGATGGAGATCCAGTCAACGGCCTATGATAAAAATCTGGACATCGTCCCTCGCACCGCGACAAGTACTGCGCGGGTACCCTGAAGGCGGTGGTGCGCATGGCCAAATATGTCATAATGCCGCTATGATATTTTCTGCCAATCAGACCTAAAGACACATCATGCTTATTGTTATTTCGCCAGCCAAGAAGCTGGACTACGACACGCCCGCCAAGACCAAAACGGCGACAACACCGGATTACATGCAGCACTCCATGGTGTTGATCCAGCGGCTGCGTAAGTTTTGTTCACTCGATATTGCCGAGTTGATGAACCTGAGCCTGAAGCTGGCTGAGCTGAACTTCGACCGTTACGAGGCCTTTGCGCCGGAGTGTACCCAGGACAACGCCAAGCAGGCCTTACTGGCCTTCAAGGGTGATGTCTATCAGGGCATGGATGCCGAGAGCTTCAGTGCGGCGGATTTCAAGTTTGCGCAGCAGCACCTGCGCATCCTCTCCGGTCTGTATGGCCTGTTGCGGCCGCTGGACCTGATGCAACCTTACCGCCTGGAAATGGGTACGAGACTGGATACAGAACGTGGCAAAAACCTGTACGAGTTTTGGGGCGATATCATCACCGACGGCCTTAACCAGCAGCTCAGCAAGATCAAATCGGGCACCCTGGTGAATCTGGCCTCGAATGAATACTTTAAATCGGTGAAGACAAAAAATATCGCCGCTGAGATCATCACGCCGCAATTCAAGGAATACAAAAACGGCGACTACAAGATGATCGGCATCTACGCCAAGCGGGCTCGCGGCCTGATGGCACGTTACATTATCCAGAACCAGATCACCAAGCCTGAGGGCCTGAAGGATTTCAATGAGGCGGGCTACGCCTTTAATAAGAAGCTCAGTGCCGGCAATTCCCTGATATTTACACGCAAGCAATAGGTCGGGTCCGGCAACGCAACGATTTAGACGTATTTTTACTGTGAATATTGCCCTGGCTCGCTGGCCATGGTGTATTGTCCCGGTTGCTGTTGTGGGGAAATAAATACTTGTGTTCCAATAGTGCAAGGCACTAAGAGGGGCAAGCTATGGCAAGGCGTATTCTGATAACTGCTGCGGAATGTTAATAACCGGGAAGAATCCGTCATCGGTGGGCAGTATCGTTGATACCCTGACAGGTCTGCTGGACTGACGGGATGGCCGTTGACCTGCGAGGCAGCTATTTTTCTATCGGCAATCCGCTGGCCAGAATGTTTGGCTGGTTGCACCCCTATAAATATCGCCAAACAGTTAGTCTGAACGGCCACACGTTACAGGTCAGCTGGACACATCGGGCCGAAACGGCCCTGCGGCAACGTAGTCAACCCCTGCTGGTTGAGATGCAGTTGTATTTTTCCTGTGTGGTACAAAAGCGTGTCTTGTTTTGTAGCGAGACGGAACAAGAGTATGTTCCTGTGAGCGATAACCTAAAGGTATGTTTTCGCCCGGTAGAGGCCCTGTCCTGTGACCCGGAGCAGTTTGCCGCGCAGCACCCGGTAAAACGGCAGTTATCCAGCCGCTTTGCGACACGTATGTTCCCGGCACGGTTATCGCTCGACCATGTAAAGGGTCAGTGGCAAGGTGAATTCTCCATATAACCGGCCATAGCAAATATCATAGAAATATTGAGGTAGATATTTCATCATCGAAAAACATCTTCTAATCTTTGCGTGCAGAATGACAATAAGGATAATGGCGTGCCCCGTGGCAGTGTAAATCAATATAAACCCCCGCTATTTTGGGCAATATAGTCGGGTGTATTTATTGGGAACTGAACTACTATTACTCTAATCTTGCTTTGAAGAGGAATGTATAGTGGATGTCAGGTTTGTTAACCCGGTACTCGATTCCATCGTCAATGTCTTGTCGACCATGGCTCAGATGACACCCGAGGCGGGTATACCTGTGCTCAAGGCCGACAGCCGGGCACGCGGCGTGGTCACCGGCCTGATCGATTTTTCGGGTAAACAGGCAAAGGTATCCACGGCCATCAGTTTCCCCAAACCTGTCGTTTTTGAGATTACCAAGCGTATGCTCAGAACCGAACCGCAAGAGGTCGATGATATGGTTATGGACCTGGTCGGCGAGATCGCCAACATGATGGCGGGTGGCGCCAAGGCCAGTCTCGAAAAAGAGGGTTATGATTTTGAACTAACCCTGCCCACGGTTGATGCCGGTGAGGGACACGAGGTGAAACACAGCATCAGCGGCCCGGTGGTCTTACTGCCGTTTAAGACCGAATCAGGCGAATTCTTTGTTGAAATCTGCTCGGGTTGATCACTCCACCCGGTTGGGGTCACCTGCCATTTTCCGTTACACTCTAAGGCATTATTTGCTAACAATTTCCGGAAGCCTTGACGATGACTGATCTTGAAAATATGACCATGGACGCGAATGGCCTGTATCGCGACCAGAGTTACACGGACAGGAAGGCGGGCACGATTCGGGTACTGAGCCCGGTGACGGTGACAGGTGAGGCTGATGCCGGCCGTCCGACCCTGTTCCTTGGCCACGCACAGATGATGACGGCCGCCGGGCCGATGCCGCTGAGCTTTGAGATCGCGGCGGCGGATCTTGCCGAGGCCGTGGAAAACTATGCGGCAGCGGCCAGACAGGCGGTGGAACAGGCCATTGAGGAAATAAAGGAAATGCAGCGTCAGGCCAGTTCCCAGATTGTCGTGCCGGGTGGCGGCGGTGTGCCGGGCGGCGGCATCCAGATGCCCTGAAATATACCGATAAGAATAAAAAAAGCCCGCAGCAGCGGGTTTTTTTATGCCGGCAGGTGAGCCCTAACTGCCAAACAAGGCATCAAGCTCACCGTCCATATGCATTTCGGTCAGCTCGGTAAAACCACCTATCCATTTACCATCGATACTGAGCTGGGGAACGGAGCGGGCATGGTTGCTGATCTCGAGCATCTCCTTGAGATTGGCCTGGCTCTGGTCCACCCGTTTCTCCTCAAAACTGATATCCCATTTTTTGAGCAGAGTCTTGGTTTTGTCGCAAATAGGACAGACGGCGGTACTGTAAATCGTGATTCGGGGCATGGTTTGGCCTGGGTCGGATTTAATTCGGCGAGAGCATAACAGATTTTTCGAAATACCGGCGCAACGGCTTGACCATTGCTGCCACCTTAACTATAGATTAGTTAGGCTGGCAGCAAATGACTGCCACTAATCGGAGAGCAACATGAATACACTGCACTTTTACGTCAATGGAGATATCGATGCCGACAGGTTGACCTTCATCAAGGCCGATCTGATGGCCATGAGCCATGTGCACAATGTCGAGATCGGCCAGGGCCTGCCTCGCGAGGTGCTGGTTGATGTGGATGACCACAGCAATATGACCATGAATATCCTCGATCACCTCAACGAGGTGGGCTTAAAGGCCGAGATCTCCTACAGCTAATCAGGGCTTTCGGCGCAGGCTGTTTTGCCAGTCAGGATTTGGCGCCGCGGCGCCGAGCCGGGTGTAATCACCGACTTCGTTTTCATACCAGCCGGTCGAGTGTTGATGCGGCTCGACCGAATAACCCCACCAACTACCGTCTTTATCCTGGGCCAGCCACTCCACCCAATCGGGAATATCGCTATCAAACATGATTTTGCCTTGCAGCTCGCGCAAACGCAGCTTATTCTAGCGCCTCGTTGAACACCGGGAAACCTTTCACGTTATGAGTTTGATGCAGGTACACGTCAACGGTCAGCCGCAAATCGATTATGACCGCAACAAGGCGCTCTCCGAAAAACAGCAGGAATACCTCGACAAGATGGACGAGGGGATGGATGCAGGTATACAGCTGGGCAGTGATACGGTTGAAGAGCCAGACCTGCTGCAGCGTGCCAAGTTCGTTGCCGGTTATCTGAGTCAGGCCCTGTTTGACGAGAATGAACAGATGATCGCCGCCAGTACCTCGTGGCTGGCAACCCGCCTGCCTGATCTCAAGCAGGTCAAGATACTCCAGGACGGTGAGCAGATTTCCATTGATTTGGTCTTTGACGAGACACGTCAAAATCAGGTCAAGGTCGACCTGCAAATGCCCACCCGCGGCCGGCCTTTACACTAGCCTGTTTCAGAGGGCTACGCGGTCGCGGCCGGCATGTTTGGCGCGGTAGAGGGCAACATCGGCGGCCTCGATCAGGGTGTCCATGGTCTGGCGGGCCTTCAGCTCGGCCAGCCCCATCGAGACGGTAATGGGCGGCAACGGCTTACCATCCTGGTCCAGTATATTCATATTGCGTAACAGCTCACGGAGGCGCTCGGCAATAATGCGCGCATCACTGACCGTGGTATCGGGCAGGATCACTATAAACTCCTCACCACCATAGCGCACCGCGTAATCGCAGGGGCGGATATTGTCACCGAGGTCATGACCCAGAGCGGCCAGGGCGGCATCACCGGCCCGGTGGCCATGACTGTCGTTATAATGTTTAAAGTGATCGACATCGAGCATGATCACGCACAGCGGCTGCTGTTGTGACTGGGCATGAGTGGCCAGGCGCGGCAGACTACTTTCCAGCCAGCGACGGTTAAACAGCCCGGTTAGGGCATCTATCCTGGAATGTTGTTCGGAGATCGCCTGTTGCTGGCGGCTCTCAAAAATCACGAGATTGTCCTTACGCACGCGTGAAGAGAGCATGTAGAGAAGGTTGCGGGCGAGCGTGCCCGAGCGTTCGACCAGGCTCCAGAGCACTTCCTCGTGGATGAGTAATAATTGGCAAACACAGTCCGTGACCACGATCGCCGACGGCCGCTTACGTTCTATGATCGACATTTCGCCCACGCAGTGCCCGACATCGAGGAAAGTCAGGGCCTCGTGGCCTTGCCAGTCGAGACGCACCTGTACACGGCCGCTGAGGATCAGGTATAAGGTATGGTTATCGCGTTCCGGTGTGAGTAAGACATCGCCAGCGGCAAAAGTTTCATATTGGGCGTGCTCCAGCAACCAGCGCAGGTTATTCTCACTTTCGCCGCGCAGTATATGCTGGGTTGCCAATTGCTCGGTAGTCAATGGCTGGTTCGTGGCGCTGGCTGGGGTCATGTCATCCTCTGCTTATAGGTATATCGAAATCCTGTTCAGATTCTGGCACAGTGCTGGATATGTACAATCGGTAAAATGCTAAACTGTGGGCTATGCACTACTACTTTGCGTCATGGATCACAAAATAATTCGCATGGATCATTCACTCATCATTGATGCAACCCAACGCTGGATCCAGTCGGTGGTGATCCGTCATGGGCTGTGCCCGTTTGCAGCACCGGTGCTGGCAAAAGAGCGCTTGCAAATTATCGTCAGCGAGGCGGCACGGGTCGAGGTACTGGTGGAAGACCTGATTGGGGCCTTGTTAGCGCTCGGCCATCAGCCGCGGGATGAGGTCGAGACCAGCCTGCTGGTACACCCCTATGTCTTGACCGACTTCGAGACCTATAATGATTTCCTCGATGTGGCTGATGCGGTCCTCAATGAGGCCGGTTTACAAGGTGTGATCCAGATAGCGAGTTTTCATCCTGATTACTGTTTTGCCGACAGCGAGGTCGATGCCGCGGAAAATTATTCCAACCGTTCACCGTTCCCGATGTTGCACCTGTTACGCGAAGAAAGTATTGATGAGGCGGTACGCCAGTGGACAGGCAAGGGGCGAAGTATGGATGATATCCCCGTTAATAATGTTGAAACGCTCAGGCGAATGGGTACGACACTCCTGGAAAAACAGCTGCTCGCCTGCAAAGAGACCGGTATAAACAAACCACCTGGTGGTTAAAGGAAAAAGATGTTGAGTCACTATATTACGATTACTACGCCACTATTGGTGGCCTTGTTAATGGGTGGCCTCATCGGCCTGGAGCGTGCCTGGCATGGTCGCCCGGCGGGGCTGCGGACACACTCGCTGGTTTGTGTGTCATCGAGCCTGTTGATGTTGCTGACGGTTTATCAATGGGACCTGCTCTCTGCCACGGTACCGCTTGAGGCGATTCGTATTGACCCCACACGCATGGCACAGGGCATTATGACCGGTATCGGTTTTCTTGGTGCCGGTGTGATTATGAAGGAAAAACTGACCATTCGCGGCCTGACGACGGCGGCATCGATCTGGATGACGGCCTCGATCGGTATTATGGTCGGGCTGGGTTTTTATTCTTCAGCCTCTGCCGCGACAGTGATTACACTGGTCGTGCTGGCACTGTTTGGCCGGCTTGAGGGGAAACTGCCATCTCGACGCTTCGGCCGTCTGGTGCTGCGTTACAAGACCAGTGATGAAACCCTGCATGAGGACATCGACACGCTGATTGCTGATCACGATATCATGGCCTACCACCCGAGTTATCACCTTGAGGATCAAGGACGTATTCTCGAATACCGGATGACCATTTTTACCAATGATGCGCAAAACTTCCGCAAACTGGCGGGCAGCCTAAAAGGGACTGAGCGCCTGGTGGAATTCAGTATCACCCCGAGCGGGGATTAATTCTCGCCACCCGCAAGTGTGAGGATAAACAGGTCACCGAGGGCTTGACGGATTTGTTTCACCGTCAGGTGATCCCCCTGGCTGGGGTCTTCCCATTGCTGGCAGGTCATGCGAAAGACATCCGGTTGTTTGTCAGAGTGCAGATAGAGCACGGTCATGTAGTTTTCATGCGGTGGGCCGGCACTAGAACCAATATCGGCAACGGTAGCCGGTGCCAGCGAGACATTTTCGGTTTCACGCACGGCCCGTGTCACGGTAAAGGTATCCGGCTGGATAATTCTTTCGTGGTTGGCGCGGGTATACACCTCGAAATCACAGTGCGGGTAATATTGATTTAGCCGCCAGTTGGAATATTGCGGTTTTCCATACTGAATAAAGACACCGGCATCATCGGCGGGGATGGTCAGGGGCTGGGTTAAACGCAGCTGTGAGCCGACCGGCGGAAAAAAGAACGGTGAGTTGACATCACGCGGTGGCATGTACTGGCAGGCCGCCAGGGTTAAACTTAAAAACACCAGAATCGTTCTCATACAGACCTCCAGCACGTCAGGCTTCAAGCATGCGATGCCGTCCCAATGCTGTCAAGTCGGTATTAATGCCAGTTATTAATATAGGGCCTGCAGGTAACAGTCCGAGGCATCCAGTGCCATGTGTATGAGCAGACCGGCGGCAATAATACGCAGTTGCGGCACAAGCAAGAGTACACCGTATATCGCCATAGCGGGTTCTGTGTGTAGCGGATGGGTGCCGATACTGCAGCGATTGGGGTCGTAGATGGGATCCGCCAGCAGGTGATCCAGGTCAACAAGAATGGTCGCAGACATGAGCAGCCAGGCATATTTCCACTGCGGCCTGAAGGCCAGCCGGGCGACCAGGCCCGGTACGGCAAAGTGGGCAATGATGTGTAGTACGGCGCGTAGCATGAATTAACAGGTCACTATCAAAGGCCCGATAGTATGACGGATAACGGGGAAGGCTGACAGTGGTACCATAAAGCATCCCTGGGTCCGCCGGGTCGCCGCCATGTTAAGGCAGCAGCCTACCGGCAATAACTATAAGACTTATCAGGGAATAGAGCAGAGACTGGCGGCGTGTTATGCTTCTGCCAGAATAAGTGGACAGGTATCAACAGGAGCGTTACTAATGAGTTCAGAGACATTGAATCGCATTCTCTACGTGGAAGATGAGCCGGACATCCAGGCCGTGGCCAAGTTGGCCCTGGAGGCAGTGGGCGGTTTTACCCTGGAGGTATGCAGTTCCGGTCAGGAGGCGCTCGACAAGGCTGAGGCTTTTGCCCCGCAACTGATGCTGCTTGATGTTATGATGCCCGAGATGGATGGCCCGACCACAATGAAAAAGTTGCGGGAGTTCCCGGCCCTGGCCAATACCCCGGTGATCTTCATGACCGCCAAGGTGCAACCGCAAGAGGTTAAAGAGTATAAAGACCTGGGGGCCGTGGATGTCATTGCCAAGCCCTTTGACCCCATGACCCTGGCCAGTAACATTAAGGATATCTGGCAAGGCGTTTAATCAGCGGCTGAAATAATGTGCCTGTAACAGGGTGTTGGTAAAGACCGCACGCAAATAAAAGCCCCGTGGCAGGGTTTGCATCGGCGCCCCCTCCGGGCCGACGGCCTCCACCAATACCCTGGCATTGGCCGCCTTGGGGCGGATCTGCAAGACCTCGCCATGACGCGCATCCAGCGACTCGAATTGCCCCAGTGCAATCTGTTCCATGAGCTCCTCCCAGTCGGCACGCAGGGCCTCAAGTTGCTCATTTTCCGCACGCCATAGCAGGCCGGTGCCAATAAGGCGCTCAGGCAGGGGGGTGTCGGCATCGGCTTCTACTGGTAACCACAGTACGTGGCGCAGCTTGTGATACACGCAACTGTCTTCCCAGCGTAACCCGGCCGCATCACGTAGCGGCACACTACAGACCCAGGTCGATTCCTGGACCCTGCCCTGCGCATTGAGGGGCAGGGTTTTTAACTCTATCCCCAGGGCACGGAAGTCAGGTTCGGAGAGTGAGGCGGCATCGGCTCCGAGCGCCTGTTCGACCAGTTCACCGAGCCAGCCCTTGTGCTGACGCAGGTTGGCAGGCACGGTAACATCAAGCTGGCGGGCGAGTTCCGCCACGCTCAGGCCGGCAATGGCCTGGCAGCGCTCAAGCAGTTCCTGTTCGGATTTAGGCGGGCGAATGGTCATCGATGAATAACCATGATGATTCAGAACATCAAGTTCATCATTTGCTTGCGGTATTTCACCACCAGTTCGTGTTCGCCACCGAGCAGGAAACGGCCGTTATACTCCCGGGCCAGTTTCTCCAGTTCTGGCCAGAGCTTTAGGCAGGGGCCGGCATAGGCGGCCCAATAGGGGCCGAGCGTCGAATTCTCGAGCACCAGCGCATCAACGTTTTCTTCGTTACCATCGAAGGTGAAGGATTGTTTTGCCATAGGAAAATCGTTTTTCGTCGGGTCTATTCTGCGCGAACCCAGTCACCGGACTTGCCTCCGGATTTTTTCAATAACCTGACGGCCTCGATGACCATACTGCGGTCGACGGCCTTGCACATATCATAGATGGTCAGCAGGGTGACCTGCACGGCGGTCAGGGCCTCCATCTCGATGCCGGTCTTGCCATCGGTCTGTGCCGTGACCGTGCAGGTCACGCCATCTTCGCGTGCCTGGGCATCCAGTTCGATATCGACGTGGGTCAGGCTCAGGGGGTGACAGAGTGGGATCAGCTCGGCGGTCTTCTTCGCCGCCATGATCCCGGCGACCCGGGCAATCCCGAGCACATCGCCCTTCTTGTGCCCACCCTCGCGGATTAATTGCAGGGTCGCCGGCGCCATCAGGATGCGCCCCCCGGCGACGGCCTCGCGGCGGGTCACGGCCTTGTCACCGATATCGACCATATGCGCCTCGCCGCGCGTATTGAAATGAGTCAGTTTGCCCATCGGTGTTACAATCTCCTCTATACAGGCCCCCAGTGTAATTGGGAGTATAACGGGTCTGCCCGCCGCAGGCATGCCCGCGGCCGTGTTTGCGAAAAGACGAGGTGTATATGACGATCCAGGTCCGATTCTTTGCCAGCCTGCGCGAGCGCATGGGCCGCGCCGATGCCGAGCTCGAGGCCGGTGCAGCGAATACCGTCGGCGAAGTCTGGGCGGCCGTGGCCGGGGGTGAGGCCATGCCCGATAACCTGCTCATGGCCATCAACCAGGACTACGTGCAGGCCCATGCCAGCGTAGCGGACGGCGACGAGGTCGCCTTCTTCCCACCGGTAACAGGGGGCTAGACAGATGCCTGAAGTCCGCCTTTTCCCCGGCCGCCTCGACCCCTACGTCGAACTCGCCACCTATGAACGCGACCTGATCTCCCAACATGGTGCCGGCCAGTACGGTGCCACCACCAGTTTTGTCGGCACGATGCGTGACTTCAACGAGGGTGACGAGGTCACGAAGATGTTTCTCGAACACTACCCGGGCATGACCGAGAAGGTGCTGGAGCAACTCTGCGCCCAGGCCATGGCCGACTACCCCATCCTTGATTGCCTGGTCCTGCACCGCGTCGGCGACATCCTGCCGAATGACCCGATCGTGCTGGTTGCTGCCTGGTCGGCACACCGCGGGGCGGCGTTTGATGCGGCACGTTTCCTGATCGAGAAGTTGAAGACCGATGCCCCGTTCTGGAAGAAGGAATCGCTGGCAGCAGGGCAACGCTGGGTCGATAAAAACACCAAGGGCTGATGCAGTATGCAGATATGGGTTGATGCCGACGCCTGCCCGAAGGTGATCAAGGAAATCCTCTTTCGTGCCGCACGCCGTACCGGCGTGCGGCTGACCCTGGTTGCCAATCACGCCTTGCAAACCCCGGTAGACAAAAACATCACCTCCATACAGGTGGTGAGTGGTTTTGATGTGGCCGACGATGAAATTGTGCAGCGTTGTGCCAGCGGTGACCTGATTATTACCGCGGATATTCCATTAGCGTCAGAAGTGATCGATAAAGGTGCCCACGCCCTGAATCCACGTGGCGAGTTTTATGATAAGGAAAATATCCGGCAACGACTCAACATGCGGGATTTTATGGATACCATGCGCGCGAGTGGTGTTCAGGAGGGTGGGCCACCGGTGCTCAATCAGCGGGATCGGCAGGCGTTTGCTAATGAGTTGGATAAATTTCTGGTTAAGTTTTTGTAGCTTTTCCCTCTCCCCTTGCGGGAGAGGGCTAGGGTGAGGGGAATATATGTACGCTTCGCGTACGAAAGACTTTTAAGTTTTTAAGAACAGTTGTTTTTTACACGCCCACCGGGCGCGTGTTACTTTCTTTGCTCGTGCAAAGAAAGTAACCAAAGAAAGCACGCCCCGCGATTTGCTTGTTTATTCAGTCACCACTGAATAAACAAGTCCCCTCACTGCTCAGAAATTTCCGGCACGCACAGACTCCTCCCGTTTGCTTAACGGCTTACTGCAACCTTCGCTTTGCTACGGTTACGCCTACAAACGGGGTCGACTGCACGTGACCATCCGGAAATTTCCTGCGCGGCTCGGCTGCATCGAAGGGGGTGACCGTAGCGAAGCGTAGGAAATACCTAATAACCAGAACTTGCGGAGCAAGAGCAGGGAATCCCTGATGAAGCTCGAAGAGATTCTAGGGAGAAACCCGAAGGGGTTCTAAGGTGAAGAGCCAAGTCAGTGCTATGGGTTGGGTTTTTGATTTTTTCTAAAGCGCTCGTAAAGTTCCGTTATCTCTCGCCGAGCATCGCAGACAAAGCAGGATCATAGCGAGCACTGTTTGAGCGCTAAAGAGTGCGGAGCACAGCGCGAGTTGCCCTGAACCTTTGGGACAAAGGTTAGGGTATTCATAATGAACCCGTTGTAACGCGGCACATGGTTTGCGACGCCTCGCCACTTGAATTGCGACAGTAAAAATCGCCGTTTTCGTCTGATTTGCGGCCTCTTGAATGGGCCTTAAACAGCCCTAGACCGGGCAGTAGCCGCTGCTACATCAATACACCCTATATATTAAGAATAAATACGGCGGGTTGTGGGCTTATTAATTAGAACTGCCTGGGCTATCATCGTCTTTTGGTTTTGATACATCTGCCTCTGTTCCAGGAAAGCGGGAACCCAATTCACTCAACCCCCCCGGGGCCATGATGTTGTCATTTTGTGCCCTTGACGGGCGGGAAAGACCAAATTGACTGAGTTCTGGGGGTGGAGTAATCGCCCCGGCCAATTGCAAATACTGAAGAGCTTGCTTATTGATTCCGAGATTATTCAGGATATCGTTCTGATGAAGCTGGTTCTCGGCAAGGATTCTGATAGCGAGATCATGTATGAGGCTATTTTGACCCATTATACGGGATAGCATGTCCGGGGTTGTTAACTGCTTGGGTTGGTCAGGCTCTTCTTTGGCAAGCTTAGTTGCCTCGCCGAGCTTCGCATTGAGGTCAGGCCATACACGTTCAAACGACCTTTCTAACACGCCCTCTCTGAGCCGATCAGAAGAATTCAGCTTTTTATTTATATCAACAACAAGCCTATATACTTCCTCTTTCTTGGTTGTCTTCGATTGAAACGCACCCAAAACCTTATTGAGGTCTATGTTCTCCATGCCAATTAATAACGGACAGACATTATTAATCGTATTTTCAGGGTCTAATTTATGAGCCAACGCTCCCGATTCATACATCAGCCACGGTCGATTTTGGTTATGATGGGTCACACAAATAATACCAAAAACCGATTCATTAAGCGCCTTAATAAGTTCAGCATTCCAGACGGTACCTGAATCAATATCCTCAGTAGAGCACCAAGGCCTTAATGCTTGGATGATCTCGGGAAGATGGTCGCGCAGTGCCATTGCTGCAATTTTTGAAGCCTCTCCAGACCAGCTTATAAAGACTCTCATAACATCCCCTGACGGTATATATTTCATCATAGTCTACCACGACCTGATAATTAGCTCCTTCTTCTCGTTCCTGCCCTGTTTGCCACCCACGGTGTAGGTGATCGGCACGGTCTTGATGCGAAGCCCCTTGAACACACGGCGCATGTCCTTGTGATCGTTGACGCTGACCACCATCTTGCCCTTGATGCTGGCGGCCAGGTCGGCCATCTGCTCGTACTGCTCGAGGCCGAATTCCACTCCGTAGCCCTCGGTCTGCCAGTACGGTGGATCGAGGTAGAACAGGGTGTGCTTGCGGTCGTAGCGTCGGATGCATTCCTGCCAGTCCAGATGCTCGACATGGACACGGGAGATGCGCAGGTGCGAGGCGGTCAGTGCCTCCTCGATACGGCGCAGATTAAGTCTTGGCGGGCCTGTAGGGTCAACGCCGTAGTGCTGCGATTCCACCCTGGCACCGAAGGCCAGTTTCTGCAGGTAGAAGAAGCGGGCGGCCCGCTGGATGTCGGTGAGCGTTTCCGGGTTCTTCATCTGCTCCCACTCGAACATCTGGCGACCGACAACGGCATACTCGAAGCACTTCAGGAATTCGACCAGGTGGTGCTGGACAACCCGGTACAGGTTGACCAGGTCACCGTTGATGTCGTTCAGCACTTCGACCTTGCTGGGTTCTTTTTTAAAGAGCAATCCGGCTGCCCCTGCGAACGGTTCAACGTAGCAGGTGTGGGCCGGGAATAGCGGCAGTATTTTGTCCGCAAGTCTGGTTTTGCCACCTATCCAAGGAATTAATGGTTTAGCAGTCATGTGAGCCTCTGGTTCTTATTGTGGTTATGGTAGGCTCACCCATGCTGCACGTGCGGCGGGGGAGCCTTGCCTGGCTCACAGTGGCTTGTACACTGTGGTTGGGGGCTGGGTGGTGTTACCGCACCGCCTGGTCGCTCCCTTCTTCTTTAATGGACTGCCCAGGCTTTCCCTGAGCCGTTATCATTTTCCCGTCCTCATTTTTCAGGGTCTTCGGCCACCCTTATTAGCCAAGAATCAAACCGGCGCGGGCCAGGTGATGCCGTTGACGATGGCGTCGATGTTGGCTTGTGCGCTGGCATCATCAACTACAGCATCGATGGCCTCTTTGGCACCTTCACGTAAGCCCTCGATCTGCGCAGCATATCCAGTCCATACATCCACTTTGGCACGCCATTCAGTAGCCACCTGAGCAAGCGTCATGCCTTTGCGCGTGGCACGTTCGTTCATCAATGGGTAGTCGGTAGCAACGGGCGAACCTGCTGCTTCATACGCCATCAACTCAGCACGCTTCAGTTCGTAGACAATAGCCTGACCGGAGCCTGGCGTAATGAATTGCATGCGGGCTTGTTCGGCGGCGGCATCAACTCGGGCCTTGCCTTGTTTTTGCAAGGCAGCGAGCGGCATCAATGGGAGTGGATGCTTGGTGATGTCACCCGTCACTGGATCACGCTTCCAGATACCGTCGGTTTCCTGAACAGTTTGATCCCATACGGTTTTAGACACCTCGACTGTGCCCGCAGGGTGTGGGAGATGCGACGAGTGGCTGTCGAATCGAGTAACAAGTTCGTTTGCTACGTTAAATTGTATGTAATATTTATTGGCCATTTTATTTACCTATTGCAATCCAATGAACAACCGTCGCATTGAGCGCGACACCCGACCCGTCACTTGCAAACAAGGACATTCCTGTCGTCGATAGATTTCCTACCGTCACGAGATTATTATCCAGGACATTAGCGAATACAGTTCCGAGTCCAACATAAACCGCTGCCGTGAAGGCTATCGGATAAGTGACTGCCGCAAGCCCGGATGCGTTACTCGTGGCTCTTCCCCATTGAACAATAATTTCATCAATCGCCGTCCCAATCTTTATAGGAATTCGCGCATAGCCATTTTCCGCCGGAGAGCTCACACCAAACAATGAAGCCAGCGCCGCTGGCGTGAGAGCTCTAAGCGCATCCGTTCCGGCTGCTGCTTCTGCGTTGATGGCAAGCTCAATAATGCCCTTGGCTGTTTCGCTGGCATCCGGCGTGGCACCGGCAATCAGTGTGGCAATGGCGGTGTCGAGCTGGGTCAGAACCGCTTCATCTGGCGTGAGGCCCGCCGAGACAATGACATTTAATATTTCATCTGTAATGCCATTCATATGACCGGCGGTATCAAGTGATGCGGGAACGCCACCCAATTCATTACCGTCGGTAAATTTCCCTCCGACCAGGCCAACATTAGGATCGCTTGGATAATCCATAATTTATACTCCGTATCTGAAATACACTTTAGTGTGTGCAGGTTTTAATCTATTAATAAGACATTCAAGTTGCTCGTTGCCCCAGTCACGGTATGGCTCACCATAGCCGCTTTGCCCGAATCTTCGCGGCCTGACTGTCTCTGTAGGTGCATCCACATACCAAACAAACCGCCAGCCAACCCCGTTGTACAGGTCGCCATAGCTTTTGCCGAACTGGCTGGCCTTCGCCTCTGCGATGGTAATGGTGTAGCCAAGCGCCGCAGCGATATCGATGAAGTACTGGCGGGACTGACCACCCACACTCGTTAGCTTGGCCACCAGGGCGTCACGCCGTTCCTGCAGAGTGTCGGCTTGGGTGGTGCAGGTGTCAGGCAGACCCGCTTCTTTTTCATGTTCGGGCAATAACTCGTAAGTGGTGCGCGGGTCGGCCTCATCGAGCAGGTCTTCGGCTCGGGCCTCAATGCGCGCCAGCTCTGCGGCGGAGACTGCAAGTAATTCAGAAAAGTCGTTGCCTTCCTCGCGCAACGAATCCCACAACATGCCGCGTGGCAGTTGTGCCTTCAGTTGGTTCAGGTAATGTTTGGCTGAATAACTCATTACCAGGTAATAACTCCGAAGGTGGCGATTTGGCCGGTGGTATGCGTCACATCGACGGCAGGTGATACAAGCACATGATCAGCTTCACCCGATGCAATACTGATGGCCTCGCGAACGTGACTGAGCAAGATCGTGCCACCCGGTACCGCTTCGCGAGCGACCAGGTCTTTCAGTTCGGCTTCGATGGCCAGTTTCACTGCGGCAGTGTTTGGTGACAGACCAGTGATATTGAAATTCAACGGCACGGCAACCGGTGCCACCACCGTCAGCCCTGCAGTAACCGGGCGAACCGCGTCGACGTAGTCCTGCACGGCAGTAACATCAGCGGCCAGCGGAATGCCGTCTGCATAGGTATCATCCATCATGAAGCGCACAGTGACCGTGCCCAGACCGAGTTCCTGCGGATACACCCATGCACGGGTAACACCGGGAACCTCCAGCACCCAGGTCACGTAGTCAAAGCTGGCTCCACCATGTGGTGCTTGCTGCTTGCGTGCAATCACTCGAGCACGCAGGCTATCGCCATTCTCAATGTCAGTGCCGCCGGTGAGGCCGTCAACATCGACCGTGGCCGCACTGTTCACCCCGTCAGCCGTCTCAACCAGGTTAAGCTTGCTACCAGCAGCGGTGTTGCCTTCTGTGCCGCTCTCGCTGGCAGTCACGGCGACAGTGGCACTACCCGCTGCAATGGTCGCCTCGGCATCAGCGCTGAACTCAGCCCCATCGCTACGCTGCCAGATGGTGCCTGCCAAAATTACTTTTCCGTCTGTGCCGGTTACCGTGATATTGCCGCCCGACTTGGCGGCGGCCTTGCGGCCGTTCTTTAGCCATAGCGAGGCATGACGTTCGAGAATTTCTTCCTCGGCTGTGTCGACCAATATCTGGTTTGCTATCCAGTCGAGGTGGCCATGCAGCAAGTGTGCAGAGCTGGACTCAGAGCGTACAACGGCCGTCAGTAGTTTCCTGCGCAGCTTTGGATCAGTGCCAGGCAAACGGCTCTCTACATCCGCCTGGCGGCGGTCAATCAGGGTCGCAAGGTCGGCGCGTGCAAACGGCATTTAAGCAGCCTCCAGTGGGTAGTTAAAATTGTCGGAAAATGGAGCGCCTTCACGTAGTGTGATGACAACATGCAGGCCCAACAGACCTCGGCGCACCCACTGGGTGGTGACTTGCACCGATGTAGCGATACCATCATCAATTAACCAGGCCAACGCCTCTTCGGCATACTCCTTGGCGCGATTCAGCACATCGACAATCTCTTTTTCACGTGAAAGCAGCCATAGGCGTGAGCCCTCGCTATCGCCTTCATCTTTCAGATAGGCATCACCCCAGTGGCCACGTCGATCATTGGTGCCATCAGGTAAAATGTCGTCATCCGCTGCACGACGATCAGTGAACAGTGAATATATAACTGCGGTACGCAGACCCTGGTCTGTTAACAGGTCGGCACCATTGCGGGCAATGTCAAAGCCGAGGCCGGTCTCATTTTGTATTAATGCGATATCCATTAATTCATCACCTGGTTAGGGTTGCCGGTCGTGCCACCGCTATCACCGGGATGAGTATGGTTGTCAAAGATGTCGCGCATACCATTCACACTGTTGGTGTTACCCAATGCCTCACGATCAATAATGTCGTGAGTTGTTTCAAGCAGCGGTGTTTCCATGCGGACTTTTGTCGCGGCTTTAATCAGCAAGGTATCGGTGTTCATTTCCATCACCTTGCCGCGCTTCAGAATAATGTGGTCGCCTTCGTCGGTGTAGAGAGCAACCTCACCACCTTCTAATCCCTTGAGCCGGTAGCGACGGTCATCAACTGAAACCAAAACACCGTGACTGCGATTGCCGCCTACTGAGAGCATGATGCCCTCGGCACCAGGGTGTGGTACCGAAGTGAAGCCGTACTGCTGAAACCGCTCTATATCGTCCAGCACCTCACCAGAAAATGCCTGCACCTGTATGCTTTGCATTTTCAGACTGTCGTCAACCAGCGTTACAACGGCACGAGACACAATCATTCTGATACGTCTGCGTAGCGGGGCTAGTAATTTTTGAAGCACTCTCAAAAGTCCAGCTCCCAATCAGAAGGCTCAGGCAGCGGCAGCAAATCAAAAGCCTCGCGTGGCTTCATACTCAACTCAGTGGTCGATCCATTTTCATCCAGCACTAAAGAGACGCCAGCAATCAGAAGATCGCCATTGATGCCTTTGTACGGGTCACGAACCGGAACTAAAACGTTGGGCATCCACAGGCCTGTTTTATGATGCCAGCCCTGAACGGTATACGTGTTCGGCTTCGAGCGACCGAAGCGAACATTACGCTCCCACTCTGCACGGCGCTTAGCAGACGCCTTGTCGACTTGTTCTTCAGCGATAATGGTCAGTGGCCGGTAACGTTTGATGCGCTTGTCTATTGCCTCACCCAAAGCATGAGCGTTATCTTCAGGGCTAGTAAAATCATCACCCGCATGCTGACCCTTAACCGAGTACTTGCTATAGAGGTCACGGTGTGAAGTGGCACCACTTGCTTTCAATATGTTTTTGCCCAGCTCAAGAGTGGTGCTGATACGTTTCTTGCCTGCACGAGCAATAACCAGGTCACCAAGACCATCTGAAATTAACAGTACTGCACGAATGCGTGCGATTTTCTCCAGTGATTCGAATACGGTCTCACCTTCATCTGGTTTGTTTTTTTCAAACTTGCCGCCCACGTTGGTCTCAGCTCTTACTTTAATGCCGAAGGGTTTGCATTCCTGTATGGCAACTTCCAACAAAGTGCGCTTACTGAGTTGCACACCCGCAGCACTACAGTCCACCAGATCGCCGGTCTTATCGCGGCCGGTGATAGTCACAACATGTTGGTTGGCATCGTAGGTAGGGTCTACGTCGTCGACGTAGCCGGTGATCACAATCTCTTTGTCGACCAGTACCTGGCATTTATCACCGGTCAGAATGCGGCGAGCACTTGTCTGGCCTGCCCAGCGTTCGGTAACAGTCAATTCAAATGTCCCTGCGATCTGCTCAATCGAGCGCGTGATGCGTATCTTCAGCCAGCCGCCGTAGCGAGTGCCATTGACCTTGAGAATGACTTCAGGCATTCAGCACCTCCAACGCCTGACCACCCTCTATGAAGCCGGGATGTCGGACGGGGTTGCTTGCCACAATTTCATCGGCGCGTCTGGCGTCGCCGTAAATCTGGTGCGCAATGACGGGTGCTGGCAGCGTGGCGAATGGTGTGTAGTTAACAACCAGGGGAAGCTCGGCACCACGAACCGTCAGGTCATCAATCACTGCGACGCGAAGGTCGACAAGTGCCATGAACAACTGATCGCTTATAGGGCTACCATCCGGTCTTGTTGCTTCCATGTGGTTGTCGAGCTGCTCGGCCAGTTCATCACGAATGACGATTGCCTGGCTGCGATTGGCATAACTGAGTTGCGCGCTGGTACGTGCGGCTTCAATCACGGCGGTACGCTGCACCAGGGTATCTATGGCAGCCTGATTAGAAGACTGACGCTGACGCGTGACGGTGGTACGCGGTACCGGCAACGCATCATCGCCATGACTGAACAGTGAGCGGTAGATTGACAGCGCATTAACTGGCTGTTTAACGATCCCTGTCAGGCGTCCTATCAGGCCAACCATCTCAGATGCCAGTGAGGCCGGAGAGCCGACAAGGCTGCTTAGCGAACCATTCGCGCTCGCAATATCGCCCACTAAATCAGACATCTCAGAAGGTAGTCCAGGAACACTGGCCGCGAGTGCTCCAATTGCATCGAGCGCGGTACCGGAAAGGCCGCTCGCGGCATCGCGGATGTATTGCGGAAATCCGGTAACATTGAAACCTGTATTGAAATCGGTCAGCACGGCTCCGAGTGCGTCGTTGGCTTTTGTGTCAACAATCTCTGCGGTGTCATTGGTTGCGGTTGGATAACGCGGCTGGTCCTTGGCTTGAACAAAGGAGATGGAAAAAGTGACCTTGCCTAGCTCGCGGCTACTGCTCTTCATGCGTGCAGCGACAATAGAAACCTGCATGGTGCCAAACTCGGGATGTACCAGCGTGCCCGCACCCGGCTTTTCCAGCGCCACTATCAGTTTATCCCTCGCTTGCTTGTAATCCTTACCTATGACGACAGCTGGAATATTGTACTTCCGGACCTTCTTGCCCATGTCTTCAACATAGGCATCATCACGCAGCGGGTACTCAAACACCTGGTTGCGTCGGCCTAGCTCAACGTCATCCTCTGGTATGAAAAAATCGGCTCCACGGAAGCTTCCTTTCAGGCTCATGCTATACTCCACACATCATTCAAATATATGGAAGTGCTGCTATGCGTTGGATTGCCGCTATCTTGATTATTATCTCTGTCGCCATTTTCTCTGGCGTTCTTGATTTTGAGGAGGCTTATGAGGCCAAGAAAGCCAGTCTCACCATTCATGCTCCGGGTGCAACGCCCGAACAGATGGCCGTTATCAAGCAGACGGGCAAGCTCTTGTTTACGACGTGCGATGGCCTTAAGAAATACGCCTCTGATATCGAACAGGTCGAAGCCTCTATAGGAGGAATTGGTTCCCGAAATGCTGGCTGGGTAAAGGGCGTTAACTTTAAGATTAAAATTGCTGACAACCCGTCCAGCCTTCCCAATAAATGGAGAGCGGCAGGGCACAACCTTTTCTATACCGTTGTTGGCGATAAGCGACCTGGTATCGATATTGGCAAATCGACGGCGGGTTGGTTTTGTGGCGTTGGCGATACGTCCCCATTTATTGATGAGCCAAGAGGCGTGATTGTTGATCAGTTGACGTAACATCATGGCCCTGCCATTACCATTCCGGCATCAACATCCATATTGAAGCCTTTGCTTGATTCAACACGAGTGACACGAACACGTTCATCATCGACCGTGACTTTTAGCGAGGCCTCATATTTTTCTGTACGCGCTATAGCTGCCTGTGCTTCATCGTTACCGAAGAATGCGGCAATGCGAGCTAGCGCTTCACCGATAGCGTCACTCGTAGACGTGCCGGAGATCAGGTAATCATTGGCCAATGTGCCTGCCCCGTAGCCCGCCGCACCTGCCGCTCCAACTGCCAGTCCAGCCGTACTCAATGCCCCGGCACCCATCATCGACAAGCTTTTGAGATTCACACCGCCCAACAAACCAATGGTGGCTTTAAGTTTGCTAACTGTTTTTGGTACGAGTCCACCCGCCGCACCGAGCCTTCCTGATGCCAGGCCATCAATGCCCATGCCGCTAGGCATATTCACGACATAAACGGGGGTGACACCCGCAGCCGCTTCCAGTGCCTTGCCTGTTGCCACACCACCGGCCGTGCCGAACAACTTGCCGCCTATCGCCTTAACGGCCTTGCCGCCATAACGCGCAGCCAGCGCAGTACCTGCGAGCAGCCCGATACCACCGCCGATTATTTCCTTGCCATCTAATCCAAGACCACCGTTTTCTTTTTTATCCAGGCCAAACTTAATGGACTCTGAAATTACGGAGTTAATCGGACTAACAAATTCATCAGCTGCTTCTCGCAACGCCGCCTTGAGCCGACCTGTCTGGTCGATGGAGTTGTCCAGTGCATCACTCAGGTCACGCTTTATAGTTCCGCCTGCCTGACTGATGTTACTCACCATGCCATCGATGCTCTGCAAGTTATTACCGGATAACAGCGTGCGGAGACCTTTCTTGGTGTCGAGGTCGGTCTGGCCAAAACCGGCCTGGATAAATGCAGCACGCTGACGATCAGATTTTAGCGTTTTGTACTTAGCCTGGATATCCTTGAGTACATCGAATGCACCACGAGAAGAGCCGTCATCGTTGTAGAAGTCTACCTTTAACTTTTTCTGTGCATTGCGTTTGTAAGTCTCATTAGTAAAGAGCCGTAGCGTGCTATCTGCCAGTGTTGCCAAACGTTCCGGCGCACGCTCAATGAGAGATAGCTGCTCAAGAAAACCGAGCGTCTCATCAAAGGACAGGTTGGCCGTTTTTGCATTCACACCTACACGAGCAAAGATACTCGACAAGTCTTCCAACTCGGCGTTACCAAGTCGGCCTGCCACTACCATTTTATCTAGCAGCGTGACAGCGAGACCCGGCTTGGAAAGGTCGAAGTCAAATGCTTCTGCCGCCACAGTAAGGCCGGAGGCGAGAACATTGGCCTTGGCACTGGTTACTGCCATCGCTGGGTTGATAGCGTCAATGGTGGCGAGCGACTGCTCCCAACTAAGGCCAGCCTGGATCAGGTTGTTGTAACCACCCTGCAAATCGTCCAGGCCTTGCCCAGTTTCCTGAGTCATTCGGAACAGCTCGGCACGCAATTCGCGCACCTTCTTTTTATCTTCACCTGCCGTTTGTCCAAGCTGCGTTAATGACTTGTCTAACTGGGCAGATTGTTTTGTTAAAAGGACCCCGCCAAAGGCAACACCCAGAGAAGCTAGTTGCCCCTTGATGCCACCGAACATTCTTTTGAGCTGACCTAGCTCACGCTTTGCCTTGCCGGTAAATCCTGTGACTTCACGACCAGACTGACGAAGACCACCCCTGAATTGGGTGGACTCCAGATACAGTCGCATAGCGAGTGTCATTTCAGTGTTCATTGGTTTCGGTCAGTTTGTCCATGATGTGGGTGAATTCGTCGGCGGGTAACGCAAGAATTTCACTGCGTGACCAACCCGTCTTTATGGCAATTAACAGCACGGCATCCCATATTGTCTGCTGCCGTGCTGTTCTTAGTTTCCCGCTTGTTCCATCTCCATCTGCGCGGTGCGGAGAATGCCGTAGTCAGACGGGCTCAGGGTGCCGATCACGCCGAGGGTAAATGGCCCTTCATAAGTTCCGATACGTACCATCTGCCGTGCCATCATGGCGGCGTTGAAACTCAGCGGTGTATCCACCCCTGCCTCCTGCTCGGCATCGAACATTTCCTGCGCAGTCGCCACAGGTTTCATTGCGAAGTCAGTCATAGGCTGAGTATCACCAATCTTCAGGCCGTGTTTCAACTTACCAGCTGCCGTACCATCTGACTGAAGGTATAAGTTGTTTTGTTCGTTCTGCGTTTCGCTCATGCGATATTGCTCCTGCTTAAATTAAATTGGCTTACATTCGGTCTGCTTTATCACCGAACATTTCAAAGGGTGCCTTGCCGGTACCAAGATCAACCTCAAGCGGGTCTTTGGTTTCGGCATTACGCACGATCCATTTTTGACCTGTGTTAGCCTGGACCAGCACATTGGCACCTTCGATCTCGCCCTGCGCAATGATATCGGCATCCTTATCGTGCAACAGAGTGCCTTTGATAAGCGCAGGCATCTCTTCTCCGGTGTAGTACGTCTTGCCACCATGCACCTCGGGCGTTTTTGCAATGCCGCCCGGATTGAAGGTGACGGCGTTGGCGAACTTGTAGGTTTTGCCGTCAATAGTGACGGTGGCTATATATGTCAGTCTGCTCATTGCTTACTCCTTAAATGCGGAACTGAGCCAGACCAGCAAATGCTCGAGCCTGACCAATCAGTCGTGGTTCATCTTTCCAAGTGATGGTGCCGAGTGCGGTATCGATAACGATCACCACCGTGGCCATGTAGCCTTCTAGGTCTTCACACCAAGCACGCTCCTCGATAAAGCCCTTGTACAATCCAAACAACTCAGCCCGGATCACGCTCTCAGTAATAATGGGAGCACCGGCACCGAAGTTTTCTTCAGTAGAGGAGAGTTTGTAACGGCCCTGGATAAACAGGCTGGCAATGTGAGCACGCTGTTCGAAACGCACACGCTCCAAGGTTTCAGGTCGGTTGATATCCAGATAAGAGATATCGCCCAGGCCCGCTGCGTTGGTTTGATAGGTCGTTATCTGCCGTTCAATGCGACAGCGACCATCGGCACCTACGGTGTAGGTGGCAATGCCATCGTACAAAAGCAGGTTACGTTCAGAGTCTGTCCAGCGGTCTTCAATTGCCGGTGCCATCATTCCTTCAAGCTCCAGCGTATGCAGTGGGCGTGCAGGATCGAGGGCCAGTGGGTTGGCTGCTGTCATGGCATCGATAGCCGCAATAATATAAGGCGACTGTGGCGCAATGTTGGTGCCGAGGCAGGTCACGTGCGGATAGTTACGCCCAGAGCCAAAGGTACCGGTAGCCGCATGATTGCCACGGAAGGCCATAAAGGCTCGAGCACCCATCTGTTTAACAGGTCCCCAACGGTCGCCTAACTCTGCTTCAAGCAGGGCAAGGTTGGCAGCATCCGCGTAAGGGAAAATAATCCAGTTGAACCATTCGTTACCCATTGCAGCCAGGGCAGGCGTGATGTCCGGGTTGGCGGTACCGCCACTCATTGCTGCAATAGCAACAGCAATGCCTTCTGGCGTTTTTTCACCATAGAAGTTGAGGCGAACATCGATATCGTTGCCAGTCTCACCCTTCCATCGGCAAGTGAGTGTGGCAACACCCAATGCAGAGGCCGCCGTAACGGGCAGAGACGTGTCGGCATTGACGGCGGTTGCGATGGCGGCGGCCACTGTGGCGACGGCATCGCCTGCGGTCACTGCGACACGTACACGAGTGCCACCGATATAAATCGCCAGCGTCCCTGACTTCGTGGCTGCACCGGTGATATTTATAGTGCCTGTGGCTACTGCACCTGCAGCCGCTTCATCGAGAGAGACGGCCCACATTTCGGTGAACTCATCGACAGCCTTACCGGCTTTGAGCATCTCGGCGAGCATGGAGCCACGGCCATAGTTCTCTTCGCCCTGGTTAACGCCATCGGTAATGCGATGCAGCAAACCTTCGGCTACCGTACCTGTAGCTAGTCGCTGACCAATCACCAGCACCTTGAACTGTTGCTCCGCCTGAGCCGCCAGCAGGTTACTGATTTCGATATGTACACCGGGCAGACGCCAGTTGGCAGGCATCTCGTTAAACGGAATTGTCTGTGGCATGACTGATTACTCCTAGTTGGTCTGTGCAGTCTGGGTCTTGGCTTCAGCAGCTGCTTTTTTCTTGGCGGCGGCTTTACCCTTTATGAATTCATCGGCGGTGATTTCCACCACGCTTTTATCCTTAATGCGACGTAGCCAGTGCGAGTTGTATGGCACTTCTGCACCATACGACGGCATAAAGGTGCCTGGCTTATCGGGCATGCGAACTTGCAACTGCTGACCTTTCTTATCCGTCTGCTCATTAACGGCGGGTTTAATATGAATTATCTTGCTCACATTGTTCTCCTTATGGTGCTGTTACTTTGTCTATTGCAGCAGGCTCATCTTCACCTGGTGCCAGGGAATGCTCAGCGTTCCATACCAACCAGTCGTTGAGCGTGTTGATATCGAACGGCGTGCCGATGTTCATCAGCTGCGTCCATTCGCCCGCCCACATGGCCACACCTTTTTTTGCAATGCCGCCACGGTACAGATTGTTAATGTTGAAGCGTTCAGCGGGCTGCGCCTCAAGGCCAAAGTCGTAGTCGGTGATTAGGTCGGTTAGCACTTGCACAACCTCAAGACCGATATCGTCACGACTCTTCGTAGAGGTGTCCTTGGTAATAACAAAGACACCCCAGCGAACCACGCCGGCCACTTCACCCATTTCTTTTCTCATGTCAGTAACATTCAACATGGCGAGAAAAACTGCAGGGGCCTTGGCCGCGATGCGACCCAGTTCATTTTTATCAAAGCGACCGGCATGCTCATGCACATCAACCTCGATGGCGGCGAGCGCGGCGGCGAGCTGCACGGCAATGGCTGCGCGATTTGATTGAATGCTCAATGCAATGCCGCTCCGATATGAGAATCAATCCAGTCATCCGCTACGGCGACCAGGTCGGCTTCATTCTCAGCACTCAAGCCTAAATATTCTCGGCTGGGGATGCCACGGTCTTCATCACCAAAATGCTGCGTAGCGCCATAAATCAAATTGGTTCCCCAGCCAGCCGTTGTGCCTTCAACGAAACCTTGAATCGAGTCGAGTAGATCGCCTTCGTTTTCCAATAGCGAATGACCGCCATGCCTGGTTGCTGCGTAAGCTTCTGACCAGGGCTCCCATGCCTTACCCTCGGGACTGCTTTTCTCACTGGAGATACGGCGACGGGTCTGTGCCTCACCCTCTGCCGATAACGCTTCAGCGAGGCCATACAGGTCAATTGACTGTGGCAGGTTGGCGAGACGTTTTTGCAGCCTGGCTAAGTCATTGAGGTTGTATCGAAACCCTAGGCTCACAACAGCGTCCCTCGCTTGAATCGTCGATCGTTACTTGTTACGGTGACACCACCATTGCTTGATGCGGGTGGCTTGGGTAAGCCGAGGCTTACAATGCCTTTTGCGATGCGGCTCAATAATGTCACTGCGTCGTCGTAACGTAGGCGGCGTTCGTCGGTTGCGGTACCGGCATCATCGGCAAGTCGGTACATAACGATGTCGACACACAATCTGGTGATAACATCCGGCGTTGTTGCTAACGGCAAGTCATACTTTGCGGCCAGATAGGCGTTGACCTCGGCATCGGCATCGATCAGTGCCCGGTCCACAACGTCCGCGTCCGCCACACCATCATCATCGCGGTCAGCCAGGATCAACAACTCTTCCAGGCTGTAGCGATCAATGATGTCTTGTTGTGTGGCGTACATGCGTGATTATTCCTTTCTGGCTATAGTGATGCCGTCGGTGATGAAGGTGGTGTGTTCAACGATGAGATTCTTTTCATCCTTGAGCGCTTTCAACTGTTCTTTGGTCAGCGCATCGAGTGCGATGCCATAACCGACTTCATTGAATGCCAAACCAGCGCGGCGGAATGACTTGACGCCGGGCTTGGTCTTTACCCAAACGCCGTCGATGTCACTTTCTTTTTTTGTAGCGACTTTCTTCGCTACCTTTTTCTTCGCCACTTTCTTTGCAGCGACTTTCTTTTTTTCCGGTGAGGTAGCCGCAGGCGCACTGGATGCGGCCGTACTACCTTCCTGCTTATTTTCGTTCTTTGATTCTTCAGCCATGAGAGCTATCCCCTGGTTATCTGTTTGCGTTCAAGTTAAGGGCGGGTTAAACCCGCCCTTATCATGGTTGGCGTTATACGGTGCCGTCAGAACCCCAGGCCAGCTGCCAGAAGCCGTAGCCGGATGCGCCGCGCGCTTCAGCACCGAAGAGGTACTTCTTGCGCAGGAACACGCCGTCGGCATTCATATCGGTCTGCGAGACAAACACTGGGGCCTTGCGTTCCTGGTAGATGAACGGCTTCACCGGCTTGGTGGTATCCAACAGGAACCAGGCGGTGTCAGAAGTCAGCCAGTCACCCACCACCACTTCAGCGGTGCCCTTGTAAGGGTTGGGCTTACCGTCTTCCAGCTTGTCGACGCTCATTAGCGCATTAGCGGTATCTTCCAGTGCAGGCGGTACCAACAGAATGTTAGGGCGAACGCCCAGAGGACGACCTTCATCATCCTTGAACTTGCGCATGGCGGTGCGACCGGCACCATAACTGCCCTGGGCAAGAGCCAGTGTGGAAATAGCGAGTACCTTTGTTCCCTTGTTGCTGACGCTGGCACCTTTTACCTCATGGTCAGTGTCGAAGAAGAACTGGCCGTCGTAGCACGGCGTGGCGAAGGCAGCATTAACCGCTTCATACACCAGCTCATCGGGGAACTGCTTGGAGGCAAAACCCGCACCCTGGGCTTGCGGCCCATAGATGCCGATGTTGTCGTCCTCGATATGATTGCGATCAACCTCAACCGTGGTCTCGAAGTCGTCATTGGTGATGACATACTTGAAGGCCTTCAGGGCCTTGATGGCTTTTTCATCAATCCAGCGCTGCATCTTTGGGAAATTAGAAAGCCACGAGTAATCATTCTGAGCACCCGTGGAAGGCACCTTCATGGCGATCTTTTCCCAGGTAGAGGGAGCCGCTTCAAAGGCGTTGTGGAAGGAGGTCTTCAAGTTAGCGAAGATGCGCTCCAGATTGGCTTTGTTAATTAACATCGTTTGTTACTCCTATCGTCAATAATCAGGTGTTGTTATTCGTTATGGGCTAGTACTACTCGACCCAAACGCCATCGGCATCGATACCGACCACTACGCCGCAAGCGGAGCGTGTGCCGACGCCATTTGTCTTGGCCACGGTTTCGTCGTCTACGATGTAACAGACCTTGCCAAGTTCAGCCTGGGTGATTGGATCAGCCCCTGAGTTGTTCCATTGGAACGCCTTGCCTCGGCGCACCTGAATGGAAACATCGCCATCGGCACCGGCGGTGTTGTCCACGGCCTCTTCGGCGCGGCCAAGGTAGGTGAGGTTCAGGGCAGTAGTGCCCTGAGCGGCAAAGCCGGTTGCATTAGCCACAACAATGGCTCCTGCATGAATGACGGCGGCGGCCGCCACCGCGACGGCCAGAATCTCGGTGCCCTTGTGCGGGGTGTTACGATCTGAAGTCAGCATTTCTTTTCTCCTGTTCTATGAGTGAGTTCGAGACCCGTTACGCGTCGGCGTGCTTGGCAACGTCGTCAGAGGAATGACCGAACATGGCGTCGATCTTTTTCTGTTCGGCATTCAGCGCCTTGTCTGTCTCACCAGGCACTGTCTTGCCATCGAGGTCGGAGGCAGCGGCAACCACCGGCGCGGCAGCAACGTAGTCATTGAAGCGTGCCAGGCCACCTTCCTGTCGGCAGTTCGCCTTGTGGAACTCGGCCGTGCCAGGCGTGATTTTGCCTGCCTCTAACGCACTGTTAATGGCCGTTTCAATGTCAGCGTCAAGCGTGGCGGCTTCATGGTCGGCCAGCTTCTGCTCGGCATTGGCGGCACGTTCCAGTGCCTGGTCGTGATCGGCACGCGGCACGAACTTTTCCAGGCTCGGGCTTTCGGCGCGATTGTTGGCCGTGGTCAGATCACCCTTGAGCTGATTGATAGCGTTAAGGGCACTCGCCAGATTGGCGTCTTTAGTCAGGCCGAGGGCCTGTAGCAATGCTTCGTCCATTGGATTCTCCTCATGGTCGATGGAATCGGGATTCATTTCCCGGTTAAGGGCAGTTAAATTAAGGTTGGGGCTGTTGGTCAGCCCAACCGATGCGATGCCGACGATGCGGCGGGTGTTCTTCTCGTACACCAGAACAGGGGATAGGTAGCGGTACTCACGAGAGGCAATCGAGTTTCGGCCACGTTCGGTCCATTCAGGGCGTGCCCAGATAACACCTTCGCGGTTTTGCATCTCAACGCCCCAGGCAGAGGCGGGTGCCTCTTCGCCCTTGGGGGCTTTAATTTCGGTGCTGTGCTCCCAGTCAAACGGGAGGTCGCGGCCTTGCGCCTGCATGGCCTTGTGATAATCGAGGATGGCCTGTGGCCGGTCATTGATCCATTTACGGCCATCGACCCCTTTGACATCGCCAGCCGGGACCAGCTCGACCCACTCCGGCACACTGCCGTCTTCAGGCAGGGCGAAGCACAGCGCGATGCGCTGGTCCGATTCGAGCGCCTTGTTCACGGCGATGGCTAGGTCGTGGTGTTTGTGCATGCCGCCAGATTAGGCGGGCTGACTTACTAAATAACGGGGGAACGCGTTCCGGGGATAGGTAGAACAGGGACCATTCCACGCTACCAGTGAGAAGGCGGGTTGGCAAGGTCGGAACAGCACGGCCACATTTCCAGTCTTATATATGCGCTGCCGGAATATTGTTCAGATTCGGTGATTTTCTCGCCTGGGCCGATTCTGCCTCGGGATGTGGAACGGACTAGCGTTTTATCCGGCCGTTAAACGGGGGTTAAACGGGGTGAACCAAAAAGGCAGGGGTACGGCAGCACCCAGAGCCTCTCAGGGGTGCACAGGGGCGCTGTGGCGGCCGAGGTCGAATGGGGGGATTTTGTGCTATCCTACGAATAGACGTTGCGACGCGGTGACATTCTGCCTGCCGTAACACGTCCCTCGGGACGGAGTGCTTTGTGGGGTTTCCGGCCTGGCCGGATGGCAGGCCCCACCAACGTCTCTACTTTTCTACGCTTCTAATCACCGAGCCACTCTTCATCATGCGACGCATCTCGCGTGGGTCGGCCGGGTGATAGCTCACCAGATAGACCCGCTTGCCATCCTCTGTGACCTTGACCACGGCCTTCTGCCATTTCCCGGCCTCACGCCGGAACAGTACCAGCTTGTTTTTCCCCTGACGGATGGCCACCCCGCGATGGATGAGGTCCGGCAGGTAGCGGTAGTGGGCGGCCGTCAGTTCGGCGTGGCCACGGGACTGCTTGTCGAGCGTGGCCTCAGACAGGCGCACCATCTGTGACGTGCTGCCGAGTGCCTTCTGCATGTCGCGGCTGATGATGCCAACGGGCAACTCGCCGCCCGGTTTTTTCATCCAGCCATCGAGCACTGGGGTCTTGATGATCGAATTAACAGCGGCGCTGGCATACTGCTGATCAACAGAGGCGACCTTCTGCGTTAAACGCTCACGCAACACACGTGTGCGGTCTTGTCCGGGGTTGCGCATCCATGCCGGGTCGAGCCCTTCAGGTACATCGAGTGATTCACCTGTGCGCTTGTTCAGCCACTTCCGGGTCTTGATCGTGGGGGCCTCGGTGAGATAGTTACCGGTCGCCACCAGGCGCTCGCGTTCACGGCGTGATACCTGGCGCACACGGCACTTGCAGCCCCAACCATTCGGCGGGTAATGGGTCTTCCAGAACGGGTGGTCAATCGGCAGGATGATCCCCGCCCAGGCAACATGCTGAGCTCGATGTTTTTCAGAGGGGCCGAGTTCATATATAAGATAAGGGTGCGTCTTCTTGGTACGTTGCGCACGCTGCCACTGCCCGGCGGCACGGGCACTGCGCAGGTTGGCACGGTAGATAGTCTTGAGGCGACGCGGGCTACCCAGCTGCACCAGGCGTTTCTCACCCGATGCCGGGTCGACCTGCTCTTGTTGGCCCCACCAACCCTTCTTCTGCAGGCGAGGCTTTAATTCTTTTTTGAATTGCTGGAAGGTTGTGCCATCGGCCAATGCCTCATCGAGCGCACCGCGAACATCATCGAGCACATCAAGCTGCATGGCCTTGGCCACGGTGAAGGCGTTGGCATGTTCTTCGCCCCATACATCACGGTAGTCGAAACCAACGCGCAGTTCCTTATCACGGAAGTAGTCCAGGGCATCTTTGGGTACGGGACCAGGGAAGGTGAAGTCAGGCATTACTCTGCATCACCAACACCGCGTGCCTTGAATGTTTCCAGCGCCAGTCGCTTAACCAGTTCGTCGGCACCCATCTCTTCAATGAGCCCGGGCAGCTCGGCAAGAAACGCTTCGTAACTGTCCACCCGTTCGGCCATCGCTTCAACAGGATCGAGCACTTCATTGATGACCGGCTCCCACTCTTCAGCGGCGGCATCAGCCAGTTCGTCAACCTCATCGGCGGGTGCGGTGTCACGATTCATTGCGGTGGCACAGGTCGGGCAGTGTGCATGTGAACGGTTGGCACCGGTCTCCGTTGCCACTGGTTGGCCCTGCGGCTGCAGCAGTGTTGCGCCCTTGGCGGGATCGGCCAGGCTAAACTTGTCGCGTATCCCTGACTCTTCAACACGCAAGCCGAGCGGTACCAGTATCTCCAACGCTTCAGAGAGCGCCTTCAGGTCTTCCGGCTGTGGCACGTTAATGCCGATGCTTGGGTAGCTCTCCTGCGGCCCATAGTTCAGGTCGATAAACGGCCGCACAAACCCTTCATTGAGGGTATCGGCCAGGTCATGGGCATCGTCTTCCTGAATGTCTTCACGCACCTCGTCGTGGACATTGGCCTGTGACTGGCTGCTACCGTCGTCGGTGGTCATGGTCTGACCGAGCACAGCCTTTGAGGTCTGTTTATCAAGCCACTCAGCGAGGTTCTGGAACAACTCATGCCCGCCTGATGCCTTGGCTGTTTCAATAAATTCGATTTTCATGGAGTCAGGGATCACCGCTGCCGCATCACTGCCGATATTGGCCACGGCACTGATCAAGGTTTCGATATCGTCCTTGGTGGCATTGGGACCATGACGACCGACACGAATGGGCATGCCAAACACTTCGGCGAATGCCATCCAGTCGGTGAGGGTGTAGCTCTTACACATGTAACTGACGGCAACCAGGCGAGCGAGACCAGCGCGGATTGGCAGGCCCATTTTGAGTTGCGGCACATGCTTGATGAATTTATAGGGCCCCAACGGGATACCATTCATCATGTCCTGCTCATCGAGCAAGCGCAGCTCGCGCCCGGTTACTCGGTCGAACATGAAGAAGCGGGGGTCGCGCCAGACAAATTCCTTCGGCTGCCATTGACGGCCGCTGCGGTCCCACATGATCTCGACCACGCTATAACCTTTACCCAGCGCATCCATCAGCGCCTTTTTCATTTTGCGGAACTGGGGGCGGCGCACCTGGTTACGCACGGCATCGGCCAGCTCGACGTCTTTGGCATCATCACTCGCAGCCTCGACCGTAACAGGCAACTTGGTCACAGCACGCTTGCGTGTGGCAAGCACTGAACCGTAGTGCGGCTCACGCTCTTCCATCTCTTCGGCAAGAGTGAGGAATTCATTGGTATTACCTTCCGCCGCATTGCGCAGGATGGCAGCCAGCCGTGACGGGTTAATGCCTTCGGCAATGGAGCCATTGCCCCAGACAGTACGCACGCCAGTGAGGCTGGCGGTAGCGATTTCCTGAGTAAGGTCTTGCTTGCGAATGGCTTTACCATTCGGCCCAAGGATGCGGATATCTTTTGGCATTACATGATTCCTCCGCGCCTACCGAACCCGGCCGTGATACGGACAGGACGCGACAGGCGATCAACATTTTGCTGGCGACGTGGATTAGGGATGGCGTGGTAGCTGTACTCTTCTACGTCCATAAGGCTGGCGATGTAAGCGAGGGCGATAGCGATAGCCGAATCGCCGTGACGTTTAAACTCGCTGTTCTTTGTATCTTGTGTGCGTAGCTTGGGTAGCTTGATGATGCCGTCGATCATCTGCAGGGCGCGGATGTCATTTTTTATATCGGCATCCTTTGGCAGGTCGAGCACCTGGTCTTCGAATGCGGCCTGCACCTTGATCATGTTTGCCTTGTACCAGGCATCGTTCAGCATGATCTCCTGGATAAGTGGTCGGCCAAATTTATCAGCGGTGTACTCGGCAAGCGTTGCACCGTTACCCGTGGCGTCCATTGCCCCGCCAGTGAAGCGTGGCAGGCGCTCAATGAGGTGCCAGAGGATTTGTTCCTGTTGCCGGGTAGGCGTGTTCTTCATCTCAAGCAGAAACGGCACACGGCGGGCAAGGTTTTGCTCGGTGGACATCGGGGCAACGATGGAGAAGTCGCCATGCCTGGCAAAGTCTTCGCCGAAGACGTGTGACACATCCGGGTTAAGGGTGTCCAGAACAGGCGTTAAATGGTCGTTAATCCAGCCTTCCACCCAGCTGCGTTTGTAGGCTTCGGTCTTGACGGCAAACTCATCATCAAGCGCAAGGCGTAAGACAGGCCGTTCCTCTGTCATACAGTTTTCGATCAAGATGCCAGGAATAGCAACGCCGCTGCCTTCGCTTGGTATGCCATCCAGTTCCTGCAGCATGGCGGTTCTGTTTGAGCCGTAGGCACCACGAACCTTCTTGTACCAGGCCTTCTTGCCTTCCGGTGTTGGTTCCCAGCCCTTCATGAAGCACACGCGCTCATAAAGGCCGTTGGCAACGGCATCATCGAAAAATACGTTATAGACTTTGAAGTCATTCTCGCCGAGACGACTGTCTTTGATGAGTTGGTTGAACGGGTTGCTGGCACCGTTGTGCGTGCTGATGATCCGGATCTTGCCACCCCAGATAATCAATGCCAGTGCGGCATCGATGACGGCCTGCACGTTCTGATGGAACGCGGCCTCATCAATGATAACGATACCCTGCAAGCCTCGAATGTTTGCCGGATTACTCGACAGCGCCACAATCTCAAACCCAGTCGCCCAGCGAATGCGGTAGGCGG
Source organism: Sulfuriflexus mobilis (assembly GCF_003967195.1). NCBI lineage: Bacteria > Pseudomonadati > Pseudomonadota > Gammaproteobacteria > Chromatiales > Granulosicoccaceae > Sulfuriflexus > Sulfuriflexus mobilis. The sequence goes on along the minus strand of NZ_AP018725.1, from coordinate 2,676,091 downwards.
TTATCTGACGGCTACTGCCATCCTCTTGCTGGTCTTCAAATAGAAATACTTCAATACCCTTCCAGCCCTCGGCCATTGCCATCGCCATGACCTTGGCCATGTGGGCACAGTAGCCAATGAACTCCAGACCTTTTTCTTTGGTGTCACCGATGTAATAAATGTTATCGCCGCCTGCGTTCTTTTGACTGGCCGCTGTGATTGAACCATCAAGTGCTGAGGCATAGGTGATGCCGGTACGGCGACCCTTTTCAGCAATGGTAAGGTCTTGCTCCTGGCAGAGCGCGATCCACTCTTTCTGGTGTTTCATCAGCAAGCCATCGGCCATTGGGTTATGCGTGGACGGGATCTCGCGCACGGAGGCCGGGAGTTCTTCCCAGCCTACTATGCGGATGACGTCTGAAGGAGTGCTGCCCATCACTTAACGCCCAGTACCTGTTCCCGCCAGAACTGTGCCTGTTCAGCGTTGAGGCCCTGTTGCGCCGCGGCTTCTGGAGTAAACAGTTCGGCCGCATCATCGAGCGCTTGCTTTCTGGCCTTCTGTTCAATCTGAAACTTGATGGTGGCCAGGCTGGATTTGTTGAGCTGTGCCACGCCCTGGATAAGCTGCGGCAACTTAATCTCTTCGCTGTAGGTCTTGTCGCGGATGATGGCCATCACCTCCTGTTGCATCAGCGCCGTGATAGCCTGGTTCATGTCGGCACCATCATCGCCATAAACCTCGGAGATAGCCCGCGCCATCTCGATGGTTTGCTTGAGCTGCTTCTGTTCTTCCTTGAAACGTTTGCCGTAGCGACCGACTGCACTCTTGCTGATTTCGTAGCCCTGTTCCTCGAGGAGATCGGACAGTTCGATGTAGCCGGTAAAGTTGCGGCGCATCAGTTCCTGGTCTAGCCACGCCTTAACCTCTGGCGGCAGCGTGACGACCGTAGACAGGCGGCCTCGTTTTTCAACCGGTGCCGGTGCAGGCAGTGTTGCCGGGTGATAGATTTCTAATTGGTCGTCTTGTACGTCGGCATTCAACCAGGCATGGCCAGCCTCGGTAATGCGCCCAGCCATCCAGTAAGAACCATCGATGGTTATAACGTCTACAAAACCGACCCTGGCCAGATACGTTAGCGACGACTGCACACGTTCGATGGTGGGTGAAAGCTCAGGGTCGGTTTGCACTGCCTGCAGAATCAGGCTCTGGCCAACAGGGTCAGGCGTGGCGCGAGACAATGCCTGCAGTACACGCAGGCGACGAAGGTGCATGATGTGTTTATCAGTCGCCATCGTGCTTGCCCTTTACCTTGCCGTTGAGCGCCCCGATCACCTGATTAAGGTCACCAGCCATATCGTTCATCCTGGTGTAAATGTTACCGAGTACCTTGCCGTGCTCATCAAGCTTGCGGTCGAGGTGTTCATTTCTGGCAAAATCTCGATGCATTTCCTCGCGGGTATTCGTTACCCGCTTATGCAGTTCTGCCTTGGTTGTTTCAAGGCGTTCACCATGAGCCCTGATATCCAACTCATGGGTGTCTAGCCTCTTGGCATGATCGGTGAGCTTCTCTGATACATGCTCCTTGTGTTTATCCAGCAAATAGAAGACGTACTTGAGAAGCCCGGCAACCGCCGCGAGCAATGCCAATATGGTTACAAGTGTTTCCCAATTAATGCCTGCATTCATCGCGCCGCCTCCCACTGCTCTTTGCACGGCACACAAAAGACTGACTCCGGCTGCGCTTCGAGACGGGCTTTGGGTATCACAACGGTACAGCTACAGCAGACGCGGTTGCCATCGTCGTCGTGGCAGGGAGCTGGCAGGTCTGCTATATCGTTAGCGACTTTCTCTGCATGCGCATCGAGCGCCTTCTTGCGTTGCTCCATCTCCAACTGCTTGGCAGTGTCGAGTGGGTCTGGGAATCTATTTACCATTGTTATTTTCTCGTTTACGAATCCACTTTACCGTGCTGTCATGCAGAATGCGGCAGCGGTGATACAGTTCAGCCGACTCGATATGGTTATCGAGCAAATCGGGCAAACGACCACTGTTCGGCACGGGCAATTCATTCGGGCAGGGTTGTGCCATGTCCGCTGGCAGCCGGTCAGTGCCGACGTCCGCGATTGGCATCGATCCAAAACTGCAGGCCGTCAGCATCGAGACTGCAGTCATTAAGCTCAGGGTGCGCAGTTGCATGTTTTTTTGCCCTCTCTCTCAGCACCCGAAACTCGGCGCGGCGGTTTGCCTGGGTTAGCACATGATCCAGTTCAATCTCATAGTTCTCATCGGCGACGGCTTGTGCCTGTTTAATGGCACGTTCAACCGTCGTTAACTTGTCGGCCTTGCAGGCGTTGCTGGCATTGGTTACGCCGACCCAGAGGCCAAACGCGAAAACGGCGGCCAGTGCCGCAACCAATCCTCCCCATGCCATCTTCGATGTGGGCAGGAATAATTTCAGAAGCTTTAACACTCAGGCTCTCCGAACCAGTGCTGGCGCAGGTAACGTGGCTCAAGGATGCAAAGGATGCGCTGCGGATAGCGGCGGTTTTCATCACGCGCCCAGTCGGCGCGCTGCGTGTGGTTCTCGACGTTGCCGAACCAGCGGTCGGGATCGTCGCCGTTCGCTGTTGTCAGACGGCGATCACGATTCACCCAACCGAGACCGCCGTTGTACGCAGACAGCGCCATTGCCCAGCGGTCACACTCATCCATCAACCCGGCGTGCTGCGGCTGGATGTGATCGAACAGATACTTGTCGTATATGACTAAAGCCTTAATCGCCCACTGCGGCGAATACGGTGCGGCGTTGGCGAGGTGTGCCGGGTAAATTTCAGCAATCCACTCGGCGGTGCTGGGTGTGAACTGGGCAAGGCCATCGGCATAGCGGCTCTTGGCCGTGATGCGCCAGCCGCTCTCCTGGTGAATCTGTGCAGCGAAGCGTGCGACAGGGGCATTAAGCCCCCAGTGTGCCTGTGCCTCGCGCATGAGCGTGCGTTGATAGCGTTTGGCATTGGCCGGTATCGAGCCTTCAGCCAGAGCACTGCCCACTACAGCCATCAACAGCATGCCGAGCATGAGTGCTATAAATACAATGGCCGTGCTACGTGACCCGCTGCGTGGCGATGAGTAACGGCGTCTCATACGCCCAACCCGAGTGCCACGATGGTGGCAGCGACGATGATAGCGCGCCGTAGCCAGGCCGTGTTGCGGCACTGCAATTCAGTCTGATGATCGGGCCGACCATGCTTGAATAAGGAACGGTCAATCCAGTAACCCAGATAGGCACCGATGCATAACTTGGAGAGTGACCACAACAGCACGCCCACCTGGTGCGGGGCGATGACCGAGACATACGATACTGTGATAACGGCAAAAAAGAGCCACGGCCAGGCGCGGGCCTTGTCTCGAATGCGGTCTATGAGTAATTGATATGACATGCTGCCAGACTAGGCAACAATGGGATGGTTTTAACGGGGGAACACGTTCCGAGGGTATACTATTCTTCTTAATTACACGATAATTGATCGCACATTATGGCGCAACCGTTCAGATAGTCGACATTAGATAATTGAATGGCCGGAAACGACCTGTGGCTGTCATCGGAAAAGAGTACTGACCACTTTATTCTTAATAATGATACATTAAATAGGGTAACAAGGATGAATACACTACCTGTCAAATGTCGCATTGCAGTTTTATGGTTAGGATTGCTGATAACTCCACTACTGCAAGCACACCCGGGCGGAGTAGATGACAACGGTGGGCATGTAAACCGTGCCACCGGTGAGTACCATTGTCATCATGATGATTGTATATCTCCCTTCTTTGTCGATCCCACGGCTGGCCACCTGGATGTCGTATCATTCAATATCCAATTCCTGGGAAATTTCAAGAACCGTGACGACACTGCTCTGGCCGCGTTGTTGTCACCGTTTGACATCGTTGTCGTACAGGAGCTGGTGGCCCCACCATTCGATGGCACCTTTCCTGATGGCACAGCCTATCGCCCTGATACAGAGGCTCGACGTTTTTTTGAAGCGATGACGGCGAATGGTTATGACTTTATTCTATCTGAAGAAGATACCGGCACAAAAGACAAAATTCATGTGAATAGTACCGCGACTGAATGGTGGGTAACCTTCTATAAGCCTGAACTCGTTGAGCTTGCCGCAGACTTACCGAATGGATTTTTAGCAGGCAAACGCGGCAACCATGATGATTATGAACGCGTACCCTATGCTGCAGCGTTTCGCACACTCACCGGCGGTAATGACTTTGTACTGATATCCGTCCACTTAAAACCCGGTGATCGGAACGCAGATAAAGAACGACGCGAGCATGAACTCGATGCGATAGCCAGTTGGGTGACTGCTAATGATGACGATGAAAAGGATTTTTTTATACTCGGCGATATGAACTTTAAGAATTGTGCCGAGATAGCAGCAATTGTGCCTACAGGTTTTCAGGCACTCAATACGGGCACTGCATGTCTAACTACAAATACTAACGTTAACGGGCCAAAACCATATGACAATGTGCTACACCCTGCTTCCAGCACGAATGGTTTGGTAAAGGGTGGACAGTTTGAGGTAATTAATCTCATTGATGCAATGCGTGTACCGTGGTTTGAAGATTTTAACCAGCCATACCCAGGCGATGATCCATATAACCACAACGCGTTTCGGGTACGTTATTCTGATCATCATCCAGTGCGGTTCCGTTTACTGATTGGTAGTGATGATGATTGATGAAGGGCAAGAATCGACCCGAAGCAGACATTTGAGGTGACTGATAAAATTATGCGGATGTTAGAGGTTCTGGAAAAAGGTGTGTGCCCCGTGTACACGCGGCACAGTGTTTGCCAGAGCGCTACGTGATGCTTATGTGGGCGTGGGTAAAAAAGTTTGAGGCTTTCATGATGCAGTTGCTACCGCTTGCGTACTTACTTCATGACTAATACCCCTTTTCGTCGCGGCCCCAAGATCGGCCCCAATCAACCATGCTTTTGCGGCAGCGGCAAAAAATTCAAGCTCTGTCACGGTGGGGTGCAGCATACGATCCCAGCCCTGCTTGCCCAGGATAGAGCTGAAAAGGAGATCATCGAACAGGGTCGGCGTCTTTTCGAGAAACACAAGGCCCAAGAACTCCAACGGCAGAAGCAACAGGGGTTGGGCCGACCGATTATATCGACGGAGCACAAGGGATACCGGTTCGTCGCAGTCGGGAACAAATTTCACTACGGGAAATGGAAGAGTTTCCCCGATTTCTTGGCCAATTACATCAAGCATACGTTGGGTAGCGAATGGGGCAATGCCGAGATTGCCAAACCTCTGGCAGAGCGTCATCCATTAATTCAGTGGTACGACAAAGTCTGCCACCTTCAAGCCGCGCATGCCAAAGAACCAGGTGCCTTATTCTCCACACCCAAGACCGGTGCGGTATCGGCTTATAACCGGCTCGCTTATAACCTGTATCTCATCACACACAACGGCAAGGACATCCAAACCCGACTCATCGCGCGACTGAAGAATAATGACAATTTCCAAGGTGCTTTCTTCGAGACCCAGGTCGCCGCATGGCTGATAAATGCAGGTTTCGAGCTGGAATTCGAGGATGAGTCGGACAAAACATCAAAGCATTGCGAGTTCACTGCTACATACTTAGAAACCGGCGAAAAATATTCCGTTGAAGCAAAATCGCGAAAGATTGAATCCAACGCTTCCTCGCGTGCAAGAGTGGGCCGTAAACTCTACGAGGCCCTTGAGAAGAAAGCTGATCACAAGAGACTAATCTTTCTCGACCTCAATAAGCCGCTACATACACTGGAGGCAGCAGAAATCGCAATAGACCGAGCAGAACGCATCGTAAGACAGTCGGAAGGATTGAAGATTGCCGGTAAACCCGCGCCCGCAGCTTACGTTTGCATAACGAACATGAATGACCAGTACGCGCTCGATACATCGGCGCTCGCAACGATCATTTCGTTTAAAGGCTTCAAGATACACGACTTCATGGGGGACGAGTTTCCCTCGCTGCGGGAAGCGGCGCGAGCAAGGGAACGCCATTGGCCCATGTTCCAACTTTTTAAGTCCATAGAGGAGCATCGCGAAATTCCGCAGACATTCGGTGGTGAGCTACCTTCGGAGGTTTTCGTTCCTAACCCACCGCCGAGGCTACAGGTCGGTCAGTTCTATGTTGTACCGGGACCTGATGGGGTAGAAGTCAATGCGAAGCTTACGCAAGCAACAGTCATGAATGATAAGGCACATTGCATACTTCATGATCCGGCAACGAACAAATCATTGATCGTTACGTTTGACATGACATTTGACGAACTAGCCGACTATGCCAGGCACCCAGATACCTATTTCGGCGTCTATCAGCAGCAAAACCGGAGAGTCGAGACCGCGATGGAGATGTTCGATTTCTTCGTCGACGGTTATCGGGATACACTGAAAGAGCGGGTTATAGAACTTCTACCGAATTACGCCGATCAAGAAAGTCTTCAAGCTATGTCTCAGAAGGAACTGGTTGAGCTCCTTGCCGAGCGCTATACGATGAATATGATAGCAAAAGGCTTCGCCGTTAAGCCGCAGCGCAACAGGAGACGCGGACCACCTTCTGAATAAATGTCTGTTTCCTCATCTTGTTATATCAAGCCTGCGAATGTCCGCTCCTGGCCGAGGGCAGACATATTAAGAAAAATAAGGCTAAAATGGGTACGGTGACTGGAAACGACCCAAAGCGGCCATCCGCACAATAGGCCAAATCGACACTAGTGGCACTACTAGGGAATCCGTATAACATGCTGTTAGACGAATAAAGATATATGAGGAAGCAATTGGAACCTGAGCTAGAAGAAATCGAACGATTCTTTAGTCAATTTTCAAAAGAGACTGACAGAGGTGCTGCGCTTACTGCTGGTGCAATGCTTGAAGATAGACTCGGGGACATAATAAAAGGATTTTTAATTGACTCAAAGGAAAGTGAAAAATTGTTGAAGGGTACGAATGCGCCTTTTGGAACTCTATCATCGAGAATATCTGCATGTTTTGCTCTCGGTTTAATAGACAGAATTGAATTCGAAGAAATGGAAACAATTCGAAAAATTCGAAATAAGTTTGCACACAATTGGGACAAAGTGTCATTCCAAACTGATTCAATAAAAGACCTAACAAACTCTTTGCCTTGGCGCGGGCCTGCTGAATTTGAGAAAAATACAACAATAAAAGATCGATTTTGTACAGCCATGTCTATGCTCATGGTAGATCTAGTATGGAGAACACGCCTCGTTAAAAAGGAAAGACGAGAATTAAAAGAATGGCCAGACAAATTGAGGTAATTATATCGTCTAACAAAAGGGTCAAGTTGCCGCCAAAAAACGGCGCAACTTACCCAAGTCGTTAGGCCTTCGACACTATGATCAGCATCAAAGATTCCGCTGAATTCGAACAGTTGTTGAAGGCGCTGTCCAACGACGTAGTCGATGCACATATTCACTATCAGATGTACGAGGATCTGGTTGAGGCCATCGACAAGCATCCGCTAGTTGTCCAACAATCGAACACCTTCTGGACATTTACGCTCCAAGCCCATTTGAATTCGTGTATGTATGCGCTGTTTAGGGCGTACGACCAAGACACAAGAGCTTTACACTTGCGCAATTGGCTAACGACGATTCAAGAGAATCTGCATTTGTTTGATGAGGAGTCGTTTCGCGAACGACTCAGGGAAAACCCATACGTCGCAAGCCTCGCGCAAGATTCACGAAAACCAGATGCTACGACGCTGGCATACGATATCGCAACATGTTCGAATATTGATCCGATTGTTAAGAAGTTGACGGTCTACCGAAGCAGCCGGATGGCTCACCGGAATGCCAAAGCCCTTCTTTCCCCAGGTGACATCGGCGAAAGATTTGGACTGACGTTCGATGATATTCGTACGTTACTTGAGCGGGCAAAAACGATTGTGAATCGATATAGCTATATGTTCGTGGCGTCCGTTTATTCAACTAAGGTGGTTGGGCACGATGACTTCGAATACATCTTTAAGTGCGTCGAAGAAAAAGTTGAGGAGTCACGTCGACAGTGGACGTCGCAGACCTGAATTATAGGCAAATTAGGCAAATCATAGAGGACAGACCATGTTCCCTTGTAGTTGGTCAGCTATCGATTTATAAATTGATAACCCAACGGCCGCTCCTGGCCGCATGCCGACGTTCAGAACCTGCACCATCTGACACTGCCTGTCAGCTCAAGTCTGAACTACTGCAACTTACACTTCATTAAGAACCTTATCTATTAAAACAAATCACCTTGCCGCTCTTTGAGCTCGCCACGCTCTTCGAGGCGACGCTTAACTTTGCGCATGCCACGTTCGGTATACTCATATTTTCTGGCTAACCTAGCACCACTAACACCCTGTTCAATATCTCGTGCTATCTGCAGGTCCTTTGCGGCTTTAAGCGCAGCAAGGCAACGGGGTATATCAATCTCTTCACCGGCATAGATGGCTATCAGCTTTTCCATATTCTCCAGCCCAATCAACTCAGCCAGCCAGTGGTCCTCACGCGCACGCCTTGGCACGCACAAGCGAATGCCGCCGCGCACCTCGACGATAGCAAGTGCCGCAGGTAGGTCGGTGATTTCAACCAGTTCCTGGATAGACGGCGGCAGATGTTCGAGCGTGGCATCCATCAAATAGCCTTACTTGCTGTCCGCAGGCTTGTACGTTTGCAGACCATCACCGTCGCGGTACTCAATAACGACGGTATTCGATTCCACTTCACGGAAAACTTTGACACTCGCGTCTTCCGGCAAGCTGTAAAGCATGATGCGGAACGCTGCCTGCATGTTGGCGATCTGTTCTTGTTTAGTCTTTTCCATCAGTTTCTCCCGTGACGCTTAGCGTCGTAGGTGAGTGCTGCAATCATCTTGCGCAGTTGTGCTTCGTCACACCACTCGTAACGATCCACGTGAAACATTCTCTTAGCCATACCATCGGCATAGGCATCTTGCCGTTTGGCGGCACCGAGTTGTGCCTTGATCTTGCTGATAAGCCCGGCGCGAGCATTGGCGGGTGTAGTTCGGCCCTTGCGGGTGAACTTGGCACCGCATGCGCGAAGGTGGTCGAGCACCTTTTTTCTGCCTGCATCATCAAGGTTACTCGCCGACCGCACGCGGGAGATGGTCCACAGCATGTCGCGGTAGGTGTCGTCATCCATACCCAGTTGCTTCTTGGCAATGTGGATTTTTGAGAGGTCAGTGTTGCGTACGCTATTCGACATTCTCTTTCTCCGTGGGCAGGCCCGCTTCTTTCCTGTAGGTCTCGTAGTCAATAATCTCGATTGATTCGTTGTGTTTGATGAGGTGCCGAATGAAGGGCCAAGGGCGAAGCCACGATGGGTTGTAAGTGGTCTCCTTGTTATAAAGCCCTTGCTTCTCACATTCATCTTTACCGACGATTCGTTCCATTTCTTTTATGTAGCGCTGCTTAAATGAAGAGCGTGTTATCGGACGCCAGAAACGACGAGGCTCTTCATCCTTGCCATCTACCCACTCATGCACCGCAGCTAACCCGTTCACATAGATAGCAATGGCAATACCGTTATTACTTATCCGACCAAGCACAGCCTGAACCAGATAGCCGTCACAGCGAAAGAAGACCGTGTCGTATAGGCGGTCTAACTTTTTGGCAACGTCTGCCCACTGTTTTTTGGTTGGCTGTGGCACTGGTTCTCTCCTGGAGTTAAAGCGCCGCGATATCCAGAGGGATGGCTTCGTAGTCGCCTGACTCTTCGATGCGCTCGTATAACCGCAAGTAGGTCTTGCTGCCCGCAATCTGCATGGAGTCGGCAATGGCCTGCATGGCCTGTCGCCATTTCGGGTCTTTGATATCGAGACGCTTGAGGCCAAGGATGCGGCTGGTGTTGACTTTGCCTTCCTTATCCACCTGAAAGGCATGGTCGACCAGCGCGCGTATCTCGGAGCGACTGCCCTGCGTCCATTCGTGAATACACTCATCGACCAGGGCCTTGGCGACCTGCAGGCGTTCATCGAATACCAGGTACTCAGAGATAGCGCGCTGTATCTTGTAGCGGCCGTCGAAGCTGGTGAGCGTGACGTTGCCTTTTTGCCCACCCATCTTGGCGTTGTACTTCTCGGCAGAGAGTTCGATGAATGCCTCGATATCACCCATTGCCTCGCCCTTGAATCGAGCCATGACCTGTTGGGCCTGCTTCGCCCTGGTAACGAGTTCATTGACCAGGTCGTGCCGCTCGCGGTCGATATCTTTGACCATGTCGAGCGGGACGAGGCGGCCTTGCTGGTCTTGTATAAATCCCTCTGGGACGGATGTAGTCATCAGTTATTCTCCGGTTCGTGTTGCATGTTGTTTACGTTGGCAGGTGTAGCTGGCCACGCAAGTCGGGGACAGAGATTCGCTTCATTGCCGCAATCTGTGCCCAGGTACTCTCGGAACGGCTGTACAAAAACTCACAGGTCCGCTCCAGTTCTTCGGGTGTTTCGGCCATGTAGTAGCCGGTACTTGGCAGCCCGCAGATATGTTCGCCTTCAAGCCGTAGTTCTTTGATCAACTCGCGCAGTTGACGTTCAGCGACGGCGTTTTTATGCCAGTCTCCTGTTATCTCGGCGACAATGACGCTGCCACAAACACCGTGGCGCTCACCAATATGGCGTGATAGTGCGTGCAGTACCTGTGACTTTTTCATGTTCATCGTCTCCTCATGATCCCCTGTGGTTCGCCGTCGACCGATAGCACATGAGATACGGTCGCCTCGGCACCGAGTGGTACCTCTTCAACATCATCATTGCTGACTATTTGTGAACGTGCCCGGCACTCACGGCACAGCCCCTCGACCAAGTGGTGGTCAACGCGTCCACACCAGCCCTCACACAGCCCGATGACTGCCCCGTTCATGACTCTAATTTCCATTGCACAAAACAGTCGCGTACTTGCGTTGCGCCGTAACGCTCGACAGGACCAAGACCTCGACGGCTATGCGTGACGCGTGCATACGTCTCAAACTCATCCTCCGGGGGTTTCTCGATCCAGAGAACGGCGTTGGCACGGTCGATCTCTATCTTCTTCAGCTCAAGACCTCTGTTTTGCAGGTACACCAATACCGCTTCTGCATCCACCATCATCTGACCCATGCTTAACTTGCGATTCATGACTCTTCTCCTTTCAGTCGACTGTGAGGACAATGACCACTGCGGCAGGCTTTGTAGAGCCTCACGCGCTGCGGGTTGCTCAGTGAAAAATTACGGCGTTGATTCTCCAGGCAGTGATGGGCCTTGAGGGTGCCGACCACCGGACAGTTGACGGTGGCCATCAATAACGCGCCATTTACAGACTGTTCAACGGCACCTAAATCACCGCTGTATTTGTTGGCCAGGACGTTGCTGACCACGGCCGGTGAGTAACCGATCTTGTCGGCGACGCGTTTCTGGCTGCTGTGGTCACACTGCTCGGCCATGATTGCGACCCAGTAGGGCACCTCATCGCCCCAGCTGTCCTTTGCGCGCTCAACGGCGGGCACGGGTATGTTTTTCTTCTCTGCGGCGCTCATTCGTCACGCTCCTTCTTGACTTCGGCGGTCCATACAATCTCATCAAGGTTCGGGTCATAGACTTGACCAACCCTTCTAACGATAGGAGGACATGGGCCTGTATTTTTTGACGGGAGGAAGCGGCATCGTTCAGCAACAGGCCCCAGGCTTTCTTTGACTACTACGATGTAGCCCGCATATTTCAGGTAGCGCATGTAGAGCTTCGCGTCGCATGGAGGAACTGGACGATCTTCTGTTGATGCGTGAAGGGCTAATTCATTTTTGTTGAACTCCTGGAGCACTTTCATTGAACGCCACATGGCATCTCGTCCACCGGCATTCGTGACATCCTTGCCGTCACGGTTTACATAGGGGCGCTCGATACCTATGTCGTTAATGAGTTCCCATACATCTGATTTGAAAAGGTGCGAACCTCGCTTACAGCCTTTGTCTCCTTTGGCTATGGTTAAATATTCAGCCCTCTCAAGACCCTTCACATAGATTCGAATAACGGACGCATTCATGCGAGTCTCATTCTCGATATCAGACAGAGTGAATCTGCGAAGCTTCCTGATCGCTGCCCACATAGCATTCCGGCTAATTTGATCATTGATAGATTGTCTCTGGATCATTAGACTCTCCGCTTCGGCGCTTCGCCGGTGAAGAGTTCGTTGTTGCCCCATACCTTGAGGTCTATCTTGTCGAGCCCCTGCGTGAGGGCATGCTGCTCAACACGGTCCAGGTTGACGCAGATACGACGGACACTGCCGTTGGCGAGTTCTGCGATGCGCTTGAGCAGGTCGTTGGCTATAGTCACCTTATGCACGAAGAGTTTTGCCAGGTGTTTGGCATCATCAATGTCGGCTGGCTGTGCGGGTACCCAGTCAAGCACGCGGCCGTGAACCCGTTCCCATTTGCGCAGCTTCTCGGGTAACCGTTCTTCACCAATAAGTAAGATGGTGCTGTGACTGGCCTCGTAAAGGTCGCGCACGATCTCGACGGCCTTCTTGTCGGCCAGGTGATCCATTTCGTCGATGATGAGTGGGCGATTGGAGAGCGCGAGCTGCTCGCCTGCCTGTGCCGTCATGGCGGCGATAGTGGTGTTGGGCACCACCCCCATTTCATTCAGCACATTTTCGAGGAAGGCTTTTTTTGTCCAGGCACTCATGCACTGGACATAGTAGGCACGTAGTTTGTTAGCCACATAGGCGGCGGCGGTACTCTTTCCCCAGCCAGATGGCCCGTAGAAACAGACCATGCCGGGCAGGTGTTCAGGTCGATTCATCGTCCGCTGTACCGCTGCCGCGCAGATGGAGACGTTGGCCAGTGGTGCAACGGTTGGGTTGACGTGGTCTTGTTGTTGGTTCATTCTTATGGCTCCTAAAGTGTTTTCGAACACGGCCCGTAGCGTCAACTGCGGGCTTTTTTATTGGGCGATGCTCAGCCCGAATTCCTCATGCACCATCCGCTCCGCCGCATACTCTGGCGTGCCCTGGTATCGCTGATGCCAGGTAAGGTCGTTTTCTGCCACCTCCACTCCTGCAGCAATCGCTGCATCTATCTCAAGCCAACGGTGAAAGCGCTGGCGAGGCTGTTCAGGGAGTTGCTGTACGTCAGCCAACGGGATGCTGGCCAACTCCTCGGCGATGGCCTGCTCTGCAGCGGTGAGTGCGCGCTTCTGCGGGGCCTTTCGTTGATGGGTCACCGGATTAAACAGACGGACTGAACCGGCTTGTGGTGGATGCTCAACCGGCATGGTCGGCACCATACCGGCGATTTCGATAGCGTCCATCTTATCTTCTGCCTTGGCGGCAATCTTGGTCGCTTTGATCATCGCGGTGCGCTGGCGCGTGTGTTCGCGTGCGGCCGTGGTATCGCCGAAGCCTGTGGTCGTGATGCATTGGGCTTCACCGATGTAGCGACTGTCGAGGGTGTAGAGGTGAACATTATCGTGCAGTGCCTGTGGGTCGAAACGCACCACCACCTTCTTGCCAACGAACTCATAAAGCGCGTCGCTGCCATAGCGGTTCTTGCCGATACCGGATGCCTTGCCCGCATCGAGTGTGACGGTGGCATCTGCTTTGACGTTGACGGCCTCAGCAGTCAAAAGCCAGAGACGACGTTGCTCGGCGGTGGCCTTGCGTATCGTGGCTTTTTCATAAGAGTCGTTAAATGCCTGGTTAAAGGATTGCACGCCGTCACAAATTTCAGTGCGTCGACCTTCTTTGGCATTCCATGCGGATATTTCTTGATCGAGTACTTTAAGAAACGTATCGAGCGGCACAACCTTGCTGCCGTAATTGTCGGGCTTGGCCATTGGGTTAGCGCCCGTATGGGCACCAGCAAAAGCGGGATGCTTGTCGACATACTCACCCAGGCCCCCGACACCAAAGGAACGCTCAATCGGTTTTGCCTGGCCATGACCCTTACCCGCAAGGACTGATGTCCAATGCACCTGAATACCCAGTGTTGGAAACAGGCCGAGAGGATCGTCTTTCTTTACTTTGAAGCGATAACGATTGGCGACACCACCCGTCATCCATTTGTTGGCGGCGGCACGGGTGTTATCGATGGTGACATCATCCGAGAGGCCATACTGCTCAACCAAATCGCCGAAGGATAAACGGATCACATCCGTGTTTTCGCTAATGTCTGTGCGATAGCTGAGTATCTTACGACTGTATATGTCTTGCCAGAACCATGTCTTGGGTCGGACGATGTCACCGTTCGGCCATTCAACGAAGACGTTGTGCTGGTAGCCATCACCATTAATCCACTGCAAGGCATGTAAATCACGAATACTACGTTGCTGCGCTGGGTACATACGCATCAAGGCGTACTCACCCTCGCGCATGAGTACTCGAACTGTTGGGGGGATATCTTTCTCTATTTTCCGCTCCAACGTGCGAAGACTTGGTATCGCCCAGCCGTGCTCGGCAGCGGTTCTTTGTAGCCGGTCATAACATGCTGCAGCACCAGGCTGTTCAAGGCGCAAATAATCACTCTTAAAGAAGCTCCATGCCTCATCGCTGCACTCGGCTTTTGCGGTGCGTCCGGTGTATCCGCTGACCAGGGCAGCAAGCCAGTCGGAACGGTGGTAGTGCTCAACCTTGCCATACTGACGGTATAGGGTTGCCTTGCTCACACCGGCTGTCTTGGCGGCGGTATTCCAGGCGACGCTCTTTGCTGTGCCGTTTTCAATCAGTGTGAGTGCGGCATTGATGGCAGCGAGTCGATCTTGTGCCTGTTGTTTTGCTGTCTCGGACTTGCTCTCGTAATTAGCCCAGAGACCTTCGCTATCGTAGTGATGAATCCCGGCCTTTTTTATTGCTGGTTTTGCAGTCGCAACCGGTTGCTGCTGAATTAACAGTGCGGCTTGGGTATCGGTTGGCAGGCTGTATAAGTGATACTCCCACCCTTTACCTTTTGTTCTTTTCTGTCGTGTAATATCACCACGATCACCCATTTTGTTGACGCCGCGAACACTGGTCGGCATGCCTTGCACCCCAGCCAGTTCAGAAGCGCTATACCACTCCTTGCTCATGCCTCACCCTCCGCAAACATGTCAAGCTCTGGCTGGCGCTGAATGTTTTCCCGGTGATACGCCACACCACCCATGATCTGAGTCAGCGCTTCGGCAGTTTCCTCGACGTTGCTGCCATCTGTATAAAACCGCATCAAGAGCCCCATACCCCGGGCGATAATGAGCTGCAGCTCATTGATATCGAGTGCCTCTGCAGCTTTGCCGGTGGGGATATCGATCAGAAGTTTGTGTGAGCGAATAGCGAGATACTGGGTTACGTAGTCGATACCACAGATGTTCTCGTAAGCCGGTATTTTACTGGCGGGCATGTGCCCGTTTGAAAGCCACTTGTATAAGACCGATTCTGTGACATCCATTAACTCTGCGATGGCCGGTACTGTGAGGCGATTGAAGTATCGTGCATATTCATTACAGAGGCGCATCGCATCACGTAGATTGGATGGCTGTAACCGTTTCCATGCGGCCTTGGTTTTCGGAAGTCTCATAACGTCACCTGTTCTAAATTTTGAGATTGCACAGCATCACTGTCGGACCTAGGCTTTAAGCATCCAACAACCGAGAACTCGGACATGAAAAATGCACAGCCTGCTGTACCAATCAGAGAGGTCGCCCGTAAATATCCTTTAGCAATATTTACAGTGAGCGAAATGAAGTCAGAACTCACAATGATTCGTCGTGCAATGAAGCTTCCCGCTACCACAGAGCCATTAGATGACTGCGATGATGATGAGTGGAATGACATCATTTCAGACTTCATGGCTTATCTTGGCCCTTTGCCTGAAAGCGATATTTGCACCCAATGGGCCCTTTCAGCCACTGATCGAAGTCGTCAGATAGTTGCCGTTCAGATTTGCCGTGCGCTCCGGGCCATAAAGCACGCAAGCGGCTTGGTAGATGACACAAGTACCGCCACAGGTTTACTGCTTCCCATTTCATTCTCTGAACGTATCGAATTGCTATTGGGGAGGGCTCTGCTGCCCCTGGCATGGGTGCGCCAGCTTGATATCCTTCGTTTTTGAATCGATATTCTGATGGTTTATATGGGCATTGATGCACCATTACGCCGCCTCCGGTGTGGTACATTTAGTATTGCTTTTAGTGTTGCCTTTTATGGGGTATCGGGTAGGCCATATCTCACCGGGCTTTATGTCCAAGGCTTCGGCAATCAGGCGCTCGCCCTTCGGCCAATGGCGGTCCAGGGCGATCACCAGGGTGGTAGGGCTCTTATACCCGTGATGCGTAGAAAGACGACGCAGACTCCATCCGGCTTTACGTAGTGCGGCGACAATGTCGGCGCGATGCCAGTCCTCTGTGACTGCTTTTTTTGGGTTGCGTTGTTTGCTCATGGTTAAAACTTATCGCATATTTGCGACTCAAGTCAAGCGTTTATGCGAGTTCCGATTCGCAATTATGCGTAAGAATTTTTTATATTATGTAAGTGGTTGAAATATTATGACTAAAAGACAATCAGAACCAAATATAGAAAACAGGAACTCGGTTCCGATTCTAACGCACGGAATCGGAACTCGCATAACCGCGACTGCCGATCGCGTAGGTGGGAAGAAAGAACTGGCGGCAAGGGTTGGTTTGTCTGAATCGCAACTACATCGCATTGTTGCGGGCGATAGCCAGGCCAAGGTTGAGACAATCGCCTCAATGGCCAAGGCAGGCGGTGTTTCGATTGAATGGCTGGCCACCGGCGAAGGCCCCATGATGATCACTGAAATCAAAGAGCAGGCAGCCACCTATGGAGTAAAAACGGATAAGCTCGGTGATGAATACGCCTACATCCCTCTATACGATGTTCGCGCCGCTGCAGGGCATGGTTCCATCGTTGAAAGCGAACAAGTTATTGATTCATTAGCATTTAAGCAAGAATGGCTGCATAACGAACTCCACATCAACCCATCCGACCTCTATCTTATATATGTACAGGGGGAGAGCATGGAGCCAACACTACGTGCTGGTGATGTCATCCTTGTGGACCGTAGCGACAACAAGGCAAGCCGTGAGGGTATTTATGTCCTGGTGATGGATGGCACGCTATTGGTAAAGCGAATACAGAGCCTGCCAGGTGGGCGCATGCGCATTTCTAGTGACAACCCTGCCTACGAGCCCTTTGAGATGGAAAAAGTCTGGTTTAACGCCGATTATCAGGATGATCGTGAAGGTGCTGGCGTAATAGGCCGTGTCGTGTGGTCAGGCCGCCGCATGTAAATACCCGTTAAATGGCCTGTTGTCGTGTCGCAATTCTAGTGGCGAGCGGCCCGTTTTTCGATTTTGTCGCAATTCAAACGCAATCGGTTCGCCACGCCCTCCGCCGCCCTCAAACCCGCACCACTAAAGGCGTTCCCACCAAATCCCTAGCCTTCCCGTTCTATCCCTGTTTGTCGCATACCAAGTGACCCCTCACACCCGTTAGGGTTCTGTGAGCGCGCAGCGCCTGTTTTGTCGAGAAGCACAGGGAACCCGAAGGGCGGGGTTGTTGGGCGCACTTTCTTTGGTTAGCTTTCTTTGTGCGAGCAAAGAAAGTAACTCGCGCGCGGTAAGCGCGAAAAAACAGCTGCTTATTAAAATTTAAAATCTCTTAAAGAAAAAAACTAATAACACCCCTCACCCTAACCCTCTCCCTGAAGGAGAGGGAATAAAAAACGGGCCGGAGCCCGTTTCTCATTAAATCAAACAACCAACACTATCCCGCCATCGGCAGCAGCGGAATAATCAACAACGCGACAATATTAATAATCTTGATCAGCGGGTTGATTGCCGGACCAGCAGTATCCTTGTAAGGGTCGCCGACGGTGTCACCGGTCACCGCAGCCTTGTGGGCCTCAGAGCCCTTGCCGCCACAGTTGCCGTCTTCAATATACTTCTTGGCGTTATCCCAGGCACCACCACCGGTGGTCATGGAGATGGCGACGAACAGGCCGGTGATGATGGTACCGATCAGCAGGCCACCGAGTGCCTTGGGGCCAAGGATGAGGCCGACGAGTATCGGTACCAGTATCGGTAACAGCGATGGCAACATCATTTCCTTGATCGCGGAGCGGGTCAGCATGTCGACGGCGCGTGAGTAGTCCGGCTTGGCCGTGCGTTCCATAATGCCAGGGATCTCCTTGAACTGGCGGCGGACTTCGACGACGACGCTACCGGCAGCGCGACCGACGGCCTCCATGGCCATGGCACCGAACAGGTAGGGTACGAGGCCACCAATGAACAGGCCGATGATGACCATGTGATCGGAAAGACCGAAGGTAATAGTCTGACTCGTGTGGGCAGCCAGTTCGTGTGTGTAGTCGGCGAACAGCACCAGTGCGGCGAGACCCGCCGAGGCGATCGCATAACCCTTGGTTACGGCCTTGGTGGTGTTGCCAACGGCATCGAGCGGGTCGGTGATGCTGCGGATCTTGTCATCCAGCTCGGCCATCTCGGCGATGCCACCGGCGTTGTCGGTGATAGGGCCGTAGGCATCGAGGGCGACGACGATACCGGTCATGGACAGCATCGAGGTCGCGGCGATGGCGATGCCATACAGGCCGGCAAGTTCATAAGCTCCCCAGATGCTGGCACAGACGGCGAGCACCGGCAGGGCAGTAGACTTCATGGAGACACCGAGACCGGCAATGACATTGGTGCCGTGACCGGTGGTCGAGGCCTCGGCGATGTGTCTGACCGGCGCATATTCAGTTGCGGTGTAGTACTCGGTGATCACGACCATGGCGGCAGTGAGGACGAGGCCGATGAGGGCACTGTAGAACAGGTTTATCGAGGCCACGCTGCTGCCATCAATCGTCACACTGTCACCGAGTATCCAGGTTGTGATGGGGTAGAAGGCGATAGCGGAAATGCCGCCGGCAACGGCGAGGCCACGATAGAGGGCATTCATGATCTTGCCACCCTCTCTGGCCTTGACGAAGAAGGTGCCGATCACCGAGGCGATAATGGAGGCGGCGCCGAGGACGAGCGGGTAGAGCACGGCGGCATCACCGGCGTTACTCAGCAGCAGGCCGCCGAGCAGCATGGTGGCGATGAGGGTGACGGCATAGGTTTCGAACAGGTCGGCGGCCATGCCGGCACAGTCACCGACGTTATCACCGACGTTGTCGGCGATCACAGCCGGATTGCGTGGGTCGTCTTCTGGGATCCCGACCTCAACCTTGCCGACCAGGTCGGCACCGACATCGGCACCCTTGGTGAAGATACCGCCGCCAAGACGAGCGAAGATAGAGATGAGTGAGCCACCGAAGGCCAGGCCGACCAGCGGTGTGAGGCTGACAGCCCCCCCGGTCGGTGTCATGGCGGTGAGGACGGCGTAATAACCGGCGACACCGAGCAGGCCGAGGCCGACCACAAGCATGCCGGTGATGGCACCGCCACGGAAGGCGACCTGCAGGGCAGCATTGAGGCCATCATTGGCGGCCTCGGCGGTACGCACATTGGCACGCACCGAGATGTTCATGCCGATATATCCGGCCCCGGCCGAACACAGGGCACCGATGGCAAAACCGATGGCGGTGAGGACACCGAGGGAGAGGAAGATGGCCACGAACAGCACAGCCCCGACCAGACTGATGGTCGTGTACTGGCGGTTCAGGTAGGCCTGGGCGCCTTCCTGTATGGCCGCAGCGATCTCTTGCATGCGGTCGTTACCGGAGGGTTTTGAGAGGATCCATGTATAGGACCAGGCACCGTAAACAAGGGCGATAAACGAACAGGCGATCGCGATTAGCAGACCAGTAGACATTGCAATTCCTCCACCTTACTTATTTGTAATTATCAGGGTCGGACGATGTAGCTATTTTTGTGCGCCCATTATTACTGCCTTTCAGGCGACAGGGCAAGTCGGGACAGATGTGGAGGGGTAAAAGGCGCAGTACGGTAGTACGGCTTACAAACTGGGTTAGACAGGGCGTGAGAAAGACCTGCCCAAAGATGGTCTCAAGGTCGAATTCGCGGATCAGGCCATCTACGGCGGCCTGGCCATGTACATTCTGGGCCTCGGTGAGGATGAGTTCCCGGGCTTTGTCGATAGTCATAAGGGCAGAGGCGGGTGCCCCGAGACATGGGGCACCCGAACCCGTACCGGATTAAAGCTCGAACTTTGGCAGTTTCTGTTTAATACCAACGTTTTTCATACGTACGTACTGTGGCATGCCGTTCTTGTAGGGCGGATAGTCTTCACCCTTGATGAGTGGCTCAAGGTACTCACGGCACTTCTTGGTAATGCCATAGCCATCGGTGGTGATGAAGTTCTTCGGCATCATCTTCTCAACATTGGCCACCTTGCTCAGCGGGGCCATGCCAACCTTCCACTTGAACGGCTTGTTCGAGATGCGATCAACTGTAGGCATGATGGAGTTGTGACCCTTGAGGGCAAACTGCACAGCGGCCTTACCCATGGCATAGGCCATGTCGACATCGGTCTTGGAGGCGATGTGGCGTGCGGCACGCTGCAGGTAATCGGCGACGGCCCAGTGATTCTTCAGACCCAGTTCATTCTGAACCATGCCGGAAATGACGGTTGCGGCACCACCGAGCTGGGCATGACCGAAGGAGTCCTTGAGGCCGGTCTCGGCCAGGAATTTGCCATCCGGGTAGTGCACACCCTCTGATACCACTACGGTGCAGTAACCGTGCTTCTTGACCATGGCATCGACCCTGGCGAGGAACTTCTTCTGGTTAAATTCAACTTCAGGGAAGAGGATAATGATTGGGATCGGCGTATCGTCAGTCGAGGCAAGACCACCGGCGGCGGCGATCCAGCCGGCGTGACGGCCCATAACTTCAACAATGAAGACCTTGGTCGAGGTCTTGGCCATTGAGGCGACATCGAAGCTGGCTTCGCGGGTTGAGACGGCGATGTACTTGGCCACCGAACCGAAGCCCGGGCAGTTGTCAGTAATCGGCAGGTCATTATCAACGGTCTTTGGCACGTGAATGGCCTGAATCGGGTAACCCATCTTTTCAGACAGTTGTGAAATTTTGTAACAGGTATCCGCAGAGTCACCACCACCGTTGTAGAAGAAGTAGCCAATGTTGTGGGCCTTAAAGACTTCGATCAGACGTTCGTATTCGCGTCGGTTGGCCTCGAGGCTCTTCAGTTTGAAGCGGCAGGAACCGAAGGCACCGGAAGGGGTATGACGCAGTGCCTTGATAGACGCAGCGGATTCCTTGCTGGTATCGATCAGGTCTTCGGTGAGGGCACCAATAATGCCGTTACGACCAGCGTAGACCTTGCCGATCTTGGCCTTGTTGGCACGGGCAGTCTCGATCACGCCACAGGCAGAGGCATTGATCACGGCGGTGACACCACCGGACTGTGCGTAAAACGCATTCTTTGGTTTCTCAGCCGTTTTCTTCTTCGCGGCGGTTTTCTTAACGGCTGTCTTTTTTACAGCTGTTTTCTTTTTGGCAGTTTTCTTTGTTGCCATGATGTAGTCTCCTGAGATGGTCAGTTAGCTAGGTTTATATAAATAGAGTTAGTTGGCGGCGTCATCTTCCTGCCGGGTATCGCGCGTATGGTCGGCCTGTACGCGCAACAGCGAGATAATACAGTCTTCGATTGCATCGTATTCTTCGATACCGGTGCCGTATTGCTGGTGAATGCGGTAGAAAACTGGCAGCGGTATTACTTCGGTCGGTTTGAAAAATCACGAAATGGCCGTCATTGGCCTCACAGTACAGGCCTGTCACCGGGGGCAGTTCACGGTCATGCGGGTGCAGACGGTTTTCACTGTCGATGATTTGGGTCTCGATCTTCTTCTTGAAGCGCGCTGCGAGGGTACTCTCGACGGTCCATATCTGGCTATCGGTGAAATCGGGGATTTTTTTGCTCATTTTGCCGTCTTGCGATGATTTTGGTTGCTGGTATTGCCACGCGGGCCATCCGCGGGCGGTAAAGGATACTGCAAAAGCGCAGAAAATGCATAACCGTTCATTGACTTGGCGGCCATCGGCAGAGTAGGTTAGATAAAAAAGCGGCATTTTCTCCCCCGGAAATGCTTGGGCGTAATCGCGCCGAGGGCGTGGTGGGGATAAAAACTACAATATAAATAAAGACTTAAAAAGTCAGGTGGGCAGCATGAGGATCATTTTACTAGGCGCGCCAGGATCAGGGAAAGGCACGCAGGCCAAGTTACTCGTCAAAAAATTTGGGGTCGTACAGATTTCTACGGGTGACCTGCTGCGTGATGCCGTCGACAAGGGTACGGCGCTGGGTCGTCAGGCCAAACCGCTGATGGACAGTGGTCAGCTCGTCCCTGATGAGATCGTGCTCGGCGTGATCCGCGAACGCCTCGAGGAAGAGGATGTGGCCAAGGGTTTTATCCTCGACGGCTTCCCCCGCACCCTGCCGCAGGCCGAGGAACTGGACAAGATACTCGTCCAGTTGCGACTGCCGGTCCAGGGCGCCCTGCTCATTGATGTGGACGTCGATGCGCTGATTCAACGCCTTGGCGGCCGTCAGACCTGTAGCGCATGCGGTCAGATGTACAATCTATACACCTCGCCCTCAAGGTTGTATGACCACTGTGATGTTTGCGGTGGTGAGCTACGGCAGCGTGCCGATGATAACGAGGAAACCATTGGCAACCGTCTGCGTATCTATGAAACCCAGACGATGCCACTGCTCGATTACTATCGGGAACAGGATAAGTTGCGCACCATCCAGGGTGTGGGAGAGATCGAGGACATCTTTACCGCCTTGCAAAAGGAACTCAAGACCTTGCCAAGTGAAGAGGCCTTGCTCAAGGACATTATTTCGACAACCTTTGATGATCTGGAGCGCAAGGTACTTGAATCCGTACAGCAGGCGCTGGCCACCGCCAACAAGGACCTGATCGAGCCGGCCGACGAGGCCTTGCAAAAGGCCGAGAAAGTTGTCACCAAGGAAGTGAAAGAGGTTAGTAACAAGGTCAGCAAGGCCGCGAAAAAGGAGGTCAAGGAGATAAAGAAACAAGCCAAGGCTATCGGCAAGAAGGTCACCAGGGCAGCGAAGAAAGAGGTCAAGGTGATCAAGAAAGAAGCCAAGGCCATCGGCAAGAAGGTCACCAAGGCAGCGAAGAAAGAGTCGAAGGTAATCAAGAAGGAGGCCAAGGCCATTGGTAAAAAGGTCAGCAAGGCTGCAAAGAAAGAGGCCAGGGAAATTGGCAAGAAGGTGAACAAGGCCGTCAAGGGCCTGAAAAAGAAAGTCAGTGATGCCACCACGACAAAAAAGAAGGTGGCAACAAAGAAAAAAGTGACAAAAAAAGCGGTAACGAAGAAAAAGGTGGCGAAAAAAGTCGCCAAAAAAACGGCAAAAAAGAAGGCAAAAAAGAAGGCCGTTAAAAAGCGTTAATGGCAGTCAGAAGTTTTTTCGGACATCGGACAACGATTAGGTCTGCAGGGGTGGTTTGTCCTACAGGGCATTCGCTTTAGCGGGTGTCTGATTGTGCGGTGGGACGTAGTTATGCCCGGGTAAGGCCGCAAACAATATCCCTATGAAACTAATCGCCCGGTGAGTCGGCTCACCGGGTTTTTTAATATCCGTTTTAGTTCGTTAACGATGCTTACTGGTTTGCAGATAATTGTTCTTGTAGTTGCAGGATCTTGTCTTCGAGATCCGGATAAAGTCCCTGTTCAGCCGCTTGTTTATACCAGTAAAGGGCCTGTTTCAGATCGCGTTTGGCATCGCGGCCAAGTTGATACATAAGGCCCAGCTTTACCTGTGAGGGCCAGTGGCCCCCTTGGGCTGCGACACGGAACCACTTAAGCGATGCCTTTATATCGCGTGAGGTACCCCAGGAGCCCGCCGCGTAGAGTTGTCCCAGGCGAAAGGCGGCAAACGTGTTCCCCTGTGTTGCCTCTTTAATCATCAGCGGCACATTCGGGCGCAACTTATCACCACACAAACCCTCGTCGGTGAGTTTGGCTTCGAGCCAGTAACAGCGAGAGGCCTTACTCTCACTTGATATGCCGGGGAGGGCGTCTTTACCCTCGGCCTTAAGCCCCGGAACGGGGCTTAGCAGGCTGGCACCCAGCACGGCGGTGAGGGTGCCGATATTGTAGGGGTTTTTCATAAGTGTCATTTTGAGCGTGAAATGAGGGGGGGCGACTTTAACGGAGCCGACGCCGAGGTGCAAAAAACCTTGTCGTCAGAATTGATGATTGCTGAACAGATAACTGCTGCAGCAGGTCATCATTCATCAATCTGAGTTTTTTGTAGCAAGTAGTTAATCTTTTTATCGAGACCCTTGTAAGGCCCCTGGCTGACGGCCTGTTCGTACCAGTGCAGGGCCTGTTGCAGATCACGTTTCACGCCGCGACCGAATTCGTACTGTCGGGCCAGTTCGACCTGTGCATCACGATTACCACCGATGGCACCGCGTTCGAACCAGTAGTGGGCCTGCCGGTAGTCGCGTTTTACCCCCCAGGTAGCACTGGAATACAACTGGCCGAGGCGATAGGCCGCGGCATGTTTACCCTGTTCAGCGGCCGCCTGGATGCGGGGAATGTCCGGCCTTAGTGCTTCACCACACATGCCCTCGGTGATCTTGCCCTCCAGCCAGTAACAGGCCCAGGGGTCGAAGTGCTGTTTTGTGCAAACTGGTGGCAGGATTTCAGCGGCGAATACCTGTGTGGGCAAGGAGACAAGCAGGCTGCTGTTGAGTGCGGTGGTGAGAAGGCCGATTTTGTATTTATTCTGCATAAAAATATTAGAGTGAGATAAAGATTAAATGTTCCCTGATACGGTTAGAAGCTAGTTTGTTGCTACCGACTCACAGAACCTCTTCGAGGTTCATTATGCGTACCCCAGCCGTACTGGCTTGGGGCAACCCTAATCATCGTCCCGATGGTTCAGGGCATCATCAATCGTTTGCCTATGTCCTTCCGGCTTCCATGCCGGTGCAATCACGTTAGGCATATCGGAGCGGTGAAGTAAACGTGCCGGGGCCAGGACGAACTCGCCGTAGCGCTGATTGATCTGATCCATGACCTTGTTGACCTCGCCGTGTGTGACGTCCGCAGCAGAAAACAATTGCAGTTGCTGATCGGCGGGTTGCGGGTCGAGGGCATTGACCTGGACCTGAAACACGCCCTCGCCATGCCAGCGATGGGCGAGGACAAAACGGCAGAGTCTGAAAATGGCCTCGGCATCATTATCCGGGCTGGCCAGTTTTAGTTTCAGGCCGAGGTAGCCTTCGCGGGTGCGCAGGCCAATGCCATAGTGCTGGGCCTGCATGGCATGGCGGCGCAGGCGGGCGGCGAGTTTTTCACTCATGTGGCGCAGGTAGGTGAGCAGCACCTCGGGGTCACGAGTGTTTGGCGGCACGACCTTACCGTGGCCCATCGATTTGGGCGCGGGGATATCGGTCGTCACTCTGTCCGGGTCCTCGCCCTGGCACATGAGCCAGATGCGTCGACCGAGATTACCAAAGCGTCGTGCCAGCACACTGATGGGCAGTTGGCCGACCTCGCCACAGGTGCAGGCACCGTGTTCGGCGAGAAAACTGCCGATGCCCTCGGCAATGCCACACAGTGCGGTGGCGGGCTCGTGTCGCAGGCGTTCGCGCGCCTCCCATGGCGGGATCACGGTCAGTCCATCCGGTTTTTGTAGTTTGGCGGCGAACTTGGCCGTGGTCTTGTCGCCGGCCACACCCACCGAGCAGGTGATCCCCGAGACCTCGAGTACCCGCTGTTTGGCCATGCGGGCCATACGTACCGGGCTGCCGTGCAGACGTTGGCAGTGGCTGACATCGAGGAAGGCCTCATCGACAGAAAAGACCTCAATGTCCGGGCTGATATCCTGCAGGACCTGCATGATCGCCGTGGAGACCTTAATGTAGGCACGTGGTCGTGCCGGGCGCTGAATGAGTTTTGGGCAGAGTTTTTTTGCCTCGGGCAGGCGCATGCCGGTATGGATGCCATAGGCACGGGCCTCGTAAGAACAGGTGATGATGCAACTGCCGCGTTCGCCATTGGTCACCGCTACCGGCAGGCCACGCAGCGTCGGGAAGTCGCGCTGCTCAATGGAGGCGAAAAAGGCGTTCATGTCGATGTGGACAATCGCCCGTGGCCAGATAACAGGACATTGTGTTGGCATTGAAGATCAAAGCCCAACACAGAGGGTCGCTCTCGTGCGTCCATGCACTTCGCGACACTCATTCATCCTGAACATCGCGCAGAGAGGCGCGGAGGACGCAAAGGCGGACTGAAATATGTAATCCTGAGATTGCAGTAATTTACTCTGCGATCTTTGCGTCTTCGCGCCTCTGCGTTGGGCCTTTATAAAAATCAGGCCTGAAGAAATGATCATTCAGATCTATTTATAACTGCGGAGTTGGCCAACCACGATACCCTGGATGGTGATGCGTTCGGCGGGGTAGATCATGGGTGTCATCTGCTCATTGGCCGGGATGAGCATGACCGCGCCATCGCCGTGGTGGCGCAGGGTCTTGAGGGTGGCCTCTTCCCGGTCGATGAGGGCAACGACGATATCGCCATCGCTGGCGCGATCACATTGCTCGACGATGACCATGTCGCCATCGAGGATCCCGGCCTCGACCATGGACTCGCCCTGCACCTTGAGGACAAAACGGTTCTCGCCGATGAAAAATGCGGCCAGGTCGATCCGGTCATGGTCGGGGATGGCCTCGATGGGCTGCCCGGCGGCGATACGGCCGAGCAACGGCAGGGAGTGTGAGGACTCACTCTCGATAAGGCGTATGCCACGGTGCTTGCCGGCAAGGATCTCGATATAACCCACACGGCGCAGGTCCTGCAGGTAGCGGTGCACCACGCCCTTGGAGTGGATGCCGATACCGAGGGCGATTTCACTCAATAGCGGGGCATAGCCATGCTGCGCGAGGTAGCCGCGGATAAAGTCGAGGGTGTCTTGCAGGCGGGGTGTGAGCATGTCCAGAGCATAGAGAACGTTTGGAGAACTTTCAAGTGATGCGTGCAGTGAAACGCCCGGCTAATGGCCTAAGGGATGCCCCTGCCTTGCCGATAACTTATAAGTACTTCTAGACTATGAAAAAAGTATGGGTATCATCGGTACTTAATGCCGTATAAAACTTAAGGAAATCGTTGGGTGAATAAAGATAATAACGTGTTATTCGGCATTGCCGTGATTGGCCTGCTGCTAACCCTGCTGTTCTTTATCACCGAGTTTCAACACTCCGGACGTGAGGCGGCCAGGGATTATGTCAACGGCCTGTTTGCCTATAGTGAGCGCCTCGAACACGATGTCGCCGCCGCCGAGCATCTCCTGAAGGACTTGCAGACACGGTTTGATTCCAGTCGTGATGCGCCCAGTGAACCGGCCTTTCACCGTTATACCGACGAGCATTTGCCCCACCACTACGGCCTGAGCAGTGTCACCTTCCTGCGTCGGGTCAACGCCGGCCGGCGAGCTGACTACGAGCGCCTGATGCAGGCGAATGGCAAGCAGGACTACCGGATTCACCCCGTCGACGAGGAGTTTTATCAGGACAGCCCGGCGGCTATGCACCTGGCCGTCCATTACAGTAACGGCCTTGAGACAGTGGCCCTGCAGCAACCCGGGCGTGACTGGTTGACCCATGTTGGCCTGCAGGAAAAATTGCTGGCGGCCGGTGATAGCAACGAGACAGTGTCTATCATACATAACGACAACCTGTATTTGTTGCAGGCCATTTACGCCAAAGACATTATCAATGAAACGCTAC
The DNA here is from genome assembly GCF_003967195.1 of Sulfuriflexus mobilis. Taxonomy (NCBI): domain Bacteria; kingdom Pseudomonadati; phylum Pseudomonadota; class Gammaproteobacteria; order Chromatiales; family Granulosicoccaceae; genus Sulfuriflexus; species Sulfuriflexus mobilis. Next base: position 2,648,309 of record NZ_AP018725.1, on the reverse strand, counting down.
ATAGCCGTGAGAAGGTCCTGCACGGCGTACTGGCCCTGCAATATGACCTGCGCCTGTTGTTGCGCGAGATGGAATGGCAACCGGGTCTGCGGCTTGAACTGGTGGAGAGTAATACGCTATGGGAAATGCCGGGTAGGGAGAGCCTGTTACCAATAGCCACGGCGCTGCACCCGCTGAGGCTCGGTAATCAGGATTACCGCCTGCAAATGCGCTACCCGATACAGTTCTCAGATATCGATACCATGCATATTACGCTGGTCCTGGTGGCCGGCGTCCTGCTGACCCTGTCAATTATGGTGTTGTACCAGGCCTATGCGCAGCGGCTGGCGGCGTTGCGTGTCAGCGCAGAGATGGGACTGAAGGTGATTAGCAAGCAGGCGGATACGCTGGAGCGTCAGGGTATCGAACTGGCGCAACAACAACAGGTGCTGGATGCGCACTCGATCGTCAGCGTGGCAGATGTGGATGGGTACATTACCTATGTGAATGACAGGTTCTGCGAGGTCAGTGGTTACAGGCGTGAAGAATTACTTGGCCAGAATCATCGTATCGTGCGCTCAGGTGAACACAGCGATGAGTTTTACGCACAGCTATGGGCCACCATCAGTGCCGGTAAGGCATGGCACGGTATTGTCTGTAACCAGCGCAAGGACGGCAGTCTGTACTGGGTAGACTCAACGATCCAGCCCTTTCTCGATGCAAAAGGCAGACCGGAGCACTATATTTCCGTGCGTACGGATATTACGCCACTCATGCAGACACGGGACGCCCTGGTCAAGAGTGAACAGAGTCTGCTGCAGACGCAGGCCTTCGCCAACATTGGTAGCTGGGACTGGAATATCCAGACTGGCCAGATGCAATGGTCGGAACAGGTCACGCAGATGCTCGGGCGCGATAACCGCAGTTATAGCCCCAGTTATGAAAATTACCTGTTGGCCATTCCGCCGATGGACAGGGAGGGGGTGATTACTGCGATCGAAGCATGCAATCACGAGGGGCGCGAACTCTCGATCACGCACCGCATATTCTGGCCAGACAGGAGCATACATTGGTTACAGCTAAAGGGTAATGTCACCCGTGCTGAAGATGGCACTCCGTTACACTTGCTGTGTATCGTGCAGGACATTACTCAGCGTAGCCAGATGGAATTGATGCTGGACAAGCAGAAACGTCTGCTCGATATGTTGCGACAGGCCATACTGCATTATGTACAAACACCTTCCCTGCAGGAGGTTGCAAAAGATCTGCTGGCGGGCCTGTTACAAGTCACGGATTGTAGCCTGGGCTTTCTTGGTGAGGTGAATACGGATGAAGACACGCCGTATATCACCATGCATGCCGTGAGTAATATCGCCTGGGATGAAGACTCGCGAGAACGCTATACCGAGGGACAACTCATGTCGCGGGATAAGCATAGTCTTCTGACGTATGTACTGAATAGCGGCCTGCCATTGATTAGTAATAACGCGACGATTGACCCGCGCGGTGGTGGGGTGCCGATTGGACACACCCGGATCGAAAATTTTCTCGGCGTGCCGGTATATTACGGCGAGGAGATGGTCGGGATATTTGCCCTGGCCAACCGCGAGGACGGTTTTGATCATTCATTGATGGATTTCCTGCAACCCCTGCAGGCAACTTACGGCATTCTCATTCATGCCATGCGCAGTGCCAAGCATGAAGAGCAGACCAAACAGGACCTGTTGAATGCCAAACTGGATGCCGAGCACGCCAGTCGTGCGAAGTCCGAATTTCTGTCAAATATGAGCCATGAATTGCGTACCCCCCTGAATGCCATCATGGGTTTTTCGCAATTGCTTGCCGAGGATAGCACCACGCCGCTCACTGAAGAGCAGAAAGAGAGTACCAACGAAATCTACCAGGCCGGGCAACACCTGCTGGAACTGGTCAACGAGATACTGGACCTGGCAAGGATTGAATCCGGGCGTATGGAAGTGCGTTGTGAACAGGTGGCCATGCATGATGTGTTTGAACAATGTATCAGCCTGACCCAGCCCCTGGCAGAAATGTACGATATTCAGTTTACGGCCGACATGGATGGCCTGGAGGGAATATGGGTCGAGGCCGATCATGTGCGCCTGAAGCAGGCGATTATTAACCTGTTGTCCAATGCGATTAAATACAATCGCCAGCAGGGTAAAGTCAGGCTGGTCTGTGAGGTGATGGAGAGTGATTGGTTACGCATCAGTATCACCGACACCGGTCAGGGGATATCCCGGCAGGACCAGGAAAAAATCTTTATCCCCTTTGAACGTCTGGGCGCGGAACAAACCACTATTGAGGGTTCGGGTATCGGCCTGACGATCACGCAACGCATGGTGGAGTTGATGGGGGGCCGCATGGGTGTGGACAGTGTACTGGAACAAGGCTCCTGCTTCTGGATTGAGTTAAGGCGTTGTGTCGCCGTGGAGGCCATTGAAATGCCAGGGCTGGGCATGTCTGCAACAGCCGCGGCCACCGAGAAAGAAGCCGCAGACGATATCGCCGATGCCAGTAATACCTATAAGATCCTTTATGTTGAGGACAATCCGGCGAATGTGCGACTGATGAGATTATTGATGCGACAACGCTCTGATTATACATTGCTGGTTGCCGAAAACGGCGAGGAGGGTGTGCGGATGGCGCAGAGCACACACCCGGATATTGTCTTGATGGATATCAATCTGCCTGGTATCAATGGCATCGAGGTGGCGGACATCCTGCGCGGGGACTGGCTCACCAAGGATGTACCCCTCGTTGCAATAAGTGCCAATGTCATGCCCGGTGATATAGAAAAGGCCGCCGCGGCCGGCTTTGAGGCGTACCTGACAAAGCCACTTGATGCGCGTAAGCTATTTCAGGTACTTGATGAATATCTGCCAGATAAAGGCAGTTCAGAATATATCGATATGCAGTAATGCAAGCAGGGTGATGAGATAAGCATGCGTGATAGTTTGAAAATTCTGGTCGTCGACGACCTACCCGCCAACCGACTGTTAGTGAGTAAATATCTGCAAAAGCAGGGCTATCAGGTGCTGGAGGCCTGTGACGGACAGGAGGCGGTGGGCCTGTACGAGAGTGAGCAACCGGATATGATTTTGCTTGATGTCATGATGCCGGGCATGAACGGTTACGAGGCCGCACAGCAGATCAAGGCCCGTGCCAATGGCCGCTGGACACCGATTATCTTTCTTAGCGCCCTGGCCAAGGGTGAGGAACAGGTTAAGGGTCTGATAGCCGGTGGCGATGATTACCTGACCAAGCCAGTGAACCTCGATGTGCTGGATGCCAAGATCATGTCGATGCAGCGCATTGTCGAGATGCAACAACAACTCGCACAGACCACAGCAGAATTGCAGCTTTATCACAAGCAGGCGGAGGCCGAGCAGGAAACTGCGTATGCCCTGATGGAGCGCATGATCAATCAGGAGCGACTCAATGATGAAATGCTCCAGCACTGGGTTTTCCCAGCAAGCCGTTTTAGTGGCGATATTGTTGCCGCATCACGTTCCAGTGACGGTCGTTTGTACGTGTTACAGGCCGATTCCACCGGCCATGGCCTGACTGCGGCACTGCCGCTCATGCCCTTGTCGCAGATATTTTATGCGATGGTTGCCAAGGGGCTGCCCCTCTCAGAACTCGTCATGGAAATGAATCGGCGTCTCAAGGAACTCATGCCGGTGGAACGTTTTGTGGCGGCGGCATTGGTCGTGATTGACCCGTTAAAAAAGATCATGCAGGTCTGGAACGGTGGTTGCCCCGATATGTTATTACTCGATGAACAAAACCGTGTTAGCCAGCGTTTCACCTCTCGGCATGTGGCCCTGGGCATAACGGATTACAATGAGTTATTTGTCGAAACCGTTGTTTATAAAGATTGTGGCAAGGAACAGTTGGTGCTCTATTCGGATGGTCTGATAGAGGCCAAAAACAGCGAGGGTGAAAATTTTGGTGAGGAACGGGTGGTGGTGGCCCTGGAGGGCGCGAGTGATGAGGGCAGCCTGATAGCCCTGATCAATGCCATGAGTCTGCACCTCGGGGAAAGTATGGCACACGATGATATCTCCATCGTGATCCTGCGTTGCCAGGACTGAGGGTCGGGCAGGTTATTCCAGTAGCTCGAGCAACTTATCGCCGACGATTTTTTTCCGCCAGCCTTGTAACACAGGCAGTTCACGTTGTCCTGTCATCAGTGCGTTAAGGGTCTTGCGCGTGGCCAGTAATGCCGGGTCGATAGCGTGTTCCTGTGCGACCCTTTTCACTACCTTCATCAGGTCGTTGCCGAGTTTTTTTTCCTCGGCGGTGGGGCGCTCGCGGCGAATAATGACGGGCCATTGTTCCTTCGGTGTTGCCAGTGCCTGGCGAATCAAAACGAGTAACTCGCTGCCGAACCGATCCCGGGCCTTGTCAGACAGACCGGCCTCACTCAGGCCCGCGGCATCCTGCGGGCTGTTTTGCGCCAGGGCGATAAGCAGTTCATCATTGAGTATCCAGCGCCTTGGTTTGTCAGATTTTTGTGCGCGTTTTTCCCTCCACTCGGCAAGGGCCTGCAGCACGGCCAGTTGTACGTCGTACAGTACCTCCAGTCCCTTGACCTGTTGCCAGATGGTGCTGGCATCAACCAGGTAACGACGGCTGTCGGTCATGGCATGAAAATCTTCATCCAGCCAGGCGCCGCGACCACTGGCGGCCAGTTCATCGCGCAAGGTTTCATACAGCGTACATAAATAGCGCACGTCATCAGCGGCATAGGTGAGTTGTTCAGCACTGAGGGGCCGGCGTGACCAGTCGGTGCGGCTGTGTGACTTGTCCAGTTCTATATCACAAAGTTCTTTAACCAGTGCGGCGTAACTGATTTGGTTGCCATGACCGAGCAGGGAGGCGGCTAATTGTGTATCAAACAACGGTGCCGGGATATCGCCTCGCAGATGGGCGAAGATTTCCATATCCTGGGAACAGGCATGCCAGACCTTGGTAATGGCCGGGTCATAGAGCAGGTCAAACAGTGGCGCAAGGTCATTGATGGCCAGGGGGTCGATACAGGCGAGGTGTTCGCCATTGCTGATCTGGATCAGGCAGAGCTTCGGGTAATAGGTTTTTTCGCGGACGAATTCGGTATCCAGGCTTAGCCACTGACTACCGGCCAGTTGTGTGCAAAAGTGCTGTAGATCTGCGTCATGGTCTATATATAAGGCGTCATTCATGTCGCGCAGCATAGCAGCCAGGGGACGTGCATGCCATGCATCGCCTGTACAGAGTGGCCTTGAGCGTGGCAAGCGGTTAAGCTGCGCGCTATGCATGCACTGATTTTCCGTTTTTTCGATATATGTATGTTGCGCGCCGGGCCGCAGGACCTGCCTGCCTCGCCCCTGCTGTTGCGTATCGTGCTGGCCATGAATATCCTCGTCGCGACCCTGGTCAGCTTCCCGGTCAGCGGTTTTGACCGCGCCCTGGTGGAGGTCATCCTCGATATCCTCTTGCTCAGCGCCCTGCTGTATGCCGGTCTGCAGTGGCGTGGTCTTAACGCACGCTTTGTACAAATTTTCATTGCCCTGATGGGCACCGGAGTCATCTTCGGTATGTTGATGATGCCGGTGATTTACCAACTGGTTGCCGCGAATGCGGCCAACGACACGGCCCCGGCTGCGGCACTGGTGTGGTGGGGGCTCGTGTTCTGGAACGTGACGGTCTTTGCCCACATCCTCCGCCACGGTTTTAATATTCACTTTGCCTATGCCTTTGTCGTCGCGATTGCGTATATCCTGCTGTTCTGGCAGGTCAGTGACTGGATATTTGCGAGGGGCGGCTGATGCATATTCATATTCTCGGTATCTGTGGCACCTTCATGGGCGGCTTAGCCCTGCTCGCCAGGGCGATGGGCTACGAGGTCACTGGTTCAGATGCCGGCGTGTATCCGCCCATGAGCACCCAGCTTGAGGCGGCCGGCATTGTTCTGCACGAAGGTTATGACCCGGCACCCCTGGATCCCGCACCCGATTGGGTTGTGGTCGGTAACGCCATGTCGCGTGGCAACCCTGCCGTGGAATACATGCTCGACCGTGGTCTGGCCTATACCTCGGGGCCGCAGTTTCTCGCCGAGCACGTGCTGCCGAATCGCTGGGTACTGGCTGTGGCCGGTACGCATGGCAAGACCACCACGGCGAGTATGCTCGCGCATATTCTCGATGACTGTGGTCTCAGCCCGGGTTTTCTCATTGGTGGCGTGGCGCAGGGCTTCGGCATTTCGGCGCGCCTCGGTAAGGCGCCGTTTTTTGTTGTCGAGGCGGATGAATACGACACGGCCTTTTTCGATAAGCGCTCCAAGTTTGTGCATTATCGACCACGTACCGTGATCCTCAACAATCTCGAATTTGACCATGCCGACATCTTCGATGACCTGGCGGCGATCCAGCGGCAGTTTCATCACCTCGTACGCACCGTGCCGGGTAATGGCCTGATTATTACGCCGACAGATGACTCCGCCATTGACGAGGTGTTGGCGATGGGTTGCTGGACACCCGTTGAACGCATCGGCGAGGGCGGGTGCTGGCAGGCTACTGATAGGGTCGCTGACGGGCATGCCTTTAATGTGATTTGTGAAGGCCGTCACGTCGCTCGCCTCGACTGGACGCAGACTGGCGAGCACAATGTCAGTAATGCACTGGCCGCACTCGCGGCGGCCCGGCACGCCGGTGTCCCCGTGGCCGAAGGCATTGCTGCGCTCGGGCGCTTTCAGGGTGTGAAGCGACGCATGGAATTACGAGGTGAAGTCGCCGGTGTGAAGGTCTATGATGATTTTGCCCACCACCCAACGGCGATCGCCAGCACCCTGCAAGGTGCGCGTGCGGCAATGAACGGGGCGGGACGTCTGCTGGCCGTGCTCGAACCCCGTTCCAATAGCATGCGTATGGGGGTGCACCGTGACAGTCTGGCCGCTTCGTTGCAGGTGGCCGACAAGGTTTTTCTCTATACCCCGGCTGACCTGGCGTGGTCACCCGCGGTGGTGATCGATGCCCTGCCTGGCAAGGCCGCGCATCGGCAGGACATCGAGCAAACGGTAGCGGCCGTGGTCGCTGAGGCCCGGCCCGGTGATGTTATCCTGGTAATGAGCAATGGTGGTTTTGGCGGCATCCACGAAAAACTGCTCGCCGCATTGAATAAGGTTTAGCCATGAACATCGAACCGAGCGACAAGACCATTGCCCTGGCCATGACCGGTGCTTCGGGTGCCCCCTATGGCCTGCGCCTGCTCGAGTGCCTGATTGCCGCCGGTGCACAGGTGTATCTGATGGTCTCACCACCGGGACAGGTGGTGTTATCGATGGAGACCGTGCTTGATGTGCCGGGTCGCCCCACCGAGATGCAGGCCTATTTTACTGCACGTTATGGCGCGGCGGCAGGGCAGTTGCAGGTCTTCGCTAAGGATCAATGGACGGCACCGGTCGCCAGTGGCAGCGGCGCGGCCGATGCCACTGTGATCTGTCCCTGTACAACTGGTACGCTGTCGGCAGTGGCCTGTGGCTCGAGCAATAACCTGATTGAACGGGCTGCCGATGTTGCCATTAAGGAAGGCCTGCCCCTGATCATGGTCGTGCGCGAGACCCCCTTGTCGGCCATTCACTTGGAGAATATGCTTAAATTGGCCCGTTTGGGTGTGGTCATGTTGCCGGCCAACCCGGGTTTTTACCAGGGGCCGCAGACGATCGATGACATGGTCGATTTTATCGTCGCACGCATCCTCGACCAGCTGGGTATCGGTCATGACCTCTTGCCCAGCTGGGGTTCAGATAATGCGCCTTGAGCCAGACGTGACAGGGAGACACCGATGACAGCAACCGGACAAACATTGGAGATCCCGCTCTTCCCCTTGCACACGGTGTTATTCCCGGGTGGTGCCCTGCCGCTGCGCGTCTTTGAACCGCGTTATCTTGATATGGTGGGTGACTGTCTGAAGACCGACAGTGGTTTCGGTGTCTGCCTGATTAGTGAAGGCAAGGAGACCGGCAAGGCCGCGGAGAGTTTTGAACAGGGTACACTCGCCACCATTAGTTACTGGCAACAGTTACCGGATGGCCTGCTCGGTGTTACCGTGCGTGGCCAGCAACGTTTCCGGATTCTCGACCATGAAGTGGGCAAGAACCAACTCACCACCGCGCGGGTGGAGCTTTTTGAAAATGAGCCCGTGGTTGAACTTCCCTCGCGTTTTGAAATGCTGGCGAATATGGTCAGGGATATGTTGCAGGAGTTGGGGCACCCGTATACCACCTTGCCGAAATATTACGATCAGGCTGGCTGGGTCAGTTACCGCCTGGCCGAACTACTGCCAATTTCCCTGGTACAAAAGCAGTATTTCCTGCAACTCGATGACCCGCTTGAACGCCTCGAACGCCTGAGTGCCATCCTCGCCGAGATCGACCGTTCCTGAAAGACCGTCCTGGTCCCTGTCCCACTTGCGCGGAAAATACGGCACTATTTTTGTGTTAAATATATCTGCCACCAGGTCGATAGCCTGTCCATCAGCAGCTTTTTATCTATGAGGACACGAGGCACCGGCTATGAAGACTCTACAGAACTTTTCCATTGGTACCCGCATCGCCGTGGGCAGCGCCGGCGTGCTGGTTCTCGCAGTCGCGGTGATTGTGACTGTCGTCCAGCAGAGTATGAACGACATAATTAGTGAGGCTGAGCAGCGCGAACTCCAGAGTATTTTTGAAAACATCCAGAATTCGATTGGTGCAGAAACTCGCGTGGCACGTGCCATGAGTGCCGTGGTTGCGGGGATCCCACAGGTGCAAAAGGCCTTTGCCGACAAAGACCGTGAGGCCCTGGCGTCCATGTTTGTGCCGGGGTTTGCCACATTGAAAAAAGACTATGGTGCCCGCCAGTTCCAGTTCCATGAGCCGCCGGCAATCTCCTATCTGCGCGTGCACAAGCCGCAAAAGTTCGGCGATGACCTGTCATCATTCAGAAAGACCGTGGTGGAAACCAATCAAAAAGTCGAAGCGGTGGGCGGTATTGAAAAGGGTGTGGCCGGTCTCGGCCTGCGAGGCATTGTGCCGGTGAAACACGAGGGTCAGCATATCGGTTCCGTCGAGTTTGGCATGTCTTTCGGCCAGCCCTTCTTTGACAGTTTTAAAAAGCGTTATGGTGTGGATGTGGCCCTGCATGTGATCAAAGGTGAGGGCCTCGAACCCTTTGCCAGTACCCTGGCGAACAAGACCACATTAATTCAGGCCCACCTGAAAGATGCCCTCAAGGGTCATCATATTTTCGCCCATGGTCATATCGAGGAATTGAGCGTCGCAACGTATGCCAGGGCCATCGAGGACTTTAGTGGTCATGCCATTGGCGTACTGGAAATCGTCATGGACAGGAGCACCTATGCGACGAAGCAGAACAATGCCACCCTCCTCAATCTGGTCCTGGGTGTAGTGGCGGTCGTGATCGGCCTGCTGATCTCAGGTCTGATCGCCAGGGGGATTGTCAGCCCCATCAAACATGCCGCCACCGCCATGCAGGAAATCGCCGAGGGTGATGGCGACTTGACGAAACGTCTGGCGGTTGATGGCAAGGACGAAGTGGCCGCACTCTGTCACGGTTTTAATCTGTTTGCCGAAAAGGTGCATGCGCTGGTGAGTGATGTGGCCGACTCCACGGCCTATCTGAGCACCGCTGCGGGCGAGATGAATGCGGTCACGGTTGAACTGGACAGCAGTATCCAGCAACAAAAGGCCGAGATCGAGCAGGTGGCGACCGCCATGAACGAAATGACTGCGACCGTGCAGGAAGTCGCACGCAGCGCCTCGGATGCCGCCGGCTCTGCCGCGACAGCCAACGAACAGTCCATGGATGGCCAGAACGTAGTCGAGCAGAACATCAGCGCCATCCGCACACTGGCCAGTGAGGTCGACAATGCCGCCGAGGTGATCAATACCGTGGAGAGCGATAGTGAGCGCATCGGTACGGTACTGGATGTGATCCGCGGTATTGCCGAACAAACCAACCTGCTGGCACTGAATGCGGCGATTGAAGCGGCGCGTGCCGGTGAACAGGGGCGTGGTTTTGCCGTGGTCGCCGATGAGGTACGGACCCTGGCCAGTCGAACCCAGGCCTCGACCGAAGAAATCCAGGAAATGATTGAGAGCCTGCAAAAGGGTTCACGTAACGCCGTGACAGTGATGCAACATGGTCGTGAACAGGCCGAGGTGAGCGTGGGTCATGCCAGCCATGCGGGTGAGTCCCTGACGACGATTACCCAGGCCATCTCATCGATCAATGATATGAATACGCAGATTGCCAGTGCTGCAGAGGAGCAGTCTGCGGTGGCCGAGGAGATTAATCGCAATATCGTCAATATTAGTGATATGGCGACGATTATTTCCAACGGTTCGCAGCAGACATCGGCAACCGGTACTGAACTCGATCTTCAGGCAGGCAAGTTGCAGGCAATCGTTGCCCGCTTCAGGATATAAGACGTAGTTGCTTTCAGAATAGAAATAAAAAAGGCCGCAACGTTGCGGTCTTTTTTATGCAGCATGGCCTGGTCAGGCGGGTGGGTCATTTTTTCAGCAACATACCGACAAAGGCCTCGGCCACAGGGTGATCGAGTTTACTACGGTGACGGGCAATCCACAGGGTACGGATGATGCGAAAACCATTGACCTTGATATGGAACAGCTCGCCGTTACGGACCGCCTCCTCCACGGCAAAGCGTGGCAGGAAGCTGACATATTTGCCACGGGTGAGTATCTCGGTGATGGCCTCGTTGGAACCGACTTCCATGGCGACCTGTAACTGTCCGATACCGATACGTTGCAGGGCCTCGTCCATGCCATCACGTATTGAAGAGTGTTTTTCACGCAGGACGTATTTCAGGCCACGCAGTTCGTCTACGGGTAACAGGTCCGTACCGGTTAAGGGGTGGCTGGGGCCGCAAAGCAACCACAACTCATCGTCCATCCATTTTTGCACCAGCACATCGGGGTGGTCCGGGGCCTGCTCGAGCAGGGCGAGGTCGGTAATGCCGGCGGCCAGTTCGGTCTGGATCTTGCGGCCATAACCCATGCGGCTCTCGACGCGAAAGTTCGGGTATAACTCATCAAAGCGTATCAGCAGGTCCGGTAACAGATGCTCGCCAATGGCGAAGTTGACCTGCAGGCGCATACTCTCCAGGCCGCTGGCGAGCACACGCAGTTCCGCAGCCAGCGCCCGTTGCCGATCGAGGGCCTGTACCGCGAGCAGGTAGACCTTTTCCCCGGCGGCGGTGAGTTGCAGGCGCCCGCCACGGCGTTCGGTCAGGGGGATGCCATAGACCTTTTCCAGGGTCCGCAGGCGCTTGGTGATCGCGGGTTGGCCGACATGCAGGGCCTTGGCCGCCTCGCTGACCCCGCCGAGTTCAACCACGGCACGCAGGGCCGCCCAGCCGTTTGTATCCGGAAGCATAGTTATATTCCTGTTAGGAATATTATTATGGGGGATCCCGGGTCGAAAATCACCTTGGCAGGCGAATGAAAAATGTCGGCGTGAAAGGTGTGCCGTTCGCGGCCATGCACCCGTGACCAGTGATTCGCGCTGACGACCGGTACGGGCAGAAAAATCCACAAGCTGATAAAGTGGTGACAGAATTCGACTGGAGTGTACTAGACATGCAGATAGAAGAGGCGCGGCACTATCGTATTGGTTTTCAGCACCTCGGCTTTCGCCCCTTTTTCCTCCTGGCCAGCATCCTCGCCGTGGTATCGATAGGTGGCTGGTTATGGATCCTGACCTATCAGGGGCACCTGCCGGCCAGCCTGAACCTGTCACCGGTGAGCTGGCATGCGCATGAAATGCTCTATGGTTATGTTGTGGCCGTGATCGCCGGCTTTCTGCTCACGGCAGAACGTAACTGGACCGGCGTGCAAACCCTGCACGGTATGCCATTGTTGTTGCTGGCCGTGTTATGGCTGCTGGCGCGCCTGATGCCATTCATGAATACGCCGCAGTCGCTGCTGTTCATGGCGGCGTTCGACCTTATGTTTAATGCCGGGCTTTGCCTCGCCCTGTTATACCCGATAGTCAAGGTACGGCAGTGGCAGCACCTGGCGATCTGGAGCAAGGTGTTATTGTTACTGGTCGGTAATATATTGTTTTACCTTGGGGCAGTTAACGAACTGGATGACGGCATTCGGCTCGGCCTGTACACGGCCCTGTATCTTATTGTCTCGCTCATTATGCTCATGGGCCGGCGCGTGATCCCGTTCTTTATCGAAAAGGGCGTCGATCAACCAGTGAGCCTGGTCAACCACCGCTGGCTGGATCTGACCAGCTTGGCACTGATGCTGGCATTCATCATTGTCGAGGTGTTTGTTGTCTCACCGATGCTTGCCGCCATCACCGCCGCGGCATTAGCCGTCCTGCATGCCTGGCGCCTGGTCGGCTGGTACAGCAACGGTATTTGGAGTAAGCCCCTGCTCTGGAGTTTGTATCTCGGCTATGCCTGGCTGGTTGCTGGTTTTGCCCTCAAGGCCCTCTCCTACTGGAGTACGGTCAACCCAATGCTGGCCATCCATGCCTTTGCCTATGGTGGCGTTGGCATGATCACACTCGGCATGATGGCACGTATCACACTCGGCCATACCGGGCGTGATGTGTTTACCCCGCCGCGGGTGATGCCGGTGTTGTTCCTGTTGTTGTTCAGTGGTGCCTTTATTCGTGTAGTCATGCCGATCCTGACATCGGGCAGTTATGCCATGTGGATCATGCTTTCGCAGTTGTTATGGATGGCGGCCTTTACCGGCTTCGTGCTGGTCTATGCACCGATGCTGGTGAAGGGACGGGTTGATGGCAAGTATGGCTAGGCGGGTGTTTAAAACCGTAGCCGATATCCTTCAAACTTGATTTGTGCAGAGGATCTAAGTCAACTTCCATCTACGTGCTATTCATTGGCGGAAGTAAATAATCTGCAGGCAATGAACTTCTTATATATTTTTTCCAAGCCTTGATTATTCTCAAAATTAGTATTGTTTTTATAAAAGCAGGGCATCTACTGCTAACATTATAAGTAAACCTGCGATCTGTTTAACAATAGCGAGCCCTCTCTCGTAATGCCGGGACGAATCGTCACTGGCTTAAGGGTGCATGTCACATAATGGCAAAGGCACTGAGGCAGTGGAAACTATTTAATCGCTTAACAGGTGTTATCAACTACAAACTGGCTTTGTCCTATGAAAGTAAAACATAAACTCATCGCAATCCTTTTTATCCTGGTGTCCCTGATGGGGTTAATTGGCTACCTGGGGGCATTGGCGAGTAAGTATGTGGCGAAATCCTATGAAGGAAAGGATGAACACTTTCGGTCAATTGTTTTAGCCGCGACGGAACTCAGCGGGCAGGTCAAAACCCTCGAGAGTAAGCTGGTTTTACATCTAACACTGGACGCCCCATTTGACAAAGAGCAGCTTTCTGAAGGCTATGTATCGCTACAAAATCGGGTACAGGAAATCAAGGAGAAATTAACGTCACCCAGAGAAAAAGAATTCATTTATAAAATGGAATTTGAGTTAGAAAATATCTTACAGACAGGAATGTCTTTGATTGAAGAATATAATAATGATCTGGCCAGTACCGGAAAATTCAACACTAAACAATACGGGGAACAGCTTAGAAAATTTCATGATGGAAGTTCCTCTATAAGAAAAATCGGAATTATGCTTGCCGATGAGAACACGCTATTCCTGAACAGGCAAAAGCCCATTACGATTGCCGCCGAAACGGGCAGTTATGCTAAAAGGGCGGAAGGTCATTTAATGTTGTACTTGGCCTTAAATGAGCCGGCCGACAAAGAGAAATTTTTCAAACGGCATGCATCATTAAGAGAGAGGATAACAACACTCAGGCGCTTAACAAATCATCCTGCGGCCGGCGATATAATAGATAAAATGGAATTCGAAGCAAGAAAAATACTACAGGCAGGGAAGACTTTGCTGGAGGCCCACGATAGTGGCAACAGGGTACATGGGGATTTTCAGATTCAGCAGTATAGAGGGCCTGTTCTGGATTTGTCTTCCGCCACCTCTTTGGTGCAAAAATACAGCAATGAAGTGATGTTGCATAATTTTGATTGGGAGACCAATAAGACCAAGTTAGCCAGAGAGCAGGCGGCTTCAATTCAGAAGAATATTATTGCTTTGGTGATTGCATGTATTTTTATTGCCTCATTGCTTGGTTATGGTTTATATCGATCAATCACCAGATCTATAGAAAAACTGAAGGCTATGTCAATCTCAATAGGGAAAGGCAATCTTGATGCGCAATCTAAAATTGAAACAAATGATGAATTTGCCGAATTAGGCATCTCATTCAATAAAATGTGCAAAGCGTTAAAATCCTCCAGAGACGAATTATTGGCCGCCAAAGAAAGCTCGGAAAGTGCCAACCGCGCGAAAAGTGATTTTCTCTCGCGCATGAGTCATGAACTGCGTACACCCTTGAATGCCATTGTGGGCTTTGCGCAGATACTTGAACTGGATGAACTCGGAGCAAGGGAGCGTGAAAGTGTCGGGCACATCCATAAGGCTGGCCGGCATCTGACTGATTTGATTAACGAGGTGCTGGACATCGCCCGTATCGAATCCGGCCACCAGAATCTGTCCCCCGAGCCAGTGCACATATACAGTGTGTTGGAGGATACCTGGAACCTGATGCGCCCGCTTGCCGCCGAGCGTAACATTCAGCTCAAGGGTAATATTCCCAAAGATTGTAATGTCAGCGTGTTCGCCGATCTCCAGCGCTTAAAGCAGGTCATATTGAATCTACTGTCGAATGCGGTTAAGTATAATCATGATGGCGGCACAGTGCAGCTGTCATGTGCTGCGACTAACGATAAGATCATTCGCATCAGCGTCAGCGATACTGGCCCGGGTATCGCCGCGGAAAGTCATGAGCGGGTTTTCGAGGCCTTCGAGCGCCTCAATGCCGATGAAAGTGAGGTAGAAGGCAGTGGTGTTGGACTGGCGCTGAGCAAGGCGCTCATCGTGGCCATGGGCGGTAAGCTGGGCCTGGACAGTGAACTGGGTGTAGGCAGCACGTTTTGGATAGAACTGCCTTTGATTGATGGGGTGGCCGAGCAACATCATGATGGGAAAGAAAACCAGGGGCTGGCCACAACTACTGATGAGGAACAGGTCAAGCCTGTTACGTTGCTTTATATTGAGGACAATATAGCCAATCTTCGCCTGGTAGAGGTCGCGCTATCGAGAAAGCCACATATTGAATTGATCGCCGCGATGCAGGGCAAGATGGGGATCGACCTGGCCTTCCAGCATAAGCCAGCCTTGATCCTATTGGACCTGCACTTGCCGGACCTGATGGGGGATGAAGTCCTGGCACGTCTGAAGTCGCACCCGGAAACCCAGCAAATACCCGTAGTGATTATCAGCGCCGATGCAACAAAGCGTCAAATCGAGAAGCTGCTCTCCGCCGGTGCGTATGCGTATTTAACCAAGCCTTTTAACATTAAAGAGTTATTAAGTACCATTGACGCAGTGATTGAATCGGAAAGCGGATCTTGTTCGCGTGGTTGAGGCTCGCAGCATATAATTTAAAACCATACGCAAATATCAGCACACCCTTAAATACCCTGCCGTTCTTGACCTTTTCCCTTCGTTACTCTTTACTCAGTAAAGACAAGGGTAAACGCGTAGATGAATGGTTCATCTCTTATCCTTGAGGGTTTGCATTCATAGGGATAGGCCATGGCCGATAGAAAAGAACAGAGCGCAGAAGAAAACGTCCCGTGCGAGGTATGTCTCAAGGTGATCCCCGTCTCTGAAGCAGTAAATGAGGAGGCAGACGATTACGTCCGTCATTTTTGTGGTCTGGACTGTTATACAAAATGGCGGTTACAGAACACCACCGATGAAAACAAATAATCCAGGCTGAAGGACTGTCACCACGACATTTACCACCTCCTGAACCTCGCTGTTTTTGTAGGCATAGGTTCCAAGGGGAGGGCTGGTATTCCTCTGCGAGATACCTGTCATGATGGGCCAGGCAGCAAGGAATCCGATGCTTTCCTGGCTTATCGGTCTGCTCGTAGCGCGGGTAGTCATATCATATTTTTCTTAAGGTTTTCCATATCATAGCCGATATATATAGTGTATGGGCTTTTTCTAAAGACGATGTTTAGTCGTTAATATTAGAAAATTCAGCAGGTTGCAACGAAATTTGAAGTCTTGTGGCGGGTGCCGCCTGCTTGGCTATATCAGCAATACCACCATGACTGGGCCGCGACATTAAGAAAATTCTAAAGACGATAATGGGCGATTAGGGTTAAGGCATGAAGAAAATATTTCTGGCTTTATTTCTTGTTTTTCCTATAAGCCTTGTCTCAGGACATACGTTACAGGATAAGCCCGGGACAAGCATTCGCGTCGGGGTCTGGAACAATCCGCCTATCGTCTTGCAGGATGAGGGGGGGCAATGGCGCGGCATTGCCATTGATACGCTCAGGTCCATAGCCGAACTGCAAGGTTGGCAACTGGAATTCGTGCCGGGTTCGTTTGCAGATCATCTTAAGGGCCTCGACAATCACCAGATCGATATACTGACCGCGATTGCCTATTCGGACAAACGCGCCCAAAAGTATTCGTTTAGCCGTAATGCACTTATCAGTAACTGGGGGCTTATCTATACCCGCACCAATTCAAATATTGGTTCATTGCTTGAGCTGGAGGGCAAACGGGTTGCGGTAATGCGGAATAACATACACGCGGCAGCTTTCCGTGAACTGGTGGAAAAATTCGGCGTAAAGCTGGAATTGGTAGAGCGTGAGAACTTTAGCGATGTCATGGAAAGTGTGCGCGCAGGTGAGGCCGATGTGGGTGTGGCCAATCGTCTCTTTGGTGCAGTCAACGCCAATGCCTATCATCTGGTAGAAACCGGTATCGTATTTAATCCCATCAATATTCACTATGCCGCACCACATACCCGGCATAAAGCGATACTGGACACTATCGATGTGCAACTGAATCAATTCAAGGCTGATACGCATTCGGTCTACTATGCGGCCTTACAGCGCTGGATGAACCAGTCAATAAAACCTCATTTCCCTGATTGGTTACTATGGCTCGTACTGGGGCTGTTCAGTATCGTGATGCTGATGGCTGGCTTGGCGATATTGCTACGCCGACAGGTGTCGGCACGCACCCGTGAGCTACAGGCGGAGGTAGATGAGCGACGCAAAACCCAGGTACACCTCGATCGCCTGGCCTACTACGACCCGCTTACCGGCCTGCCAAACAGGGTCTCATTTTCGGAAACGCTTAAGGTTGCCATTGCCAGTGCCTGCCGTAGAGACTACAAGTTGGCAGTGTTGTTTATTGACCTGGACCGTTTTAAAACCATTAATGATAGTCTCGGCCACGATGCGGGCGATAAACTTATTACGCATGTTGCCCAGCGTCTTAAGGGTTGTTTGCGTGATGAAGACACCATTAATCGTTTTGGTGGCGATGAATTTGTCGCTATCCTGCCGGGCATTATTGATATATCCAATATCGACCTCGTTTGCAAACGTATGCTGAGGAGCATGCGCGCACCTTTCGATATAGGCGTGACGGATGTGTATTCATCAGCGAGTATCGGTGTGGCCTTGTACCCTGATGACGATGATACCAGTGACAGTCTGTTACAAGATGCGGATGTCGCCATGTATCATGCCAAGGAGCAGGGCGGTAACAATTATCAGTTCTATAATGCGGAATTTACTAATCGGGTTCGTAACCGATTGAGTCTGGAGACACGCCTGCGCCACGCGCTTGAACGCGATGAATTACGCCTGCATTATCAGCCGATATTTAATATTGCCGATCAACGCCCAGTGGGTGTGGAGGCATTAATGCGTTGGGAAGACCCCGAGCGTGGACTGGTGCCCCCGGACAGTTTTATCCCGCTCGCAGAAGAGACCGGCCTTATTGTGCCACTGGGAGAATGGGTGCTGGAACATGCCTGCGCCCAGGTACGTGAATGGGATGACCAGGGTCTTAGCCCGTTGCGTTTGGCGGTGAATGTTTCCTCCAGGCAGTTCGAGCACAACAAACTCCTTGCCACGGTGGCGCGGGCATTACGCAATGCCAGACTTGACCCACAGCGGCTGGAACTGGAAATTACTGAACGCATGTTCCTGAATATTTCAGATAAAGTGGCCGAGGTCTTTGACAAGCTTAAGAGTGAAGGGGTGGAACTGTCGATTGATGATTTTGGTACGGGCTATTCCAGTCTCAGTTACCTCAAACAGCTGCCTATCGATACACTAAAGATCGATCGTTCATTCATTAGGAATATACCCGACGATAAATCGGATGCACAGATCGCATCGACCATTATCACCATGGCGCAAGGATTGGGCCTCGATGTTGTTGCGGAGGGCATTGAAACCGAACAGCAATTCAATTTCCTGGCGGCGCTGGGTTGTGGCCGGGGCCAGGGATATTACATGGCCAGGCCCCAGCCAGCAGAAGACCTTGCCCGCTGGTTGCGAAACGATGCGCCCTTAGCGGCGACAGCGCATAATCGTTAAACCCTGCCAGGCGGCGGCATCCCCGGTAATAAGGGCTTACCTCGAATATCGACATCGGCACGTCCGCTTTATGACCCGTATAGGGTCAGCCCCCTCACCGTTATCGCATTGACCCTCACGGTCATATATCCCTGGGCAGCTATTATGACTGTAGGACTTGACATCGGCCAGAACCCGACATATATTTAACCATATGGTTAAATATAAAGACAACGAGCTGGATGCCACCTTTGGCGCCCTCTCAGACCCGACTCGGCGTGCGATCCTGGCCCGTCTGGCAGAGGGCGAGGCACGGGTAACGGAACTGGCGGCGCCATTTGGCATGTCCCTGCCGGCGGTATCCAAGCACTTGCGGGTGTTGGAAAAGGCCAGGCTGATACAGCGGAAAAAAGAGGGTCGGGTACACCGTTTTGTCGTCAACCCGGCACCGATGCAGGCCGCGATGTCCTGGGTTGAACACTATCAGCGCTTCTGGGAGCAACAACTGGAGGCATTGGGGCGTTATCTGGAGACAACTTCGAACAAGGAGGGTAAAAAATGACCATGGCAGCAGAAACGGCAACGGAGGTTGTAAAACTCAGTCATTCCTACGTGTTTCCCCGTGAGCGCGTATTCGAGGCGTGGACGAAGGCCGAGGTACTCGGTCAGTGGTTCGGCCCTCACTCACACGACTGCAAGGTAGAGGAATATGATTTTCGCGAGGGGGGTGACTACCAGATCCGCATGATCCCCGTGCGTGAAGACCATGACTGCAAGGGTGACCCGGAGGCGGACTCCGTCTGTGCCGGGAGCTTTGTTGAGATCAAGCCGGATGAAAGGATTGTCATGACCTTCGGCTGGATCGAAAACGCTGCCGACATCGGCGAGACGCTGCTGACGATCGAGTTTACGGCAACGGCCGCCGGCACGGATATCGTCCTGACCCATGAGCGCCTGCCGAATGAGGAACTGCGCCGCGCACACGAGGGTGGCTGGCAGGGCACGCTCGAGTGCCTGGAAGAATACCTCTCGAAATAGCGGCACTGTTCACCGCCCATGCAGGGCGGTGAATATTTTATTACAGTGTGGCCAATACCCGGGCCGCGGCGGCGATCGTCGCCTCAATATCCGCATCGGTATGTGCGCTGGAAACGAAGCCGGCCTCGTAGGCACTCGGTGCCAGATAGATACCTTCTTCGAGCATGCCGTGAAAGAACTTCTGGAAGCGCTCGACATCGCACTCTGAGGTCTGTGCGAAGTTACTGACCTTGTCGGCATCGGTGAAGAACAGGCCGAACATGCCGCCGACGTGGTTTTCGGTCATCGGCACGCCGGCGTTTTTCGCCGCAGCCATGATGCCGCTGACCAGCTTATCCACCTTGGCGGCGAGCGCGTCGTAGAAACCGGGTTCACTGATCAGCTGCAGGGTCTTCAGGCCGGCGGCCATGGCGATCGGGTTGCCGGACAGGGTGCCGGCCTGATAGACGGGACCGAGCGGAGCGATGTGTTCCATGATCGCCTTCTTGCCACCGAAGGCGCCGACCGGCATGCCGCCGCCGACGACCTTGCCGAGCGTGGTCAGGTCCGGCGTGATGTTGTAGTAGCCCTGGGCGCCACCGAGCGAGACACGAAAACCGGTCATGACCTCATCGAGGATGAGTACAGAATCGTGTGCATCACAGACCTCGCGCAGCCCCTCGAGGAAACCGGGCAGGGGCGGGATACAGTTCATGTTGCCGGCCACCGGTTCGACGATGATGCAGGCGATCTGATCGCCGATCTCAGAAAATACCTGTTTGACTTGTTCGATGTCATTGTAGGTGAGGGTAATCGTGTGGTTGGCGAGCCCGGCCGGTACGCCCGGCGAGGTCGGCACACCGAGGGTCAGCATGCCCGAACCGGCCTTGACCAGCAGTGAGTCGGCATGGCCGTGGTAACAGCCCTCGAACTTGACGATCTTGTCGCGGCCGGTGTAACCACGGGCGAGGCGGATCGCGCTCATGGTCGCCTCGGTGCCGGAGCTGACCATGCGCACCATGTCCATCGACGGCACGATCTCGCACAGCGTGTTGGCCATCTCGGTCTCGATTGCGGTCGGCGCGCCGAAGCTCAGGCCATTCTCTGCCGCCTGTTGGACTGCCTTGATCACATCCGGCTGGGCGTGACCGAGGATCGCCGGGCCCCACGAGGCGACGTAGTCAATGTACTGCTTGTCGTCTTCATCAAACAGGTAGGCACCTTTTGCACGTTTGAAGAACACCGGGTCACCGCCGACGCCCTTGAAGGCGCGGACCGGGGAATTCACCCCACCGGGGATATGTTGCTGGGCGGCGACAAATAGATCATGCGAACGGGACATTTATATTTCCTGACTGTTTGAGTAGAGGAGTTAGTAACGCAAAGATCGCAGAGGCGCAAAGGGCGCGAAGAAATACCAGAGTGCTTACGATCATAATTTTAGGTTATTTTAACAACTTTGCGGCCTTTGCGCCTCTGCGACCTCTGCGTTTTTTACTCGAAATTGAATAGTTGTGTGTAACGTTCTGCGGCGGCGGCAACATCCGGCTGGCCAAAGACGCCATAGATCACGGCCAGCAGGTCGGCGCCGGCCTCGAGCAGGGCCGGGGCGTTGTCGGGCGTGATGCCACCGATGGCGCAGAGGGGGATATCCAGTGCGGCCCGGGCCTCGCGCAGGATGTCCAGCTCGGCGGACGGGGCCTCGGGCTTGGTCTGCGAGTCAAAGAAGCGGCCAAAGGCCACGTAACTGGCGCCTTCACCCTCTGCCGTCTGCGCCAGTGCCAGCGAGGCGTGGCAGGTCACGCCGATGATGGCGCCACTCCCCAATCGCTTGCGCGCCGCCGTGACCCGGCCATCATCCTGGCCGAGGTGCACGCCGTCGGCACCGATCTTCGCAGCGAGTTCGATATCATCATTGATCAACAAGGGCACGCGCTGTTCACGGCACAGTTCGAGCACGGCACGCGCTGTGTGTTCACGCACGGCCTCGCTGCCGGTCTTGTTGCGGTACTGGACGAGGCGGGCGCCGCCGGCCAGCGCCTGTTGCACGTGTGTCAG
Source organism: Sulfuriflexus mobilis (assembly GCF_003967195.1). Lineage (NCBI taxonomy): Bacteria > Pseudomonadati > Pseudomonadota > Gammaproteobacteria > Chromatiales > Granulosicoccaceae > Sulfuriflexus > Sulfuriflexus mobilis. The sequence continues at coordinate 2,626,697 of NZ_AP018725.1, read as the reverse complement.
TAAGTGCTCACCGCTGAGTTGATCATCAGTGATGACATACAGGCCTTTAAGAGTATTTTTAGTCATAAGTCTTTGTCAGGGTTTAAATCTTCAATAGCATTCTGTTCATGGTCTTTTTTAATACGCCCCGGTAACGACTGGCCGTGCCCGGGTGAATGGGCACGGCGCAGGCAGTGTTCGGTATAGGCAAGGGCATGGTGACAGGCGGAGGTGGCCTCTTCGCCCAGCGCCAGACGGGCGGCGAGAGTGGCGGCCAGGGTACAGCCGGAGCCGTGGTAATCGCCGGGCAGACGTTCGGACTCAAACACCTGCTGGCCCGCAGCAGTATACAGGGTGTTATATACTCGGTCGGTCGCTTCGTGAGTACCGGTGATGAGTACGTTTTTACAACCCATGCTGAGGAGTTGTTGTGCCGCCAGGTCGAGGTCTTCCTCCCCGCTCAGCTGGCGTGCCTCGAGGCTGTTCGGTGTCAGCAGGGTCGCCAGGGGCAGTAGCTGCTTACGCATCACCTCGAGCAGCCTGTCATCGCTCAGCTTCTTGCCACCGCCGGCGGCCAGCACCGGGTCCAACACCAGTGGGATACCGGGGTGCTGACGGATGATATTGGCGACGGTCTGCGCAATCTCGGCACTGCCGAGCAGGCCGATCTTGAAGGCGGCAACGGGCAGGTCCTTGAGCACGGCACTGGCGGCCTCGCGCAAGGTTTCGGCAGCGACCGGCTCGATGCGTTGCACATTACGCGTATCCTGCACGGTCAATGCGGTGATCAGGGTTGCGGCATGGGCACTTTGTGCGGCGATCGCCTCAATGTCGGCCTGTATACCCGCACCACCAATCGGGTCATGGCCGGAAAAACACAGGATGATGGGGCTGGCTTGCTGTCGTGACATAATTCGGTTTCAATATCGGCAGCTTAGAATAAAGCCGGAAACAAAGTAACTAGGTTATCATGCCCGTCGCTGTGTCGGTATGAATAAGGCCGACTGGATTAGAAAAAGGAAAATAATTTCATGAAGACCTATATGTGCGTGATTTGCGGGTTTATCTACGATGAGGAACAGGGTTATCCCCAGGAAGGGATTGCCGCAGGCACCAAGTGGGAAGACGTACCGCCGAACTGGAAGTGCCCGGAATGTGGTGCCGGCAAGGAAGACTTTGAAATGGTGGCAATTTAACGCCCTGCTCGTGGAAGGGGGCGCAAGGACGACGCACGATGAGCACGGGTTATTTTCTCCCTATTGGGCTGTTCCTATTAGCCTTGCTATTGCTGGCCATACTGGTATTGCGCAGCGCCCCGGCCAGTGCCGGCCCGGTGGTGGGCGAGGACGCACCAGCCTTTGACCTGCTGGACCAAAACAGCCAGCGTCAACGTCTTGAAGATTATCGCGGCCAGTGGCTGGTGCTGTATTTCTACCCGAAAGACGATACCCCCGGCTGTACCGCCGAGGCCTGCCAGTTTCGTGATGAGTATTACCGGATTAAGGCACTTGGCGCCGTGGTCATGGGTGTGAGCCTGGATGATCTAGCCTCACACAAGGCCTTTGCCGCCAAGTACCACCTGCCGTTTTCACTGCTGGCCGATGGTGAGAAAAAATTTGCCGCCGCCTATGGCGTGCTCAGTGGTTTTGGTCCTATCAAGTTTGCCCGTCGGCAGAGCTTTATTATTGACCCGCAAGGGCGTATCGCCCGCCACTATGCTCGCGTCAGCCCCCGACAGCATGCCGGTGAAATCCTCAGGGATTTACAGGCCTTGCAAAAACAGTCTGTTAAAACAGGGCATTAGCAATAATAAAGGTATGACAGGTGGCCTATAAATATTCATATTTTTGGCTACACTTAGAAATAAGTAAAAATGAACAATAAGCACGAGGGGAAGACCGATGGCGAATGAGACAACACAGCAAATGGCAGACCTGGCAGAGCGTTTTTGCCAATTGGTCGAGTCTTTCGATGAAAAGGCTGTTGAGCCATGGTTAGTCGATATGTCGGTCTTGTTACCCCAATTGGAAGAGGCCGTGAGCGCGCTGGGTCATAACCAGGATATGTCGGTTTATGAATCGAGCACCGATTACGATGAGCGCTTTGAGTTATTTACCCAACTCTATAAGGCCCTGGGTGAGCGTGATGGCTACAATTATGAATATGACGGCCTCGAAGGACAGCGTCTCTCCGGCAGCCTCGCCGATGACATCACCGATATTTATTTCGATCTGAAACGCGGCCTGAAGTTGCTGGATAACAACCCGCAGCTGGCGGCGCGTGACTGGCAGCACAGTTATGAATTTCACTGGCGGCATCACCTGATCGATGCCGAACGTCAGCTCAACCCGGCGGCCTCGACCCTGAGCCACTAGGCGGAAAACTGACTGTCCAAGTAAGGCCGACGGGCCTGGCTGCAATGAACCGGCAGATTAATTGCCGGTTTTTTTATTGCGGTGTGTCAGGCGCTTGTGTAGTTGTTGCGCCCAGATCAGGCTGCCGGAGGCAGCCAGTATGATTAGCAGGATGGCGGCTATATCCATCAGATAAACACCGAAACTGCCGAGAATCCGGCCACTGTGAATATCCAGGACAACCCGTTCGACTGGCAAAGTGCTTTGCTGGTAATGGCGTCGGAGTGTTTGCCCCAGTTTGTCGGGCAAAGTACCAGGGGTTGACCAGTCGATATCCGTCGGGGCCAGGCTGCCAGCTTGCCAGGCCGTAAATTCCACATTGGTCAGATAAATCCCGTCTGCGGTGCGCAGGGCGAGTTGCCGGTTGCCAAGCCGGCCAATGGCCAGTGGTGCTGCCGGCAGGCCTTCAACCTCACCGATACGCTCAACGATCTCGCCCCCGCTGGTTGCGATGAGCAGTTGTTGATCGACGGCGATGATGATCAGTTTGTCAAAAGACAGCACACCGACAAGCTGGGTGTAATGACCCGGCAGGACACGTTGCCCCAGGTAGAGACGGTCTTCAACCAGGCTGACATGCTCTTGTGCAACCGGGTAGCTGGACAGCCTCGCGGGCGCCTCAATGCCATACCAGTCGAGCAACCATTCAGATGCGACATGCTGTCGATCAAGTCCAAGCCGGTCAGTGTGGTTTAACATCAGCCCGCTGACAGCCAGGATGACTGTCAGTAGTGCAACACTCAGGCCGATATACCGGTGCCACAAATATAACGAGCGTAGTTTTATGGCGAACGGTTTTTTATGTTTATGGCGCGTCATGGGCGAACGGTGTGTGTTGATGGAGATACAATGCAAGGCGTGATAATTTTTTCAGGGCACGCACCGACAGGGTTGCGCCACTGATACCATCAATGGGCTTGTCCAAGTCGCGATCAGCTTGCAAACCAATATTGCTGAATTGCGCGGTAAAAAAGTCATGACGAACTTCCCAGCCACGACTTTCTCTGAAAATTAATACCTTAATACGCTCTATGCGATTTGCATTTATGACAATACCGACGGTAATCGGTTTTTCCTTGCCAATTTCCTCCAATACCCAGGCCGTGCGCCTGGCCTGGCCCCAGTAGCGCAGGCGCAGGCTGGCGGGTGGGTGACCAAGGATTTCGCTGGCATCCTCTTTCAATGTCCCGGTTAGCCAGAGACGACTGACCGCCGGCGGCTTGCCGGCGAAGACCTCATTAATAAACGCAGTCGGTTCCTGGTAGACACCACGTGCCGAGCTTGTTATTGGCAGCAGACTAATGAGTAACAGGCCAAGTATGCGAATCATCGTTGTTTCCTGAAAAAAAATGTACAGGGCACCGAGGTACCCTGTACATAATGGCCTACAGTATAGTATTTCTAAGGAAAATAAACTTAGAATTGATAGCCGATGCCAACATTAAACCCATCCACGTCACGATCACTGTCGTTATCGTTTTCACGATCCATGTAGTCGACCTTGATGACGACATCTTCATGCGGCCACCAGTTGAAACCGACATCGACCTGGTCGAACTCGTCCTGAACACGGACACCATCAACATCATTAAAGCGCGCAAAGACCCCGAATTCCTTGGTCAGTTTGTAACTACCCTCGACATAGTAGCCATCCTGCTTGTCAGCGTCGGCGGCTTCAACGGCATCACCGTCGATATCCCAGCTCGCATACAGGGCCTTGGCGGTAAACGGGCCGCGGTTCCAGATGGCGTGGGCCTCGAGCAGGGTGGCCTCGTCGGCACCGTCGCCACTGACCTGGCTGATATCGTTCTGGTAATGAACCGAGCCGGACAGTTCGAGCCCGGGGATGCCGGTATATTTCAGGCGACCGGTCATGGCGAGGTCATTGGCATTGGCATTAGAAATTTTCTGACGGCCACTGCGAATGCGGAAGGCACTGCTACCCGTGGTCGGGATCTGCAGGCCGGAGTGCAGGGCCAGGTCGGCGCTGAGTCCGTTGGCAAAATTACCGGTGACCGCGGCACCACCGGCCCACCAGGTCGCCGGAACAATGACGCTTTCTACGGGGTTACGCTCTACACCATAGAAGGTCGGTGGCTCATGGGTCTCATTGATAATACCCACGGGCAGCAGGAAGACACCGCCCTTGGCGCTGACCTCATCATTAATATCAAACTCGACATAGGCCTGTTCCACCTCGACTTCGCCATCGAGCGGGCTGCCATCGGCCTCCACCCCACCGTGTTCGACTTCGAGTTCGGAAACGAAGCGAGTACGTTCATTGAATTCGTGACCAAAATACACAACAAAACGGTGCAGGTCGATTTCCTTGGTATCGGTGCCATCACCGGCTTCAAGGTTATTGTAATGCAGTTCACCGTAGCCACCGATCGTGGTCTTGCCGCTGCCACCGTGACCACCGCTGCTGGCGACCTGCTGCTCGAGTATTTCACCCGTCGCCTCAACCTTTTCTTCAGTCTGCTGCGCCTTGGCCTTCAGTGCCTCAAGCTGTTTTTGCTGAGCCTGAATAACGGTCCACAATTCCTCAATAGTGGGGGCCGGTCCGGCTGCGGCGTGTACCAGTCCGGTCGTCGTCAGTGCCGTCAGCACGATACTCTGGCGTAATAAAACTGGGTATTTCATTTAAAACCTCCACAGGGTGAACAATATGCATTCTTGAGTGGAAGGATTGTACATAACTGTAATCTAAATGCAAATCATTCTCATTAAGATTAACATCATGCAGTCTAATTCCATAAATAGACAAATTCTGATATAGTTGTTGATAATCATTCTCATTTGTAGGGCATTTACCATGTTACGTACCACAATGCTGTCGCTGCTCTGCCTGACGAGTTCTTTTGCCCTGGCCGAGAGTGCCGGTTCACCTGTCGATATTTCAGGCGATATTCGTACGGGATTCTTTTCTAGTGACCGAGAGGATCGTGATGGCAGTCAAAATACGACGGATGAATTCCGCCTGCGCCTGCGTGTCGGGCTAGGGGGGGAGCTGACCGATACCTTGAGCGCCAAGGTCCGCGCGGCAGGGCGTTACTCCACCGATGATCGCAATCACAACCATTTCGAGTTTTTCTCCTCGATCCCTTCCGATGATGGCCTGCGTCGCGGGGACTCGACCATCGATGAACTGTATTTGAACTATCGGCCGAGCAAACAATGGCAGGTGCGTGTCGGTCGTATGCAGACCAAGTTCGAACTCGAGGGGGTGGCGAAAAAGTCGCTGGATCGTAATGACAGCCCGAATACCGATATCACCTGGACCGATGGCGTTTACGTGAAATACCAGGCCGGCAACGGTTGGGGTGTGCACGGCATCGTGCAGTACAACCCACAGGCCGGTGCGACCCAGGTGCGGCGCAGCCCGCTGGCCTTCACCGAAGAAGGCAGCCGGGCCAGTTACTTTGTTGCCCTGGAAAACAAGCAGCAGTGGGGGCCGGTCGTGCAGCGTGGCATCGACGTCACCTATTTGCCCGATGCCCTGCGCGTGGACGGAAATGTCACCGGACGTATCGATGATTACTGGGCCGTGGTCGGTCGCATGGCGGCACGCTGGCCATTGGGCAATAGCGGCATGAAGTTCATGCTCGCCGGTGAACTGGGTTATGCGCCGAACCGCCCGACGGCACTGGCAGTACGCACGGACACCTCGGGCCGTGCCGATGGCCTTGCCGGTCAGCTGACCTTTAACTTTATCGATATCGTACCGAAGCACAGCGTGGGTATTGTGCTGGGTCGTGCCGGAGACGGTTACCTGTTGTCACCGGATTTCCGTAGTAACACCAATCTCCTTGAGGCACGTTATCAATGGAAGATCGCCAAGAAACAGAGTTTTGAGGCACGCCTGCGTCACCGCGAGGACATTGATCGCCAGAACGGTGCGGCGGAAGACCGTGTCGATGTCGATTATTACCTGCGTTATACCTATAAGTTTTAAGTCATTTGTCCGGACGGTTTATAGGGATGAATTAGGCCTTTTCAGCCGGGCAAACAGGCGTACAATAGGCCACATAAATGCTTGAAAAATGTCGCCACCAGGCGGCAGAGAGATGGAGAACAGCGATGAGTGCAGCAATAGATTTTTCAGACCAGTTAACCAGTGAAGACATTAGCCTGACACCGGCTGCGACGGAGGTCATGGCCAAACTGTTTGCCGATGTTGATGACGATGATATTACCGCGGTCCGCGTCTTTGTCTCCGGCGGGGGTTGTAGTGGCATGACCTATGGCATGACCTTTACCGGTGAACGTTTCGATCACGACAAGGTCATGCAGGCCGAAGGTTTCCAGATCTTCGTTGACTCGTTTGCCCACAATTACCTGAAAGGTGTCGAGATTGATTATGTTGAAAACGGCATGAACGGCGCGAGCTTCGTGTTTAATAATGTCTTTGCCTCAACCGGTGGCAGTGGTTCCTGCGGTGGTTGTGGTAGTGGCGGCGGTGGTTGCGCCTAAACCGGTAGCCTGAAAAGATTGAGAGCGGGGCCACTCCTTATTGTGAGTTGGCCCCGTTTTTTATCGTGTACCGTTTAATATGAGTCAGTCTCAAAATATTTCGTCATTGGCCCGGCGTTTGCTGTTGCTGGCCCCCCATAATAGCTACCGTATCGCGCCCTACCTGCAGGCAGCGGCAGAACTGGGTGTTGAGGTCACGATTGCCTCGGCCGGTAAACACTCGCTGGTGTCCGCCATCAGTGAAGGCCTGCATATCGATTTTAACGACCCCGATGCGGCCATTGCCTTGCTACATAGCGTCCACCTCGCGACACCCTTTGACGCTGTCATGGGTAGTGATGACCACAGCGTTGAACTGGCCAGCCAGGTCGCAGAGGCCCTTGGTCTGCCGCACAATCCACCCGGGGCCGCCGCGATCGCCCGACGCAAGGATAAGGCGCGGGCCTGCCTGCAGTCGGCCGGTGTCAGGGTGCCGGCGCATTTTCAACTCGATTTGCACCACTCTTTAGCCGGGCAGATCAATGCGGTGCGTTATCCCTGCGTGTTAAAACCATTGGCCATGTCGGCCAGTCGTGGTGTGATCCGGGTCGATGATGAGGAGGGCCTGCTCAAGGCCGCTGCGCGTATCGAGACCCTCCTGCGCGATACCAAAGACGAAGAAGAAGGGCGCTATGTGCTGGTCGAGGACTATATAGAGGGGCTCGAGGTCGCCTATGAAGGCATGCTGGATAAGGGCCTGCTGCAACAGCTGGCCCTGTTCGACAAGCCGGATGCCTTGCAAGGCCCTTATTTTGAAGAGACGTATTACATCACCCCCTCGCGCCATGAGATAGCCTTGCAACAGGCCGCGCATGAAACCGTAGCCGCCGCCTGCCAAGCCTATGGGCTGCAACAGGGGCCGGTGCATGCCGAGTTACGCATGGATGCAGAAGGTAAGCTCTGGGTCATGGAGGTGGCGGCACGCACGATAGGCGGTGAGTGCGCGCGCCTGGTGGAACTGGCCACCGGTCAGCGTCTGGAAACCCTGGTGATCGCGCAGGCACTGGGGCAGGTCATTCCACAAAAAGAATTTAGCGGCGGGGCGGGGGTCCTGATGATACCGATCCCAAAGGCCGGGATCCTGCGACGCGTCGAAGGCACCCTGGCGGCACAGGCCGTTGAGGGTATTGAGGAGCTGGTCATCAGCGTGCGCGAAGGTCACGAACTGGTACCGGTGCCGGATGGCGCGAGTTATCTCGGTTTTATTTATGCCGTCGCCGAGGATGCGCCGCAGGCCGAGCAGGCCCTGCGAGCGGCGCATGCCAAATTAACGATTGTTACCGCACCATTATTTGGTATCGAAGACCGGCGAGACGCAAGGTCTTAAATTCAACGCATTGACATCGAAAAGACAGTGTTCCTGGCCGATAGAAGAGCAATCTGTTTCTTTGCGTTGAGCCTTTAAGATGCTTTCAAACGAAGCCTTGAGAAGGCTTACTTTTTGCCACCACCGCCACCGGCGCTGTAGCCGGGAGGCAGTTGACCGGCATCGCCTTCATTAAAGAAGAAGCCACGCATGTGGGTCTCGATGACCTGCAGGCTGCGGGGGTCAGCCGTACTCAGGCCATTCTCGTTCATGATTGTGGTCAGGCGCTCCAGCCACTGGGTCCAGCCTTCGGCGGAAACATTCTCAAAAATGCGTTGCCCGAGTTCGCCCGGGTGAGGAGGGCTATCGAGACCTTCTGCCTCGCGCTTGAGGACCACACACTGCACCATTTTTGCCATGACTCTATTTCCTTCTTGCCGGAGTTGTTTCAATTCGGGTTGGCGATTATAGCCTTATCAAAACGGTTTGACGACCACCAGAATGATCACCGCAACCAGGATTAATACGGGGAATTCGTTTAGCCAGCGATAAAATACATGGCCGTGGTGGTTGCGGTCGTGACGGAAGTCGAGGAGTAATTTGCCACAGTAGATATGGTAGGCAATGAGAACGGCGACCAGGGCCAGCTTGCCCTGTAACCAGCCGCTGTTGGCGTAGGCCTGCCAGGAATAGTCATAAAGCATCCACAGGCCAAGGGCGATGGTGATAATGCCGCCTGGGGTCATGATACCGAAGAACAACTTGCGTTCCATGACCTTGAAGCGTGCGTTGCTAACGGCATCCTCGCTCATGGCGTGATAGACGAACAGGCGTGGCAGGTAAAACAAGCCGGCGAACCAGGTCACCATGAAGATGAGGTGAAAGGCCTTGAGCCATAACATGTTAGTGATTTCCCCGTAATGAAACCCGTGTCGGCAACATGGCCTCTATCCTGGCGCGCAGGGCCGCCATGTCCAGGTCACCGATCGTGTGTTGCACAATGCGGCCGTCCGGGGCGATGAGGAAGGTGGTCGGGGTCAGGCGAATATCACCAAAGGCACGGGTCGCCTCGCCATTGATGTCGAGGGCAATGGTATAAGGCAGGCCGCGGCGTTTGACGAGTTCATAGACCTGGTTCGGTGGGTCATAGGGCATGCTGATGCCTATCAGCTTGAAACCCTGTTGGCTGTAGTCGTTGTGCAGTTCGACGAGATGAGGCATCTCCTTGATACAGCCGGGGCAGGTGGTGGCCCAGAAGGTGATGAGCACGGGTCTGCCGCGCAGGTCATTGAGCGCCAGCTTGTCGCCGTCGAGGGTGGTCAGGTGGATATCCGGGGCCTGGCGCAGGCCGGCCGGGGCAAACCAGAGATAGCCGAGCAGCCCGAGGAGGGCGAGTACGACCAATGCTATGAGGGAATCTTTAGCTTTCATGGGATCACGTCTTTAATTGAAGTTTTAGTTGTCAGGGGGGTGCGCTACCGGTTCGGCCTGTTTCGGTGCCGTCTCCGCGGCGACTGCCTCGGGAGGGTCTTTGACGATGCCGAGCACACGACCGATAAAACGGAGCACACCCTTAATGCCGCGCCAGAGTTTCGGCAACAGCCAGATCATCAGGGCGATGAACAGGACCAGCAAGAGAATAAACAGCCACGGGTGATTCAGGGCCGTCCACAGGCCGCCGATGACTAGGGCATCCTCGGTCACCGAGGCCACCCAGTTCGAGAAAGGCTCGGGCGAGGTGTTGATGAGCACGCGGCTACCGGCCTTGGTGAGGTGGGAGCCAGTGGCCAGTGTGCCGCCGAGGATGGCGGCGGCGATTTCTACTCCGGGGCCGACATCACCGACCGCGCTCGCGGCGAGCATGGCCCCGGCGGGGATACGGATAAAACTGTGAATGGCATCCCAGCCGGTGTCGATACCGGGGGTCTTGTCGGCAAAGAATTCCACGCAATACATAAAGCCGGCGGCACCCATTACCAGGGGGTTAGTGAGTACTTGCATATCGGCAGGTAGTGTCATGTTGCCGCTACTGCCCATCCAGCCAAGCATGAACAGGGCGGCATAGAGGTTAATCCCACTGGCCCAGGCCACACCCATGGTCAGGGCAATGGTTTGTACAAGATCGGTTGCAGCGACATCCATCGGCTTTATCCTGTTGTAAGGGTGGTAGCTATATTAGCCTGTCTGCCTTATCCCGGCACCCCCCGCCAGGCCTTATTAATGGCTTCGCGGGTCACCACGCCCTCGATGCGCAGGATCTGCGGGGCACTGGGGCGCCATATATAGAGCGCCTCGGCCTGCTCGGCATCGAGTCGCCCCATGGCCTCCTGCAAGGTCGCCTGCTGATGTATGCCGGTCAGTTGCAGACGCTGGCCGGGGATGGCGAGCAGGTCCAGTGTTTGCCCCTCACTGGCCACCTCGAGCGCATGGGCCAGGTCGCCTCCGGGTAGTAGCGCAACGGGGCCTTGCTCGTTTTCGACAAGCACCCAGCGTGGTGGTTCAGTGAGCAGTACTCTGGCTTGTTCAGTCGTGATCGCCTGGGCATGGCGGACAAAGCTGTGGTCGGCGAGGCTGGCGATACCGATCCGGCGCAGGCCCTGGGCGAAGGGATTATGCCGATAGTCGAGGCCACGGGCTCGCAGTAGCATAATGAAGACCGACTGACGGCCAAATAACTCGCTATGCGTCAGGGTCGCGGTGATCACGGCGAGCATGCCCGGCAGGATGATATTCGGATTGCCCGTCAGCTCGAGCAGGGCCAGCAGGGCCGCCAGGGGCGCATTGAGGACCGCCGCCATCATGGCTGCCATGCCTATCATGACGTACATGCCGCTTTCACCGATTGTCCCGGGCATGAGGTGCGCGCCGGTAATGCCGGCTATACCACCGACCATGCCGCCGAGGACGAGTGAGGGGGCGATCAGCCCGCCGGGGATGCCGAGGCCAATCGCCAGGGCGGTGGCGATGAGCTTAAGCAGCAAGATGCTGGCCAGCACACCGATCCCCAACTGCCCAAGCATGGCCGTCGTGATCGTATCGTAGCCTACCCCCATGATCTCGGGCGCGAGTAAGGCAAGCAGGCCAGTGAGCAGGCCGCCGAGACTGCAGCGGACCAGGATGGGCCATTGGCTGCTGAGTGTGGTGATGCGATTCAGGAGGCCGTTAAAACTGGCGGCGATGCCACCGATGACCAGGCCCATGACCAGGATCCAGGGCATCTCCAGTAGTGAGGCGAGTTCAAAGGCAGGCACGCTAAAGGCGGCGTCGGCACCATAGACGGCACGTGACAAGACTGTGGCGCTGACCGCAGCGAGGATCACCGGTACGAAGCCGCTGAGGGTGTATTCGAGCAGGATCACCTCCATGGCGAAGATCACGCCGGCCAGGGGGGTGTTAAAGGAGGCGGCAATGGCCGCTGCCGCACCGCAGGCGACCAGGCTGCGGATGCTGTTATTCGGTAGCCGCAAGACTTGTCCCAATACGCTGCCGCTGCCGGCGCCGAGGTGCACGCTCGGGCCTTCACGGCCCACGGAGTGACCGCTGACCAGGCTGGTGGCTGCACCAAAAAACTGCACAAGGATATTTCGCAGCGGTAAGTGCCCCTCGTGGTAATTCAGACGTTCCATAACGTGGACGATGCCGGTGCTGCGGTCTTCCTGTTTAAGTAGTTGCAGGACCACGCCGATAACCACGCCGCCCCCGAGGGGCAGGAACAGGCGGGCCTGCCAGCCGAGGGCCTCGTAGCCTTCCGGGTGGGCGAGGAAGCGGCCTTGCAGTACCTCGACGAGCAGGCGAAACAGCAGCGTCACCCCCCCGGCCAACAGGCCGACGATCAGGCCGAGGGCGGCAAGCAGCAGCAGTGCATCAACACTGGCGAGTCGCAGGCGCAAGTTATCAAGCCAGCGGTTCATGTCGCGGGGATTCCATCCATCAGCATGCCCTGATTATGCCAGAGCCCATGCTGCATAGGTGGGTAATCTGTTTTACCTGACATGGGCAGTTATTTGATATTGCTCGGTTCATTCACCAAAGTAATAAAAGTCTCATTTCATTAATGACCAAACAGTATTTGAGCAGGGGTTAAATCATTTATTACCTGAATAGGCCGATGTCATGCCGCTGTGGTGATCTAAAAATACTACACAACAAGGCTCACAAGACTTGCACACACAACTCCCATTTCTCATTAGGTCTTTATGATTTTCTGACCGGAAATCGATGGCTTTCTTGATAGGGGCTCGCACCGGCCGCACCATGAGCTAAATAAGGATATCCTTATAAAGTAATATAAAATCAATAACTTGACCCTGTCTGAGTAATTCGCTAAATTGGCGCCCACACGTAGAAGTACGTGGCAGTTTTTTAAAGATTATTTTTTTTAAGATTTAAAATCTAACAATAACAACAACCTAATAATAATAACAATACTATGCAGACTCTGCGGCTTCGGCCGCTTTTTTTTGTCTGTTTTTCGGTGTGGTGCCCGTGTAAGGGGAGACTGGGGCTTCACTCGGTGGGCCGCAGTCCTTATTATGCGGGTTCCTTTGTAGGCAGCGGGTTTGGAGTACGAGAGCGATGATCAAGACAGGCATAGTAGGTGGTACCGGCTACACCGGCGTTGAGTTACTGCGCCTGCTGGCGATGCACCCTGACGTCGAGCTGCAGGCAATTACCTCGCGTGCCGAGGCGGGGACAGCGGTGGCCGATATCTTCCCCAACCTGCGCGGCCATGTGGAGATAGGCTTCAGTGACCCCAGTGCGGCCTCGTTGAGCGATTGTGACGTGGTGTTTTTCGCTACGCCGAATGGCATTGCCATGCAACATACCCCGGCCCTGCTCGAGGCAGGGGTCAAGGTCATCGACCTGGCCGCCGATTTCCGCATCCGGGATATTGGTGTGTGGGAGCAATGGTATGGCATGTCACATGCCTGTCCGGAGCTTGTCGCCGAGGCCGTTTACGGTTTGCCTGAGATCAACCGTGAGGCCGTGCGTGGGGCACGTCTGGTGGCCAACCCGGGCTGTTATCCGACCGCAGTACAACTGGGCTTTTTGCCCCTGATCGAGCAGGGTCTCATCGATACCGGGCGTTTGATTGCTGACTGCAAGTCCGGGGTCAGTGGCGCCGGGCGCTCGGCGGCCGTCGGCATCCTCATGAGCGAGGTCAACGAGAGCGTCAAGGCCTATGCCGTGCCGGGTCATCGTCACCAGCCGGAGATCCGCCAGGGCCTGGAGCTCGCTGCTGCTGGGGGTGTTGACCTGACCTTTGTACCGCATCTGATGCCGATGACCCGCGGTATTCACGCCACCCTGTACGCGACCCTGAAGGCCACGGATGTCGACCTGCAGGCTCTGTTTGAGCAGCGCTATGCGAGTGAAGGTTTTGTCGATGTCCTGCCGGCCGGCGGCCACCCCGAGACACGCACCGTGAGGGGCATCAATACCTGCCGCATCGCGGTACACCGGCCACAGGCTGGTGATACGGTGGTAGTGCTGTCGGTGATCGATAACCTCGTCAAGGGCGCCGCCGGTCAGGCGGTACAAAATATGAATATCATGTTTGGTCTGGATGAACAGACCGGGCTTAACGGGATTGCCTTGCTGCCATGAAGTCACCTCAACTCATTGTCAGTGAGCATGACCCGCTCAAGCGTGGCATCCTGATCGCGGCACTCGTGTTTGCGGTGATTGTCGGTGGCTTTTTGATTTACGACTACGGTCGTTCGCGTGCCAATTTTGACTTCACCTCTCTGGAGAATGAGCGTGAGGTCATGCATGACCAGATCGCTGTACTCAACAGTGAACTCGATGGTCTGCGGCAGAAACTGATTTCCCGACAACGCAGTGGCGAGATCGAAAAGCGTGCCTATTCCGAGGTGGATGAGTCGTTGCGTAATCTGCAGGCTGAGATACTGGAATTGAAGGAAGAGGTGGCCTTTTACCGGAGTATCGTCGCCCCGCGTGAGTCCGCGCGTGGTTTGCGTATCCAGCGTTTTCAGATCAAACCCGCTGCACAGAAAAACGCCTATCGTTACAAGCTGGTACTGACACAGGTGATCAAGAATAATCGTGTTACGCGTGGCGAAGCGAGTATACAGCTGGAGGGCGTGCAGGATGGTAAGCTCCGTACCTTGCTGCTGTCGGATATCAGTGTGGAGAAGATTGGCAAGCTACCGTTCAAGTTCAAATATTTCCAGAGCTTTGAGGGAGATTTGATCCTGCCGGAGGGCTTTGTGCCCAGCCGGGTCAATATCAATCTCGTCTCGAACCGCGTTACGCTGGACAAGACCTTTAGCTGGTCAGGTGGTATCAGTAGCAGTGGCAGTGGCGCCTTGAAGATATCAGCCCTGTGAACCTGAAAAATCTATATGGCCTCTTTCTCCTCGGTGCGTTCAGTGCCAGTCCGGCCATGGCGGAGACGGGAATCGAGCAGGTCTGCCAGCGTATCGCCAACAAACTGGCCAGTGTCAAATATGCCGAGTGTGATAGCGGACTCGTACTGAGTGGTGCAAGTTCTATTAAGCACACCCCTATCCTGATGAAAGAATACCCGCCTGTCGCAACACGTGTACCGCAGTCTCGTGTGTTACTGGTGGGGGGCATTCATGGCGATGAATACTCATCCGTGAGCGTGGTGTTCAAGTGGATGAAGACCCTGAACCAGCATCACTCAGGTCTGTTTCACTGGAAGGTGGTGCCCCTGTTGAACCCGGATGGCCTGTTACAGCGTAAGTCCATGCGCATGAACGCCAATGGTGTCGACCTGAATCGCAATTTCCCGACACGTAACTGGGTTGAGGAGGCCGAGCACTACTGGGTTAAACGTACCCATCGTAATCCTCGTCGTTACCCCGGCAAGCTGCCCCTGAGTGAGCCGGAGTCACGCTGGCTGTATGGTCTGATTGAAGAATTTAAACCGGATGCCATCGTCGCCGTGCATGCCCCCTATGGCGTGCTGGATTTCGATGGGCCGCCACGTCCACCGAAACGCCTCGGGCATCTCTATCTGAATCTGCTGGGTGCCTATCCGGGTTCGTTGGGGAATTATGCGGGTGTCGAGAATAATATCCCGGTGATCACGATTGAATTACCTCACGCGGGGATCATGCCAAGCAAGCAACAGATCAGTCATATCTGGACGGACCTGGTTCGCTGGCTGAAAAAGAATACGCCGCGTCGTGAACAATTACTGGCCCCGGCGACCGCAGCGGATAATCAGGCCGGACCCTCATAGATAATGCGCCAGCGGCCATCGACCTCCTTCTTCCAGTACTGGCGCTTATAACTATTGTTATTGTAATTGTTGCTGCGATAACGCTGTTCGAAGGTTACCTCAAGCATATTTTCCTGCCCGGGATAAGTGAAGACATTCACCACCGAACGCTCAACCTCGATGTACTGTTTGGCCTGGTTTACACGATTCTTATGTTTTGCCCAGCGCTTGTAGTTGTAATTGCCGCTGCTAAAGTCCTGGTGTGAATAGTGGGCGAGGTAGGCCTTACTGTCTTTACTCTCCCAATCCTGTTCCCAGCCATCAAGCAACGTAGAGAAAAATTTCTGGCGTTGTAGCCATTCGGCGCGGGGGATCCAGTTAACCTCTTGTGTGATGATCACCGGCGTCTGACGTATTTCGACAAACGGTCTGAGTTTGGTGAACTCATCATTACTGATCGCCACGCAGCCATCACTGGCAAGGGGTGGACGGCTGTAGGTGTCGATGGGGGTGCCATGTAACCAGATGCCGTAGCCGGTTTTGCCGAGGCGTCGATCCCAGTGATTGGGGTAGTTGATCGGGAAGGCCCCTGAGCCATAAAAGTCTGGGAGTTTTTGATCCGGGATAAAACGGGTGACGGCATACACCCCGATAGGGGTCTTTTTGTCGCCCTGCACCAGCTTGTCGGCACCACGCTTGCCAATCGAGATATAGTAATCATCAACCAGCTCAGGGCTGCCTTTATTATTTTTAAAGATGTACAGGCGTGAATGGTTCAGGTCGACTAACAGGACGTGTTTGGTTTCCGGGGCCAGTTGGATCATGCTGGCCGGCAGTGTGTCAGGCTGACGGGGCGTTAAATAGTGTTGCCAACGTTTACGTGCCTCGTCACGCAGGCCTTTCAATTCTGCCTTCGGGGCTTTCGGGTGGGCGCCAAAATCGGTCGGTGTTTGTGCCTTGGCCATCAGCAGGTCAGCATAAATCAGCTGGGCGAGACGAAAGCTGGGATTGTCTTCAACGAGTTTTTCTATTCGCGCAAAGGCCGGTTCGATACGTTGCTGTGACAGGTCATCAAGACTTTGAATCAGCGAGTGCTCGTAACTGTTTCCATGAGAGGTGGTGTCGGCGTTGACGGGCCAGCACAACACAGAAAGCAACAGCCCTGTGAGCAAGGGCCGAATGCCGGCTTGGTGGTTAGTCTTCACGGTGATCATAAGGCATCAGCTATTATACTCGCGCAGGATTTGCCACTGACCCTCGATCTTTTCCATCAACAGCACCTTTTTCACCGCATCCTTGAAGCGATCAGATTCATAGCCTTGCTCAAACACCATGCGTGCGGTGGTGCTGCCGAGGATCTTGACTTCGGGTTCGTTGATAGTGATGCGAATGAAACGCGGTGAACGGAGTCGCTGTCGGCGTTGTTGCTCCCAGCGTCTTCGCGATACCCCATTGGCGGGCATAAATGCCGGGGCATAATAGGCAAGGTAGCCATCGACATTCTGGGCAGACCAGGCATTGGACCAACCGTTGACGGTATCGACGAGGAGTTTGACCTCGTCATCGATATTTATCGGTTGGGCGATAACCGGGGGTAAGACGGCGAGGGGGGGGGATGCCGGGGCTGGCGTGGCAGTTTTGGTTTCTACGACAGGGGCCTCGCTGACCTGTTGAATACGTTCAATCGTCGCCAGTGTGATCGGCGCAGGTTGTTTCTGTTTACCTAGTTCGAGGGCCTTGTTGTAGGCGCTTATGGCCATCTTGGTGTAAATATTGCCAAGATTTTCATAGGCGGTGGCATAACTGGGATGGGTGTTGATGGCATTGAGCAGGGCATCGCGGGCCTTGTTGTGTTCGCCAAGTTTCGCATAGAGCACAGCAAGATTGTTATAGGGTTCGGGCAGTTGCGGGTAGTCGTGGCTCAAGTCCTCGTAGACGGCAATAGCCTCCTTGTCGCGCCCCAGTTTATCGAGTAGCTGTGCCTGCAGAAAACGCGCCTGTAATGCCTTTGGTTGCCCGGCCAGCTGCAGCTCGACCTCACGGAGGGCATCCGCGGGACGACCCTGTTCCAGCAGGCTGCGGGCCTCCTGCAGGTCCGCCTGGACGGGCAGGCTGAGGGCCAGTAATAAATACAGAAAATATCGTTTTTTCATTCTTTGAACACTTGTTAACCATATACTTGACTAAGTTAATGATAAATTGTGACACAAGACAAGCCCTACTGGCCAGTAGACGAGTAAATATTCTTTAATGTGAAGTATTTAACAGCCCTCGCAGAGAGTACTTGCGACAGTGACCGAAAGGCGCATAATGTGATTATGGTTAGATAATATGGCGGGGGTGCCCTCGTGATTCGGGAGTAGAGATTCTCATGTTCGGAAATGGCAGTAAAAAACGCAATTCTATGAAGGTTGAAACCCTGGTAGGCCGTAATACAGAGATACAGGGCGATATCCACTTCAGCGGCGGCTTGCATGTAGACGGTGTTATCCGCGGCAATGTGAGCGCAGAAGAGGGCAGTTCGTCAGTGCTGCGCCTGAGTGAACATGGCCGGATTGAAGGGGAAGTGCGTGTCCCGCATATCAGTTTGAATGGCACGGTGAATGGTGATGTACACGCCAGCCAGGGTGTGGAACTGGCCAGCCATGCCCGCGTTAATGGTAATGTTTATTACAAGCTGATCGAGATGGCCATGGGTGCCGAGGTCAACGGTAATCTTGTGCATGAATCCGATGCGCGCCAGTCAGTGAGCGCGGTCAAGGTGAGCAGTAATCCGGCCGCCCCCACGCAATTGGCCGAGAGTTCTTGACTAAAACACTCGGGATAGGTATTGTCCGTAATTCATGAAGTGCTAATATATAGCGTCATTGGTTTTAGCGGAGTGTCATCATGACTGCGGCAAGTTCAGGACTAAGTTTTACCAGTAATGCGGCCAATCAGGTGAAGAAGCTGATGGCAGATGAAGGTCGTGACGACCTGAAACTGAGGGTATATATCACCGGTGGTGGTTGCTCAGGCTTCCAGTATGGTTTTTCCTTCGATGAAAACGTGAATGACGGTGATCTCATTGTTGAGACCGAGGGTGTTTCCCTGGTCGTTGACCCAATGAGTATCCAGTACCTCGAGGGGGGTACGGTCGATTATATCGACAACCTGGAAGGCGCACGTTTTACCATTGATAACCCCAATGCCACCACGACCTGTGGTTGCGGCTCCTCGTTCTCAGTATAACGAATTGAATTAATAATAATTTCCCTGACAAGGCGGGAACCTGCTAGCAGGTTCCCGCCTTGTCGTTACAGGGTTAATGCGTCAGCACAGGGTTTTTTTGGTATGCTTACCACCTTGTGACGAAATCTGGACCAAATACATGAACGAATACCTGCCGGGCCTGGAAGGCGTTCCTGCCACAAAATCGAATATTTCTGATATCAATGGTGAGCGGGGGATACTCTCGTACCGCGGGTATTCCATTGAACAACTGGCCGAACACAGTACCTTTGAAGAGACCACCCTGTTACTCCTTGACGGGGTGCTGCCGACCAGCAGCCAACTGGCAAACTTTGATCACCAGTTACGTCGTAACCGTGTTGTCCAGTACCATATTCGTGAACTGATGAAGACCTTGCCTTCCACCGGCCACCCGATGGAGATGCTGCAAACGGCCGTCGCTAGCCTGGGTATGTTCTATCCGGGGAATGAGTGTCTGACGGGTAGTGATGTCTGTAATGACCTTGGTTACGTGCACAGTATGACGGTCAAGATCATTGCCCGCATGGGGACCATTGTGGCGATGTGGGAACACATCCGTAATGGCTATGACCCGATTCCACCGCGTGAAGATTTAACCTATGCCGAGAATTTCCTGTACATGCTGACTGGCAAGGTACCTGAGCCTGAGATGGCACGCATTCTTGATGTCTGTTTGATCCTGCATGCCGAGCATACGATCAATGCCTCAACCTTCTCCATGCTGGTGAGTGGTTCGACGCTGGCAACCCCTAATAGCGTGATGGCCTCGGCGATTGCGACATTATCCGGGCCTCTGCATGGCGGAGCGAATGAGCGTGTGCTGGAAATGCTCGATGAGATTGGCTCGCCGGATAAGGCCGAAGAGTACGTTGAACGTAAGCTGGATAATAAAGAAGTGATCTGGGGCATGGGGCACCGCGAATACAAGACCAAGGACCCGCGCGCTACTATTTTGCAGAAGCTGGTTAAAGACCTGCTTGAGTCACGCGATGATGAGGCCAATAAAAGCTTTGAAATCGCCATGGCGGTTGAAAAGGCGGCAGAGCAACGACTGGCGAGCAAGGGTGTTTATGCCAATGTCGATTTCTATTCCGGGATCCTCTATAAGGCAATGGGTATACCGACCGACCAGTTTACGGCTATTTTTGCGATCTCCCGTTCAGCCGGCTGGCTGGCGCATTGGCGTGAACAGTTAGGCAGTAACCGGATTTTCCGACCGACACAGGTTTATACCGGTGAACCATCACGTGAGTATGTCTCGCTGGATAAGAGATAAGTGAAAAGCCCGGCATTGCCGGGTTTTTTATTTGTTTTTTATTAAAGGCTTTTTGAGTTTTTAAGAACAGTTGTTTCTTACACGCCCACTGGGCGCGTGTCACTTTCTTTGCTCGTGCAAAGAAAGTAACCAAAGAAAGCACGCCCCACGATTTGCTTGTTTATTCAGTTATCACTGAATAAACAAGTCCCCTCACTGCTTAGAAATTTCCGGCACACGCAGAACTCCGCCCGTTTGTTTAACGGCTTAATGTAACCTTCGCGTTGCTACGGTCGCGCCTACAAACGGGGTCGACTGCACGTGACTATCCGGAAATGTCCTGCGCGGCTCGGCTGCATCGAAGGGGATGACCGTAGCGAAGCGTAGGAAATACCTAATAACCAGAACTTGCGGAGCAAGAGCAGGGAATCCCTGATGAAGCTCGAAGAGATTCTAGGGAGAAACCCGAAGGGGTTTTAAGGTAAAGAGCAAGTTCATTGCTATGAATTGGTTTTTTATAAAGCGCCCTTAAAGTCCCGTTATCTCTCGCCGAGCATCGCAGACAAAGCAGGATCATAGCGAGCACTGTTTGAGCGCTAAAGAGTGCGGAGCACAGCGCGAGTTGCCCTGAACCTTTGGCACAAAGGTTAGGGTACTCATAATGAACCCGTTAGGGTTCTGTGAGCGCGCAGCGCCTGCTTTGTCGAGAAACGCAGGGAACCCGAAGGGCGTGAGATCCGGGTGCCCTTTCTTTTGGTGCCTTTTCTTTTGGCAAGCAAAGAAAAGACACACGCACCGCGCCGGCGCGGAAAGAACAGCCGTTCTTAAAAAACTTAAAAGTTCTTTAAAGAAACACCAAAATTAAGCAGAATAAATCCCACCCAACACCACAGGATGCCGCGCCCCCGTTACCGAAGGCAGGTTGCCCGGCTTGCCATCCATGGTTTGTTTTGCCAGCCAGGCAAAACCAATCGCCTCCATATAATCTGGGTCGATAGCGAAATCTTCACTGGATAACACCTGTCTGCCGTTTAGCAGGGCCTGCAGGCGGAACATGAGCGCGGTGTTGTGCACGCCACCACCACAGACAATGACGTCGTGGGCATCGGCCGCGTATTCGTTGATCGCAGTGGCAATGCTCCAGGCGCTGAGCTCACAGAGGCTCGCCTGCACATGTTTGCGTTGCAGGCGTTTGCCGTGACGTTTGATGAGTCTGTCCAGCCAGCGCATATCGAAGTGATCACGGCCGGTGGACTTGGGTGGGGCGAGCTTGAAGAACTTGTCGCCTTGCATGCGCTGCAGGAAGGCGGGGTCGGTTTTGCCGCTGGCGGCCCATTTGCCGCCCTTGTCATAGCGGCCCTTTTGATGCCGTTGATACCAGCCATCCATGAGCACGTTACCCGGGCCGGTATCAAAGCCGGTTACGGCCTTATTCGGATGGGACGGCAACAGGGTGATATTGGCCATGCCGCCAATGTTGACGATCACACGACTGGCATCATTGACGCGCAAGTAGGCAGCGTGGAAGGCAGGCATGAGCGGTGCGCCCTGACCCGCCGCGACCAGGTCACGGCGGCGAAAATCCGCGACAGTAGTGATGCCGGTGAGTTCGGCAACCGTGTTGGGGTCGCCGATTTGCACTGTATAGGGGACATCGGCATCCGGATTATGGCGGATGGTCTGGCCATGGCTACCAATGGCCCGGACCTGGGTGTTATCAATATTGTGCAGGGCCAGCAATTGCTTGACGGTCTGTGCCAACAGCCTGCCGAGTTCGACATCGGCCTGTGCCATGCGTGCAATCTCCCCGGCAGCCGGGCGATTCAGTGCCAATAAGTTCTTACGCAAGTCTGCCGGCAGGGGGGTGTTATGCGCGACGAGCAGTTGTGGTTTGTCGGCTGAAAAATCGACGAGGACCGCATCAATGCCATCAAGGCTGGTGCCGGACATGAGACCGATATAAAGCTCAGCCATCCTGTGTCCTCCTTGATGTGCTGGGACTTAGCGGGTTTCGGCAAGGGCAACGTTAATACGCTGCAAGCCATCAAGTTGTGCGATCAAGCCACGGGTCTGTTCAAGAAAATCAGCCTTGAGGGTTTTGTTGATCGACGCTGCATTGGGCAGTTTGACCGTGAGCGGATTGCGGTGCGCACCATGAACACGAAACTCGTAGTGCAGGTGTGGCCCGGTGGCACGGCCGGTGGCCCCGACATAACCGATAATTTGTCCCTGTTTGACCTTGCTGCCATTGCCGGCCTTGCGGTTATACGAGGACATGTGGGCATACAGGGTACTGTATTGGCTGCCGTGTTGGATGATCACGGTCTTGCCGTAGCCACCCTTACGACCGCGGAAGATGATCTTGCCATCCCCGGTGGCACGAATCGGCGTGCCGCGCGCGGCGGCATAGTCGACACCCTTGTGCAGACGCATACGGTTGAGCACCGGATGGTGGCGTTTACCGAAGCGCGAACTGATACGACGAAAATCGACCGGGCTGCGCAGGAAAGTCTTGCGCATATTCTGGCCGCTCGGGGTGTAGTAATCGGCACGACCGTTTTTGGCCTGGTAACGCACAGCCCGATAACTACGGCCCTGATTGACGAATTCGGCGGCAAGGATATTGCCGTTGCGGATCTTCTCACCATCGAGGAATTGCTCTTCGTAGACGAGGCGGAACTCATCACCCTGGCGAATATCGAGGGCAAAGTCGATATCCCAGCCGAAGATCCCGGCCAGTTCCATAATAATGGCCTGTGGCAGACCGTTCTTTTGCCCGGCCTCGAACAGCGAGTTATCAATCTTGCTGGTGGCATAGGTAATACGGGTTTCCGGCTGACGTCGGATTTGCTTGGCCTGGAAGCCGTTTTCAGCGCGGGTGACGCGCAACGATTCGAGGCGGTTCTTCTCGTGGGTCAGTTCCAGCAGTTTGCCATCAGCATCACGGCGCAGGTGGATTTTATCACCGGGTTTTATATAGCGCAGGTCACGGGTGGGTTTGCCCAGGGCCATGATGTTGTGTAGCTCGGTGGCCGAGAGCTTGTAACGGGCAAAGATCGCGGCCAGGGTGTCACCACGTTTGACCTTGGTCTGTGCCGTGGTTTCCTGCTCGGCAGGTGTGATGGCGGGGGCACGAACAATCGACGGTTTACTGTCTTTCTGGGCCTGTGGCAGCGCCAGTGACTGGGTAATCGGCATATCGTCAGCGCCGAGCCCCTCGTGGCGGGTGGCCTCGGCCTCGAAGGGTGCGGCGGTGATCAACAGGGCGCCGAGGCTGACCGAGACAGCAAAAGCGACGATATGCCGCCGGCGCCATGACAGGTATTTAGGCAATCGGCGCTGGTCTGGCTCATGTGACTTATAGTCACGCTTTATGAATGAACGGTAATCCACGGAAATTTAGTCACTTTTTAATATCCTGCTAACCATAGCGGTTATATAAGTATCGGTCAATAGGGGCATTATTTTACCAGCCTGCGTGCAGGGTATTGCCTGTGGTACCCTTGCGCCTGAAATTTTGTGGTAGTGACCTATATAGAGAGGTAGGCATGGCTTCGCTGGCGGAATCCCTGGCGCTGATTAAGCGCGGCGCGGAAGAAATACTGGTAGAAAAAGAGCTTGAGGAGCGCCTGGCCTCCGGTAAGCCCCTACGCATTAAGGCAGGTTTTGACCCGACCGCCCCGGACCTGCATCTGGGCCACACGGTGTTGATCAACAAGCTACGGCAGTTCCAGGACCTGGGTCACGAGGTCATGTTCCTGATTGGTGACTTTACCGGCATGATTGGTGATCCGACGGGCAAGAGCGCGACACGTCCGCCACTGACCCGTGATGACGTGATCGAAAATGCCCGGACCTACGAGCAACAGATTTTCAAAATACTGGACCCGGAAAAGACCCTGGTCATGTTCAACTCGAGCTGGATGAACGGCATGGATGTCAGTGAGTTGATCCAGCTGGCCGCCAAGCACACTGTCGCGCGCATGCTCGAGCGTGATGACTTTAACAAACGTTACAGTGGCGGCCAGCCGATTGCGATCCATGAATTCCTCTACCCGCTGATCCAGGGCTATGACTCGGTGGCGATGAAGGCCGATGTCGAACTCGGTGGTACGGATCAGAAGTTCAACCTGCTCGTCGGTCGCCAGCTACAGGAGGCCTACGGCCAGAAGCCGCAGGTGGTGTTGACCATGCCAATCCTGGAAGGTCTGGATGGCGTGCAGAAGATGTCGAAGTCACTGAACAACTACATCGGTATCAGTGATGCGCCGGATGAGATGTTCGGTAAGATCATGTCAATCTCGGATGACCTCATGTGGCGTTATTTTGAATTACTCAGCTTCCGTCCACTGGATGAGATCGGACAATTCAAAAAAGATATTGAGGCGGGCACCAATCCGCGTGATATCAAGTTCCTGCTCGCCGAGGAGATCATTGCGCGTTTTCATGACCACCATGCCGCCGAACAGGCACGTGAGACGTTCATTGCCCGTTTTCAAAAGGGCGCGATGCCGGATGAAATGCCCGAGTTCAATCTGCCAGCGGATACGCCCGTTGCCAACCTGCTCAAGGAGGCCGAACTGGTCAAGAGCACCTCGGAGGCCATGCGCATGCTCAAACAGGGTGCGGTGAAAATGGACGGCGAGCGTGTGGCAGATCCGAAGCGGGTACTGGTGGCGGGTACTAGTCACGTTTTCCAGGTGGGGAAACGCCGTTTTGCACGCATTATGCTTTCCTGAGGGTTGATTGTCCGGTTACACATACCGGGCTGGGGACAAAAGCAGCGGTCTTTATCCACATCTATCTTATTATTAAATAAGATTATTTTAGTTTGTGTGCGCAGAAAACACAGTGAGCCCCTGTTACATGTCAATAAATATCCTATGATTACAATACTCTTAGCGACTATGAAGGGTACTGTGGAGACGTTGACACAAATTTAATAATAACTCGCAAAAAATACAGGGTTTTATCCAAGGGTCGTGTAATGGTTCAGGGGCCTTGTGAACGGCAAGGCTTTATAGATGAAATTATTTTGCTACGTGTGCGTCTAGTATCAATGGGGAGAGTCTCCTTGTTGATGCGCCTGGTTATTTGCTAATGCTTCATTACTGAGGGGAGTAGTGTTTTGAGCAAGATATTGATCGCTGACGACAACGAGCACAACCTTTATATCGCCAGGTTTCTCCTGGAAGATGCCGGCCATGAAACTGTTCAGGTAACAAGTGGTGAAGAGGCGGTTAATACCGCCTCTGCGGATAATTTTGATCTCATCCTGATGGATATACAAATGCCTGGTATGGACGGCATCGAGGCAACAAGACGCATCAAGGCTGCCGGCGTCAGTGCGCCGATTGTAGCCTTAACTGCCAAGGCGATGAGTGGCGACAAGGAGGCTATCCTGGCGGCAGGCTGTGACGGTTATATATCCAAGCCCTTTGAGGTCGAAGTTTTTGTCGCGGTGGTAGAAAGATATCTCTCTGAACGCCGGGAGTAAGCTAAGCACAGCACAGCTTAAGGGTATGGATACCGATATTGCCAAGCAGAGAAATAAAAATTTTCGCGGTGACAGGCTGTTTTTTATCGCCGCGCCGTTCGTCATAGCGATTGTGTTACTGCTATCGCTACTTCAGAATTTTCTTCTTTTTCACACCCTGGCAGAATTCTTTGCCATAATCATTGCGATGCTGGTTGGCTTGGTGGCGTGGCATACGTACCCATTTACCAGGAATAGTTATTTAATGTTTCTGGGTTGTGGTTATTTTTGGGTTGGGGTGATCGACCTGGCCCACGCACTGGCATACAAGGGTATGTCAACCTTCGACAACGCCGGGGCAAACTTGTCCGTTCAATTCTGGCTCGGTGCAAGATTTCTTGAGGCCGGGACATTACTCATGGCGCCGCTTTTCCTCTCCATGCCCCTGCATAGAAAGTTGGTGTTCTCCGGCATTGGCATGCTTGCCCTGGGCATTTTTCTTTCCGTTTGGTTTGGTCATTTCCCTTCGGGTTATATTGAGGGCACCGGTCTCACAGCGTTCAAGATATACAGTGAATACCTGATCATTGCCATCATAGCCCTGGCGATTGTGCACGTTTGGCAAAAACGTAGCTTGCTGGAGGCCAAAGTCGTCTATTTGATGATTGCCTCAATGTTGCTGACGATCCTGGCCGAAATCGCCTTCACCTTCTATGTGGGGGTCTATGACCTGTCTAACGCGATGGGGCATATCCTGAAGTTTGTTTCTTACTGGCTTATTTTTGTTGCCGTCATTCGTTATACCCTGAGTGAACCGTTCACCATGTTGGCGCGAGGGGCGAGTACATTTGATGCCGTGCCGGATGCGACGATTGTCGTCGACCGGCAAGGACTTGTCCGGCAGGTAAACAAGGCCGCAGCCCAGATGACGGGAAAAAACGAACAGGCCCTGCTGGGCAAGGATTGTCACACCTTGTTTCATTCGGCCTTTGCAGCAAAGGCCGAATGTCCGATTTGTGAACACATAGAAAACGAAAGCCCACTGGATTACCTGGAAGTAGAGCACCAAGATGCTCAGGGATGTTTTATTTATACCCTGGCGCCCATTTCTGGCGCAGATGAATCGGGCGGTATGGTACAGGTGATCCGGGACGTGAGCCGGTTAAGGAAAACCGAACATGAATTAAGGCAGGCACAGGCCAGGATGGCCGATATGTTTAAACGGCAACACGCTGTCACCAGTGCACTGACGAATATCATGTGTATGATCA
This sequence comes from Sulfuriflexus mobilis, assembly GCF_003967195.1. Classification (NCBI taxonomy): domain Bacteria; kingdom Pseudomonadati; phylum Pseudomonadota; class Gammaproteobacteria; order Chromatiales; family Granulosicoccaceae; genus Sulfuriflexus; species Sulfuriflexus mobilis. Next base: position 2,600,022 of record NZ_AP018725.1, on the reverse strand, counting down.
ATGTCGAAGGGCAATTGATCTG